>CAJFMW010000013.1 GCA_904392525.1 uncultured Eisenbergiella sp.
TTCGCCAGCACCTCTTCGTTGCTCAGCACCTTCGGGTGATCCCGGTCGTAAAGCTCCTGCATACGGTTCAGGATCTGCCCCTCCTTCAGCCCGCCGTGTCCCACAGCGGCGAGCAGGGAATCCCAGTCCTTGAAGCCGTATTTCTTCATCTGGGCCTCCATGTAGGGAGGCTTTAACAGATCGGCGGCGGAAAGGCCCTTCGCTTTGCAGTAGGCGAGAAGCATTTCCTTGCCCTTCACGATATTTTCTTCCTTGAACTCGTTTCGGAACCACTGGTTGATCTTGCTCTTGGCCTGGGTGGACTTCACCAGGTTCAGCCAGTCCCGGCTGGGTCCCTTGGAGTTCTGGGAGGTCAATATTTCCACCCGGTCTCCGTTCTGGATCTCGTAGTCGATGTTCACCAGCTTGTCGTTCACCCTGGCGCCGATCATCCGGTTTCCCACCGCCGTATGCACGCTGTAGGCGAAATCAATGGGCGTGCTTCCTGCAGGAAGGGTCTTCACATCACCGGTGGGCGTAAAGCAGTACACGCTGTCGGAGAACAGGTCCAGATCGCTCTTTAAGAGATTCATGAACTCCTTGTTGTCGGACATATCCCGCTGCCATTCCAGAATCTGACGCAGCCAGGCCAGCTTTTCCTCCTCCTGCGCCTCCACCTTCTTGCCGTCCGAAGCTTCCTTATATTTCCAGTGGGCGGCAATACCGAATTCCGCAGCCTTATGCATTTCCACCGTGCGGATCTGAATCTCAAAGGGCTGTCCGGAGGACCCGATCACCGTGGTATGCAGAGACTGGTACATATTCGCCTTCGGCATGGCGATATAGTCCTTGAAGCGTCCCGGAATGGGCTTATACATCTCATGGATCACGCCCAGGGCCGCATAGCAGTCCTTCACCGTATCCACAATGATCCGAACCGCAAACAGATCATAGATCTGATCCAGCGTCTTATGCTGGTTTTTCATCTTTTTATAAATGCTGAAGAAATGCTTGACCCTTCCGTCCAGACGGGCCTTGATGCCGGCATTCTTCATGTGTTCTTCCACTTCTTCCACGATCTGGCGGATATAGGCTTCCCGCTCGCTTCTGCGGATGGCGATTTTGTCCACCAGATCGTAGTAGACCTCCGGCTCCAGATATTTTAAGGACAGATCGTCCAGCTCCACCTTGATCTTGGAAATACCCAGCCGCTGGGCGATGGGCGCATAGATCTCCATGGTTTCTCTGGCGATGCGCTGCTGCTTTTCCGGCGGCTGGTGCTTGAGCGTTCGCATGTTATGCAGGCGGTCCGCCAGCTTGATCATGATCACACGGATATCCTTTGCCATGGCGAGGAACATCTTCCGCAGGTTCTCCGCCTGCACCTCCTGCTGATCCGGCGTTCTGCTTTCCCCGTTCTCCTTATCGCTGCGGAAATTGATGTGCTGCAGTTTGGTCACGCCGTCCACCAGAAGCGCCACATCCGGTCCGAATTCCTTCGTGATTTCCTCCACCGTCATGATGGTGTCTTCCACCACATCGTGCAGAAGTCCGGCCTCAATAGTCTCCTTATCCAGTTCCAGATCCGCAAGAATGATGGCCACGCACAGCGGGTGGATGATATAGGGTTCGCCGGATTTGCGCACCTGTCCCTCGTGTGCCTTCGCGGCCACCTGATACGCTTTTTCAATCATGGTGATATCATCCGACGGATGGTATCTGCGCACCCTGGCAATGAGATCCTGGTACAGCTCTTCCGGGCTCAGGTATTCCTTCATGGCCTCAATGCGTCCGTCGTCAATGAGAACCCCTTCACCGTCCTGGCCGGGTCTGGCATCCAGGCTGCCGCCGCCCTCATATACGATTTTGGTCTTTTCTTCTTTCTGCGCGGGAGCCTGCACGACGCCTTCTCCCTGAACGCTTTCTGTCAGCTTTTCTTCCGTCATAACCGCTTTATTCATAATCACACCGGCATCTCTCACATCCAGCCTGCAGCCATTGAAAACTCAGGCACGCACAGCAGTTTCCCTTTCATCGGACAGCCAGCCGTCACAGGTCTCTGCATCATATGCGAACTGTGACATCAGTTTCCCTCATACTGGATTGCGGACTCCAGACGATAGCCCGCTATTTTTTCTCTGCCCTTCAGGCCCATCAGCTCCATGAGCACCACAACACCGACCACCTGGCCTCCCAGCGACTCCACCAGACGGATCATCGCTTCGGTCGTTCCTCCGGTGGCGATCAGATCGTCCACGATCAGCACCTTCTGTCCCAGCCGAATGGCGTCCTTATGGATCTCAATCACTGCCGTGCCATACTCCAGCTCATATTCCATGGAAACCGTCTCACAGGGCAGCTTTCCCTTCTTGCGGATCAGCACAAAGGGCTTATGATTATTGTATGCAATAGGGGTTCCAAAGATAAAGCCCCTGGATTCCGGTCCCACTACCACGTCATATTCCAGATCCTTCACCAGCTCCTGCATCGTGTCAATCGCCAGGTGCAGTCCATCCGCATCCTGAAGCACACTCGTCACATCGCGGAACATCACTCCTTTTTCCGGGAAATCCGGAATACATCTTACGTACTCTTCCAGCTTCTTCATCCTTACCTCCATGTCGGCATCCTTTGCCCTGACCACGCTTACGCTCTCTTTTATACGTTTTTGTGGCTGTTTTATCATAAAAAACTATTATTTATTATATTATCTATCCCGGCATAAGTCAATGTATTCCGCCCGCTGCACGGCGCAGGCAGTCACTGTTCGCCGGCCTGCCGGCAAAAACAGTAACCGCTCACAGCTTCATATTTCCAGCCAGCCGGTCCTTCAGACTTCCGAAAAATTCCCGGAGCATATTGTTTGCCTGAAATGTGACGTCACAGGGAGCGGCAATTCCCTGTACCCGCCCGTATCCCTGGCCGGCAGCGAGCCGTTCGGCACGATAGACATGAAAATTGTTGGTCACAATACCAACCGAAGCTCCTTCTTCAATGAATGCCCTGGAAAATCGGAGATTTTCAACCGTATTTCTTGAACGGTCTTCCATCCGGATCCGCTCCGGTTCAATTCCCCGACCGGCCAGATATTCATACATTCCCTGCGCCTCGCTGACAGGTTCGTTGCTTCCTTTGCCGCCGGAAACGATCACAATCGTATCCGGGTTTTCCACCAGATAATCGTACGCCGTATCCAGCCGAAGCTGCAGCGCCTTACTGGGCCCGTTCTCCCGCATCTGCGCGCCAAGCACCACCAGGCAGTCAAGGCCCGGTTCCGCCTTCGCATAAAACCTGCTCACAATCCGCCCCTCGATCAGGAGGAAAAAAAGAAGCCCCGCACTGAACAGAATGGCCGCCGTTCCTCTTATTCCAACTGGAAGCCGCTCCCATAAACCGAAAGCAAAGATTCCCGAAATGCCGAAGCAGCCGATTCCGAGAACGCCCCAAATCAAAAAGAACCATGAGCCGAATACCCCCGACAGGAATATGCCTATGCAGTAAAGGCAGCACAGAATACCCAGAACAAGAAAAATGACTGCTGTCATACTTCCTCCTTTTTCGCCGCCGTCAGGCGGCATTATAATCATGAAAGAATGGCGTGAGCCATTCTTTGGCACGAATGCAGTTCGTGCCGGCCTCCTTTTTTTGCCGCCGTCGGGCGGCATTACAATGATAAAAAGAGCACAGGTTCAGCCGAACGACCGGTCCTGCGCTCTTCCAGTTTTACGTCCAGTAAATCTCCTATTTTCAGGAGTAATTCTCGTTGCTCATCATACATGCCTCTCTTTCCTCCGCACGGCAGACGCTGTTCCTGACAAGGTTAACAGCTGCCACGGAAAAAGACAGAATTTGTGAAAAGTCACAAATCCCGGACCTATGGTAACAATATATTCTCATTTCCATATTTTCACCACCGCACGCGGAAAGGCCTGCTTAAGCGGTATCTGATAACGTTTCACTCATCATATCACACTTTTGATGTGAAGAGAAGTACTGGGATAAAAAAAGAGGGGCGCCTGCTTTCCGGCAGGCGCCGCCCTCTGACTTCTTTCTAAACCTATTGATTCGGAAGGATTACATCATTCCCATTCCGGCTCCTGCTCCGGCAGGTGCAGCGGGAGTCTCTTCCTTGATGTCAGCCACAACGGATTCGGTGGTCAGCAGCGTGGAAGCTACGCTGTTCGCGTTCTGCAGAGCGCTTCTGGTAACCTTTGCGGGATCCAGGATTCCGGCCTTTACCATGTCCACATACTCTTCCTTCAGAGCATCGAAGCCCCAGCCGTTTTCCATTTCCTTCACCTTGTTGATGATCACGCTGCCTTCCAGTCCGGCATTGGCAGCGATGTGGTACAGAGGAGCCTCCAGAGCCTTGAGCACGATGTTCGCTCCGGTCTTCTCATCGCCTTCAAGCGTACCTGCCAGAGCTGCAACGTCCTTGGTAGCGTGGATATATGCGCTTCCGCCGCCTGCGATGATGCCTTCCTCAACAGCTGCTCTCGTAGCTGCAAGAGCGTCTTCCATACGAAGCTTCGCTTCCTTCATTTCGGTCTCGGTAGCTGCGCCCACACGGATTACAGCTACACCGCCTGCCAGCTTCGCAAGTCTCTCCTGAAGCTTCTCTCTGTCGAAGTCAGAAGTGGTCTCCTCGATCTGCTTCTTGATCTGGGAAATTCTGGCCTGGATATCAGCCTTGTCACCCTCACCGTCAACGATAACGGTGTTCTCCTTCTGAACCTTAACGGATTTTGCGCGGCCCAGATCGGACAACTGCGTCTCCTTCAGGTCAAGGCCGAGCTCTTCGCTGATCACCTTGCCGCCGGTCAGGATTGCGATATCCTGCAGCATTTCTTTTCTTCTGTCGCCATAGCCGGGAGCCTTAACAGCAACCACGTTGAAGGTGCCGCGCAGCTTGTTGACGATCAGGGTGGTAAGCGCTTCGCCTTCCACGTCCTCAGCGATGATCAGAAGCTTCGCGCCGCTCTGAACCACCTGCTCCAGCAGAGGAAGGATCTCCTGAATGTTAGCCAGCTTCTTATCGGTAATGAGGATATAAGGGTTATCCAGAACCGCTTCCATCTTATCCATATCGGTGCACATATAAGCGGAAATATATCCTCTGTCGAACTGCATACCTTCTACCAGATCGAGCTCGGTCTGCATGGTCTTGCTCTCTTCGATGGTGATAACGCCGTCTCCGGAAACTTTCTCCATCGCGTCTGCAACCATTGCGCCTACTTCGTCATTTCCTGCAGAAATGGAAGCAACTCTTGCGATGTGCTCCTTGCCGTTTACCTTGGAGCTCATCTTCTTGATGGCCTCAACCGCACAGTCGGTAGCCTTCTTCATACCCTTTCTCATGATGATCGGGTTTGCGCCTGCTGCCAGGTTCTTCATTCCTTCGTTCACCATAGCCTGCGCCAGAACGGTCGCGGTGGTGGTTCCGTCACCTGCAACGTCGTTGGTCTTGGTAGCAACTTCCTTAACCAGCTGTGCGCCCATGTTCTCATAAGGATCTTTCAGTTCAATTTCCTTTGCGATGGTTACGCCGTCGTTGGTGATGAGGGGAGCGCCGTAGGACTTATCCAGAACTACGTTTCTTCCTTTCGGTCCAAGGGTTACTCTTACTGTATTCGCTACCTGGTCCACACCGGCCATCAGGGCGGTACGGGCATCTGCGCCGTATTTAATTTCCTTTGCCATAATTATCAGCCTCCATAATTTGTTTTTTCAAAAAGTGCGGCAAAAAAGCCGTGCACCTGTCTGCTTATTCAATCACTGCCAGAATATCGGACTGCTTTACGATGATGTATTCCTGATCGTCGTCAAGCTTCACTTCGGTTCCCGCATATTTGGAATAGATAACCTTGTCGCCGGCCTTCACTTCCATTTTGATTTCCTTGCCGTCTACCATTCCGCCAGGGCCTACCGCGATGACTTCCGCCTGCTGGGGCTTCTCCTTGCTCTGTCCGGGAAGAACGATTCCGGATTTGGTAGTTTCTTCAGCTTCGAGCTGCTTTAATACAATCCTGTCGCCTAAAGGTACTAATTTCATATAAATGCCTCCTTGTTGAATCCTTTTCGATCCAGTATTTTTTAGGCTGTTAGCACTCACTTTTGTCGAGTGCTAAACACTATAGATATATTATGTTTTCACCCATTTTTATGCAACGTCATTAGCGGGAAAGAGCAAGCTTTTTCCTTGATTTTGCTTTTGTTTGCTTTGATTTTCTCCGCTTTTCTTAATTTTATACTTTTTTCAAACGTTCTTTCCGGGCATTTTCTGCGCATTCTGCCTCATCCGGTTCCCGATGAGAGGGAAACCGCAGACTCAGATTCCCAGGCCCAGCCGCACAAGCCACAGGAGGAAAAGGTGGGCCGGATAAAAAACATAGAAGAACCACTTGGAAAAGCGCCCGCTCCGCTTTCCCTTCTTTCCATTATAAAAGCGCAGAATCACGATTCCCGACGCCGCAATTCCCAGACAGGAGATGAGCGCGTGTCCCAGGGCCGGCAGAGGCGCCATCTGCAGCGCATACGACATCCAGTTCAGAAGGCCGAACAGCAGGGCCGCAATGCCAAAGGAAACCGCCTGCTTTCTTTTATCTCCGGCCGCCCGGTCAAACAGGATCGTATAAATGGCCGCAAGCAGGGACCAGTCGCAGAACAGAGTGACGAACACCAGCAGAACCACCAACAGATTCCGGACAAAGCCGTTTGATATCCTGTGGCGCACATGCAGGATCAGGAAGCAGAAGAACAGCGTAAACAGCATGTTCAGCATGCCAAACCGCAGGGCCATCACATAGGGCACCTGAGAGATCAGGGCGAAGATGAGAAGCCTGAGGGCATAGTTTTTTCTGGAATGGGTGTACTGATACCCTTCCACCAGAAAAAAGCACATCGTCACCGCCGTGAAATAGCCGATGTCCGTCAGCACCTCAAACCAGGGGCTTTCGGCCGGCACCAGGGCGTTGGCCGCGTGGTTGATGAACATGGTCAGCATGGCGATATACTTGATCGCGTCGCGGCTGATGCCCGGATTCTGCCGGACAACCATCGCCTTTTCTTTGTTTTCCATCGTTGATTCCTCCCGTTTCCAAGCTTTTTTATCTTGATTATACTTCAAAGCGCTGCACTTTCACAGCAGGAAATGAAGGAACACGCAAATTCATATCAGCCTTTAAAGCATCCTTTTTACCCGGACAAACAGGCGCTCGATGCAGTAGGCGATCAGGAACACCAGAAAGATGGCCAGTCCGGCCGTTCCGTACTCATAGCCCTGCAGATTTCTCGAAATCACGTAGCCGATTCCGCCCGCGCCCACCATACCGAGAATCGCGCATTCTGAAAAGTTGGTTTCCAGGCGCATTCCGGTCCAGGCCACGATCTGGGAAAAGGCGGCGGGAAGCACCGCGTTGGTAAAGATGCTCAGTCTTCCCGTCCCGGTCGCCTCCAGCGCTTCAATGGTTTCCTCCGGTATGCTCTCAAAGCTCTGGGCAAAGGATTTGGTAAAAAAGGCCGTGGTATGGACGCACAGCCCCGCCACGCCGGCTTCCGGTCCCATCCCCAGGCAGACCAGCATGAGAAGCACCCATACAGGCGTGGGCACCGCACGCAGAAAGGTGAAAAAGGACTGGGTGAACACGGACAGCCAGGGCAGCCGCAGGATATTCCTCGCAGCCAGCATTCCGAAGATCACGCCGAGCACCAGGCTGTAAAGCAGGGAAAGTACCGCAATGGAAACCGTCTCAAGCAGCGAGCTTCCGATCACGTCCATCGATGAAAAATCAAACTGCAGAAGCTCCCAGAACACGCCTCCGATTTCCGGCGTCCGCGAAAGCAGCTTCAGCCAGTCGATGTCAAGATACAGCAGGCTGAGTATGGAAAGCAGGGCGCAGGCAATCATGAAGCCCGGAATGAACCGGTTTCTCTGCGCGCATGCCACCGGAATTTTCTTTCTCGCCCTCTTCTTTTCTTCTTTTCTCAAATCAATCACAGAATCCTTCATTTTTCCTCCATGCCGTCATGGCTATGCCGCAATCTTCTTTCGGAGCGTGCCCGTAACCCGGTCCACCAGGATCACCATCGCCGCGACGAGCAGAATGATGCTGAGCGCGATGTCGTATTCAAAGCTCTTGATATAGGAAAACAGCGTCAGTCCCACACCTCCGCCGCCCACCATGCCGACGATGGTAGATGCCCGGATGTTCACCTCAATGCAGTACAGATACCAGGAGAGAAAGCCGCTCAGACAGGACGGGACAATCGCCTGCGCCACTCTCTGCGGGAAGCTTGCCCCCACAGCCTGCAGGCTCTCCACACAGTCCTGTGACACATCCTCCATGGTTTCCACAAAGGCGCGCACCAGAAAGGCAAAGCTGGTGATACAGAGGGCGACGAAGCCCACGCCCGTGCCGATTCCGAGAGAGGAAAACAGGATAAAGGCCCATACCAGCGCCGGAATATTTCTTAAAAAGGTGGCGAAGCCTCTGACGAATTTCGCCGCTTTTGGAAATGGAGAAATCCGTTCGCTGCCAAAGAGCGCCACAAAGAATGCGAGTATGGCGGCGGCCGTGGTGGATGCCATGGCGAGAGCCAGCGTTACCAGCACGCTGGAAAGCACGCCGGGAATCCGGCTCGCCTTCGGAAGCGCAGGCGGAAGGAAATCCTCCGTGATGAAGGACCAGAACGCATCCCCGTTGCGGACCAGCGTCATGGGATTAAATTCCGTATAGAGGCTTGTGAGCACAAAGAGCAGGACTGCCGCCGCCAGGAAGCCTGTATACAGCCGCTTCTGATCATGCGCAATCAACGATATCCCTTTTTTCATTGCCGCCTCCTATCATCAGATTTTCTTTTGAGGTTCCGTAAATGCGCTCAATGATTCCGTCCGTCAGAAGCTCCGGCGGCCCGTCAAATACCACCTCTCCCTTGGAGAGGCCGATGATGCGGGTGGAATAGGCGAGCGCCACATCCAGCTGATGCAGGTTGACGATACAGGCGATATTCCGCTTCTTTGCCATATCCTTCAGCAGATCCATGATGGTCTTCGCGCTGGAAGGGTCCAGGGAAGCGATCGGCTCGTCGCACAGAAGCAGCTTCGGCTGCTGCATGACGGCCCGCGCGATCCCCACTCTCTGCTTCTGACCGCCGGACAGGTCTGAGGCCCGGTTATAGCAGAACTGTTCCATGCCGAGCTCTTTTAACAGGGCAAGCGCGCGAAGCTTGTCCGCCTCCGTGTACATCCCAAGAATCCCCTTGATGCCGCTCATATAGCCGAGGCAGCCGTGAAGGACATTCTGCAGCACGGAGAGGCTGTAAACCAGATTATAGTTCTGAAAAATCATCCCCACCTTCCGGCGGAGTCTGCGCAGTTTCTTCCCCTTCTGCGCAGAAACCTCCTCTCCGTCCAGATAAATTTTTCCCGATGTGATTGGAATCAGATGGTTAATCAGACGAAGCACCGTGGATTTTCCGGAACCGGAGGGACCGATGACGGAAATAAATTCTCCCTCTCTCACTTCAAAGGAAACCTCCTTTAAGGCATGTACAGCGTTCGGATAATCCTTGCTCACCCGCTCAAATCTCAGTATGGGTTTCATAGTTCTCCTTTCCTTCCCGCGAAATCCCTATTCTTCCGCGTTAATGACCTCGTTCAGTTCAATGATCGGCTCGTAGTCGCTTAAATCGCAGGCGATGAAGCGGGCGCCCTCATTTTTGATCACTTCCGTAAAATAGGCTTCATTATCATAAGAGGTCAGAAACTCCGTCAGAAGCTGCTTCGTTTCCTCGTCCACAGAAGCGGCCACCACCATTGCCTCCGCCGGAATCGCATCGGATTCATGAATGATCTTCACATCCTCCTGCGCCGCGTTTCCGTTGGCGATCTCCGATTCCAGAATCTGGTCGGAAATGGGAGCTACATCCACGTCCCCTCTGACCACAGCCTGCAGCCCCGCCTGATGGGAGCCTGAATAGCTGACCGCCTCAAAAAACTCACCGTTGGTATGAAGCAGATCCGAATTGAGGTTTTCCTCCGGAAATGCCTGAATGATTTCAGAAGTGGGCACCAGATTGCCGGAGGTGGAATCCGGGTCCACAAAGGCCATGGTTTTTCCCTTGATATCCGCAATGGAATTGATGTCCGTATTGGCGGAGCTGGTGACGAGCACGGAATGGTAAACTGCCTTCTCCGGATCTCCGTCATCCGCCTTCATCACGATGGGCTCCACGCCTGCCCTCTCCACGCCGAGGGCGATGGCCAGCGGTCCCATGTAGGCCATATCCGCCTTATCCGTGCGAAGCGCCTCGATGATGGCGTTGTAATCGCTCGCCTGAATTTCCTCCACCTCGCAGCCAAGCGCCGCGCTCAGCTCCTCTGCCAGACCGTTTCTCGCATCCGTGCTCTGCTCGGTGGACTCGTTCGGCGCATAGGCGATGGTGAAAACGCCATCCTCTCCGCCGGGACCGGCGGCCTGTTCTTCTGCATCCGCGCCACTGGTACCGGCGGTTTCTGCCGACACCTCTGATGCGCCTGAACATGCCATAAGCAGGAGGGAGGCTCCAAGAATTGCCGCTGCCGCAAATGCTCCGATTTTCTTTTTCATTTCTCTTTTCTCCTTTTTTCTGCCGAATAGATGTCTTCCAGAATTTTCTCTATGCACTCCGGCGTCAGCTCCACCGGGTTATTGTCCGCCCTTCCCTTCGTGAGGCCGAGAGCGGCAAGCGTTTTCAGATCCTTTCTCTCCACCTTCCACTCTTCCAGGGAATCCGGGATGGATGCGGCGCGCAGAATCGCGTGAATCCGCTCCTCCAGCTCCGTCTCATCCTTCACGCCAAGGGCTGAAAGAATTTCCTCCGTCCGCTTCGTGTTTTCCCGGTTGAGCCGGAAAACGGGAGCCAGAAGAAGGCTGACCGCCGTTCCGTGGGGAATCCCATAATGCATGGTGAGCGGATAGGAAATGGAGTGGCAGGCAGTGGTTTTGGTATTGCTGAAGGCGAGCCCTGCCAGAAGGCTCCCCCGTGACATGCTGTCACAGGCTGTCCTGTCTCCGGCAAGAAGGCTGTCCATCTGAGACATGATGGTGCGCACCGCGGAAAGCGCCAGCGCCCGGGACACCGGATTGGTATTTCTGGCCCAGCAGCTCTCCACCGCATGCGCCACCGCATCCAGCGCGGAGGAAACCGCAAGGGAAAGGGGCATCTGCCGGATCAGGTCCGGATCCGCGACAGCCGCAAAGGCGTAGTTCTGATGGGATTCAAGCGAGCGCTTCGCGTCTTTGGACGGGTCCCAGATGGTCGCCCAGCAGGTGACCTCGCTTCCCGTTCCCGCCGTGGTCGGCACACCGATCCATTTCGCCTGCGGCGTCTGAAACGCCTTTTCCTGAATCATGGTGCGCAGGGCGTCTTCCGATGGAATCTGTTTTCCATACAGGCAGCAGAGAGATTTTCCTACATCCATCACGCTGCCTCCTCCTACCGCGATCACCGCCTGCGGACAGAAATCCGCCGTTTCCTGATAGATGGAAAACAACTGCTCCAGCGTGGGATTGGAGGCGAGGAAGACGCGCTTTTGCAGCGTGATTCCTGGAAGCTCCTTAAGTCCGGCAATGGCCGGAAGTTCAAAGACCGTCTCACTCCAGGCCAGCACCAGAACCCGGCCCCCTTCCGGGCAGAGCTCCTGCACGAGCTCCGGCACCCGGCCGATGCTTCCCTTTTCCAGAAAGGTATGGACCGGATTATAATAGCTGTTCATTGCCGCATTCTCCTTTCGCCGCCTGATTCAGCTTTTCCACCGCCTCCGGAAGCTCCCGGATGGAATCGATGACCAGATCCGCTCCCGCCTCCAGGTATTTCCGGCGCGCCGCTTCCTTCTTCGCCGACAGCTCTTCTTCGCTCAGGCCATCATATTCTGCCTTCGTCAGTCCGAGCAGATTGGATGCCTCCAGGATTCCGATGCTCCATGCTCCCGCGTTTTTCCCTTCCAGGATATCCGCGACGGTATCTCCCACCTTCACCACGCTCTTCGGCGGATATACGTTCAGCTGCCTCATGCATTCAAAAACCATGAAGGGCGACGGCCTTCCCTGTCCGGTCACGTCCGGCGTCACGATGCAGTCGGGATGATATCCTCCCGCCTCGGCCACAGGGATGACATTTTCCATCATCTGTGCGTTATAGCCGGTGGTTGAGCCGATTTTCAGCCCCATCTTGCGAAGCCTCCCCACGGTCAGCACCACATCCTCAATGGGCACGCTGTAGCGCGCCACCACCTCGGCAAGCTTTTCCTCAAACCGTTCGTAAAGCGCCTGCACATCCTCCTCATTCCAGGGACGCTGCCAGCAGGCCTCCCACTGTCTGCCCGCCTCTTCCAGAGACAGAAGCGCCCGGATGTGCGCCTTTTTTTCCATCCCCATGGGGCCGTTGATTTCCTCCCTGGTCAGGTGAATTCCCGCCTCCTCAAAAATCTCGGCGAACACCTCCGCCGGCGCGCTGGAACCATAATCCACCGTAGTTCCGGCCCAGTCGAATACGACCATTTTGATTTTCTTCTCTTCCATCTGTCTGTTCCTTTTTCTTTTCCTGCATTGCCTGTTTTTGCATTTTGCTGCGTTATTTTTGCTGTTTTTTGCTGTTTACACGCTGATATTAACCCATAAATACTGCACTTTCCAGCAAGCAACGGTAAACTCTTTGTAAAAACTATCTTTAGACGCCAAAAAACGCCTCTTCCGCCGCGAAAGCGAAAAAGACGTCCTCTGTTTTCCCTGACAGCCGGCCGGCATATCCATCTGCCAGCCGTCCGCTGCCCGTTTCTTCATTATTCCAGAACAAGTCCCTGTTCCTCATATTTTTTCCGTACCGTATCCGGCACGGCGTCATCCGTCACCATCCGGTCCACCTGCTGCAGGGACAAAACCTGCTTTCGGGATCTCTTCCCGATTTTGCTGGAGTCCATAACAGCGATGACCTCCCTGGCACGTTCTGCAAGAAGCCGGATCACCCCCATCTCCAGAAAACGGAAATCCGTAAAGCCGTCCTGATAATTCACAGCATTGATGGAAAGGAAAGCCGTATCCGGATAGTATTTCCCGAACTCCTGCTCACATTCCGATCCGTAGGTGGACTTTTCCACCGAATCCACGTTTCCTCCCACGGCGATCAGGGTGATGGACGGATTCTGCATCAGAATGGAAACGGCCGCAAGGTTGTTTGTAATCACCGTAAAGGAATCGTTTCTCGCCGCCAGCTCCTGTGCAAGAATGGTGTTGGTGGTTCCCGAGTTCAGCGCGATCACGCTTCCCCGCCTGACATATTTCAGGGCCTTTCTGGCCGCTTCCCGCTTTCTGTCGATGTTGATGATTTCCCGGCCCGCAAAGCTGGAAAGGGAAACCAGGGATTCCGGCAGGCAGGCGCCGCCCCTGACACATTTCACGAGCCCGTTCTGCTCCATCGTTTTCAGGTCCCGGCGTACCGTGTCCACCGACACCTGCATCAGTTCCGCCAGATCGCTGATCTTGACCACCGCCTGGAGCTGCAGCTGCTGCAGGATCAGCTCCGCACGTTCTGTATACAGCATAGACTCTCCTTTCCTGTATCTATATCTCTACCTCCATCCCGTCATAGGACACGAGGAAGCCGTATTCTTTTGCTGCAGGAAGCATATCGTCATAGGTTACTCCCGAATTGTGGGTAAAATGATTCGCCACATATACGGTATTTTTGTCCACAAGTCCTTCTTTTATCATACGCTGCCGGATCCTGTCGTTTGCCGCAAAGCCCATATGACCGCTGTCCCAGTCCACAACAGCGAATGTGGAATCAAAGCTCACCAGGTTCAGCTTCACCGGATGGCTGATCAGATATTCCCAGGTTTCTTCCGGGTAACGGCCTGTGTCATTGCTGTACAGCAGAGCCTTTCCATCCTTCTCAATGAGGTAGATCACCGGTTCACATTTTGGATCATGCTGCGCCGAAAGAGGCGTGATTCGATATCCTTCCGCTTCAAAAGGAACGAATGGGCGAATCAGTACAGGCGTCACCATTTTTTCCAGAACATTTCCTTTTTCCGTAGTGCCTCCCTGCGCAATCGTTTCCACGACCTTTGCATAGGCAGGCCAGGTGCCGTATATGGCAAGAGGCTGACCGTCCACGCCATGGGCAAAGCCCTCCTGCCGGTTCAGAAGCTCTGCCGGATAAAGATGATCCTCATGGTCGTGGGTAATGATGCAGGTGCGTATGGATGGAAGATCCAGTCCGTAATACAGGCTGTGAATATAGGTATCCGCATTCAGATCAATCAGCAGTGTATCATCTATCACCGCCTGACTTCTCGTCCGGATATTCCTTCCCCCTGCCCGTCTGCTCCTTTCACAGATTTCACACTTACAGAAAACAGCCGGCACTCCCTCGGATGCCGCAGTTCCAAGATATTTGATTTTCATCGTCTTTCCCTCCATGCCGAAACGCTTTGTGTTTAAAACCTCGCGCCGGATCTTTCATCCGGCGTCCACGCCGGAATCTTTTCTGATTATCTCTTTTTTCCGGGACAAATGCAAGCTTCTTTTCCGCAAAAAGAAAATTCAGTCGTACCATTTTCGTACGGTCTGCGCATTGCATGTGCAGACCTGGCTGAACAGTAACCCGGGTCCGGGCATTCTGACCGCTTTTTATTGAAAAATCCGGCGTTTTGTGTATAATGGAAGAGCAGCAAAAAGATGCGTCAGGACGCACACTTTATAATATGAGGAGTTAAGATGATACAAGCGGTAAATGTCACTTTAAGATTAGGAAAAAAAGCACTGTTCGAAGATGTGAACATCAAATTTACGGAAGGCAACTGTTACGGCCTGATCGGCGCAAACGGAGCGGGTAAATCCACCTTTTTGAAGATTCTTTCCGGTCAGCTGGAATCCACCAGCGGCGAGGTGGTCATCACCCCCGGCCAGCGTCTTTCCGTGCTGGAACAGGACCATTTCAAATACGACGAGTTTCCGGTGCTTGACACCGTCATCATGGGAAACGCCCGTCTGTATGAAATCATGAAGGAAAAGGAAGCCATCTACGCGAAGGAGGATTTCTCCGACGAGGACGGCATCCGCGCCAGCGAGCTGGAAGCGGAGTTCGCTGAAATGGATGGCTGGGAGGCGGAATCCAACGCCGCAAGCCTTTTAAACGGCCTCGGCATTGAGACGGAACACCATTATAGCCTGATGAAGGACTTAAACGGAAGCCAGAAGGTTAAGGTGCTGCTGGCAAAGGCTCTGTTCGGCAATCCGGACATCCTGCTGTTAGATGAGCCCACCAACCACTTGGATCTGGACGCCATCGCATGGCTGGAGGATTTCCTCATTGAATTTGAAAATACGGTAATCGTGGTTTCCCATGACCGTTATTTCCTGAATAAGGTCTGCACCCAGATCGCGGACATCGATTATGGCAAGATTCAGCTGTATGCCGGTAACTACGATTTCTGGTATGAGTCCAGCCAGCTGCTCATCAAGCAGATGAAGGAAGCGAACAAGAAGAAGGAGGAAAAGATCAAGGAGCTGCAGGAATTCATCTCCCGTTTCTCCGCCAACGCCTCCAAGTCCAAGCAGGCGACCTCCAGAAAGCGTGCCCTGGAAAAGATCCAGCTGGACGAAATCCGTCCCTCCAGCAGAAAGTATCCCTACATCGATTTCCGTCCCGACAGGGAAATCGGAAATGAGGTGCTCACCGTGGAAGGCATTTCCAAGACCATCAATGGAGAAAAGGTTCTGGACAACATCTCCTTCATCATGGGACACAACGACAAGATCGCCTTCGTGGGCGGAAACGAGCTGGCGAAAACCACCCTCTTCCAGATCCTCATGGGCGAGATGGAGCCGGATGAAGGCACCTATAAATGGGGTGTGACCACCTCCCAGGCTTACTTCCCCAAGGACAACACGAAGGAGTTCGACAATGATCTGACCATCGCGGACTGGCTGATGGGCTACTCCCCGGTGAAGGACATCACCTATGTGCGCGGCTTCCTGGGAAGAATGCTGTTCGCGGGTGAGGATGGCGTGAAGAAAGTGCGCGTCCTTTCCGGAGGAGAAAAGGTGAGATGCCTGCTTTCCAAGATGATGATCTCCGGTGCGAACTGCCTGGTGCTCGACGAGCCCACCAACCATCTGGACATGGAATCCATCACCGCGCTCAACAACGGACTGATCAAGTTCCCCGGCGTCGCCCTCTTCTCCTGTCGCGACCATCAGTTCGTGCAGACCACTGCCAACCGCATCATGGAGATCCTGCCGGACGGCACGCTGATCGATAAGATCACCACCTACGACGAATACCTGGCAAGCGACGCGATGGCGAGAAAGCGTACCATCTACACCGCGAACAAGGAAGATGATGAAAACTGAGCCGAAGGCAGGTATGTATATGAAAATTGTGGATCTTCACGTTCATTCCAATAAATCCGACGGCACCTGCTCTCCTTCTGAACTGGTGGATCTTGCCATTCAGAAGGGTCTCTCCGCTTTCGCCCTGACGGACCATGACACCACCGCAGGGCTGGACGAGGCCATCGAATACGCGAAGGACCGCGACATTGAGGTGGTTCCCGGAATCGAATTTTCCACCGAATATCAGGGAAGGGACATCCATGTGCTCGGCCTTGCCATCGATTACAAAGCCCCCGTTTTCGCGGACCGGCTCCAGGCCTTCGTGGACTCCCGCATCGGGAGGAACCGGAAAATGTGCCATAACCTCACCGAAGCGGGCATCGATATTTCCTATGAAAAGCTGATGGCTGCCTATCCGGGAGCCGTCATCACACGCGCGCACTATGCGAGATATCTGCTGGATCACGGCTATGTAAAAAGCCTTCCGGAGGCCTTCGAACGGTATGTGGGAGATCACTGCCCCTATTTCGTTCCCCGGGAAAAGGTCACTCCCGTTCAGGCGGTGCAGCTGATCCGGCAGGCGAAGGGAATCCCCGTTCTCGCCCATCCTACGCTTTACCACATGGGAAAGGATGCCCTGCAGAAGCTGGTTTCCAGTCTCACCGAAGCGGGGCTTGTGGGGCTCGAAGCCGTTTACTCCACCTACTCCGCCGGAGAGGAGCGGGAAATGCGCCAGCTGGCCTTAAGAAACGGCCTTCTCATCAGCGGCGGCTCCGATTTTCACGGCTCCAACAAGCCTGGACTGGAGCTCGCCACCGGCTACCACGGGAAGCTGGTGATCCCTTACGACATCTGGGAACGCCTGAAGGAGAAAAGGAGAGAGCTGTATGAAAACTGAAACCATCAGAAGGCCTGACGGCGCAGAAAGGAAGGCGCGTATCCTCTTCACCGATATGGATGGTACGTTGCTTCGAAACGACAGTACCGTATCCCCGCATACCAAAGCGGTCCTGGACCGCATGACCGCAGCGGGCCACCGGCTGGTCCTCACCTCCGGCCGCCCGCTTGACAGCATGTTGGAGGTGATGGGAGAGGCCGGACTGTTCTATCCCGATACGCTTCTGATCGCCTATAACGGAAGCCTGACCTGGGACTGCACGGCGCACACCGCCCTCTTTTCCCATACCCTCCCCTTCGATGTATGCCGGGAAATTTACGCCGCGGCAAAAAGACGCGGCATCCACTTTCAGACCTATACGGAGCACGAAATCGTCTGCGAAGAGGAGGATGAGGAAGTCCGGTTTTACCGCAGGCGGATTCACCTTCCCGTACTTTTCTCCGCAGATCCCGTTTCCGTTCTGACAGAGCCGCCCTATAAGGTGCATGCCATCCATCTGACGGATCACGCCAGACTGGAGGGGCTGAAGGCGGAGGTGGAAGAACGCTTCGGCGACCGGGTAACGGCGCAGTTTTCCAACAGCCAGTACCTGGAGTTCTACAGCAGCCTTTCCGGAAAGGGGAACGCCATCCTTCAGGTCTGCCGTCATTTCGGCATTCCTGTGGAAAACAGCTATTCCGCAGGGGATGCGCCCAACGACATCTCCATGCTCCTTGCCGCCGGAACGGGAATCGCCATGAAAAACGCGGACCCCGAAGTGAAGGAGTCCGCAGATTACATTACACATTATGACAATGAGCACGACGGGCTGGCCGATGCTGTCGAACTCCTTATTCTGAGGGACGGCTGAGCTCTGCCGCCTCCCTTTCCTGTCCCCGGGCGGATTCTGCCTTTGTCTCAGCCATTGCCTTCTTCATCAGGCTTCGGCGGAAGGCATCATACAAAAGCTTTCCTCCTACAGGAATACCCGTCATCGCTCCGAGATACACAATCGTTTTGAGGAGCGACATTTCCGAAAGAAACGGAAGCGCTGCCGGAAGATATTCCAGAATCAGCATGTGATACAGAAAAATATAAAGCGTATACCGCCCCATCCAGGCCAGTACAGCCAGGATGCGCCTGATGATTTCACTGTTCATAAGAGCCCCCAGGCTGCACCAGGAAAAAATCAGAAAAATCACCGACAGGGAATACACCGTCATGGTGATTCCCGGCGGATTCACGCGCAGCAGCCATCCGAACAGAGCCTCATCCAGCGCGAGCCTGTCCTTCAGCAGAAAGGCAAGGGCCGCCGCAAAGAAAAACGAGGAGGCTGCCGCGCAGAAAACTGCCCGGCTCCGATACCGGATCACGATCTGCATATCCGCCGCAATCATTCCCATCACAAAAAGGAACAGGTAGGTTCCCCCCATCAGATAATTTCCTCCGCCATAGGTCTGCAGGGCAACCGTATGCTTCACACAAAACAGGGATATGGCGAGCGCCGCTGCCAGATACCCGAGGCGCCATAAAAAGCTGCGCTTTCCTCTCCGGCAGAAAACGGTCAGCAGATACAGGACAGGCGCTGCCGCGATGAGCTGCAGATAGATCAGCACGAAGTAAAACTGTCCCTCCAGATTGAAGTTCAGCGCCCACATGATATACGGCCCGAGGCTCATGGTAAAACCACTTTTGAAAAACTGGCAGACCGCCACGGCCACCAGATACGGAACGGTGATCCTCCACAGCCTCCTTGCTGTCCAATGGACAAAGGTTTCCTCCTCCTTCTTCCGTTCCAGGGAATACCAGGATGTCATTCCGGACAGAAAAAAGAATACGGATACCGAAAAGAAGGAAATATACTGGATCGTTTCTCCTTCGTACAGAATTCCCTTTCCGTGATCAATAAGCACCGCAAGGATGGCCAGAAATTTGGCACAGTCAATCCATACGATGCTCCTCTTTTCATTTTTTTGCATTATTCAGAAGATACTCCTTTTCCCCGGAATCCCTTTCCCGCATTTCCTCTCATACCACTCCCTGACACACGGCCGGGGAACGGCCCAGAGGCCTGGGCAGCGCAGCACATGCCGCACAGCTGCCGGACGGCTTCCCTCTTTTTTCCCGCACATTTTAACTGGATTCAGTATAGCATCTGTGCCTTTTGGGGTCAATGCCAATTTAGGCGGAAGTTGAGATTCTATTGAGATAAATGGTATAGTATAGAAACAGACTGATTACTTCTATGGAAAGGATATCAAAATATGTTTCATATAATGGTTGTTGAAGATGATGCGGAACTGAGGGATCTGTTCTGTGCCGTTCTAACGGAAAGGGGCTACCAGCCGCTGCCCGCCTCCGACGGGATGGAAGCTCTGGACATTCTGGAGCACAGCTATGTGGATCTGATCATTTCGGATATCATGATGCCGAAAATGGATGGCTTTACGCTTACGGAACAGCTTCGAAACGCCAACTATGACATGCCCATCCTGATCATCACCGCCCTGGACGGGCTTGAAGATAAGAGAAGGGGATTTCGGGCCGGGACGGACGATTACATGGTCAAGCCCATTGATGTGAATGAAATGGTCTGGCGGGTGGAGGCGCTTCTGCGCAGGTCGCAGATCAACAGCGAGCGCAGGATCACCGTGGGCTCCACGGTTCTGGACTGTAATTCCCTCACCGTTTCCTCTGACGGCACAGACACCTCGCTTCCCCAAAAGGAGTTCCTGCTCCTGTTCCGCCTGCTTTCCTCCATGAACCGTATTTTCACAAGGCGGCAGCTCATGGATGAACTGTGGGGACTGGATTCCGAGGCAGATCCGCACACGCTGGAGGTTCATGTCAGCAGGCTCCGCGAGCGCTTCCGGGACAACCCCGATTTTGAAATCGTCACCGTGCGGGGGCTCGGATATAAGGCGGTGAAAAAGCAATGAAAAACGGAAAACTGAAAATCATCGTCTTTTTTTCTCTGATGATCTTTGTCATCATGTTTTTTACCCTCCTTGTGCTCAGCGCCGCCACTATTTTTCTCATCCACTCCGGCATTCTCACAGCCAGTGGGCCGAAGCCGCTTCTGATCATCTTCGCGCTCATGAGCCTTGCCGTCAGCACCATCCTTTCCAATGTGTGTATCCGGAAAATGGTCCGTCCCATTCTGGAGATCAATGAGGCGGCGCAGAATGTGGCGCGGGGAAACTTTGAGGTAAAGGTTTCCGAACAGAGCATCATGGCCGAGGTAAGTGCCATGGCCCATAATTTCAATCTGATGACCCAGGAGCTCGCCGGAATGGAGACCTTCCGCAGCGATTTCATCAGCAACGTTTCCCATGAATTCAAAACCCCGCTTTCCGCCATCGAAGGCTATGCCACCCTGCTTCAGGACAAAACCCTCACCGCGCAGAAACGGGAATTCTATGTATCCAAAATTCTGTACAACAGCAGGCGTCTGTCCACGCTCACCGGAAACATCCTTCTTCTTTCCCGCCTGGAAAATCAGGAAATCAACGGCAGCCAGGAATGGTTCTCTCTGGATGAGCAGCTTCGGCAGATCATTCTTCTGTTTGAAAATCAGTGGACGGAGAAAAATCTGGATATGGACATTGAACTGGAAAGTGTGGATTATTATGGAAATCCGAATCTTCTTTCACAGGTCTGGCAGAATCTGATCGACAACGCCGTAAAATTCACGGAGGAAGGAGGCCGTATCTCCGTCCGCCTGAGCCGGGTGGCCTCCTCTGTCCGCGTCAGTGTCTCTGACACCGGAATCGGCATGAGCGAGGAAGTAAAGGAGCATATCTTCGAACGCTTTTATCAGGGAGATTCCTCCCACTCCACCCAGGGAAACGGTCTCGGTCTCGCCCTCGCTCAGAGGATCGTGCTGCTGCATGACGGCTCCATCGAAGCGGAAAGCCCCCTGGAGCCCCAGGCCCCCGCTTCCTCTCCGGCCGGCCCATCTCCTGCAGCGGGAACTGCCTCCGGCACGCAAAAGGGCAGGGGCACCACATTTCTGGTGACCCTGCCCCTGAAATCCTGACACCAGTCGTTCCAGCGCCGGGGACTCCCCGGCGTTTATTTCTACGATAGGAAATTTTATTTCCTATCGTAGAAATAAACCGCTCCGCTGTGGATGCGCACTCGCGCGAAAAGGAAATTATTGCCTGACGGCAATCGCGCTCGGCGCGAGTGTGCGCCAAGGCGCACACTTTTTCCAGTGTCAGACTTCTTCCGCCACTGCGCGTTTCGGCTGCGGCTTATTATTCCAGAACGATCTTCACGCATCCTTCCGGGATGTACCATTCCAGCTCAAGAACGTTTCCGGAAACGGGCTTTCTGGTATAAAGCGCCTGCCTCTTGAGGAGATTTCCCGCCGCGTCATAGAAATTCGCGTAGAAAATATTCAGGCCGGGAGTTTCGCTGTCTCCGGAAAGAAGGGTCCCTGTCACTCTCAGGCAGTCCACACCGCTGCCCCGCTCAATCTCCATTCCTGCGATGGCAACGCTCGCTCCATTCCGTCCCGCCAGCGTATAATTGTAATAAACCATTCGGTCCTCATAGGTCGTCACAAGGGAGGTTCCGTCCGTCTGGGTAAGAACCTCTCCGTCATCCGCAAGCCCGCTGCGGATGGTGATGTAGTCCACAACGGCGGCATTGCTGATACGGTAAACCGCCGCCACCGTACTTCCTGCAGTAACTCCGGCCACGGAAAGCGCGGCCGTTCCATCTCCATTATCCGTCAGTGCCGCAACGGCAATGTTCGGATCCGCGGTCAGGACAGCCAGGTCGGCAAAGCCTCCCGCGAGGTCATATTCCACGGTCACGCCCGCCGTTTCTCCGATGTTCACGGCGAGCACATCCTCCTCCATCGCAATACTGCCTTCTCCGGCAGCCTTCACTGAAACCGGCATTCCCGCCGCTCCCAGCGTGATGCATCCCGCCAGCAGGAGGGCTGCCGCCCCGCCCGCCCGCTTTCCTGCCGGATGGTACTTTTCATTAAGCTGTATATTTCTGTCGAACATAATCTCTCCTTTCCAGCTGCCGGACAGCAGCAATTCTTTCTTACTCACTTCTCAATGCGTCAATGGGGCTGAGTCTGCTGGCCTTCCTGGCAGGCGCCCAGCCGAATATGATTCCCACCGCTGTGGAAAATCCCACGCCAAGGGCCACCGCCGAGGCGGAAAACACGAAATCCGTATCCAGGAGCCTTGCCGCGATCAAAGACAGCAGCATACCCAGAATCACGCCAATGATTCCTCCCAGCAGGGAGAGCACTACAGATTCCAGAAGAAACTGAAGCTGGATTCTCCCCGGAGCCGCGCCCATTGCTTTTCTCAGTCCGATCTCCTGCTTTCTTTCCGATACAGATACGAGCATCATGTTCATGATGCCGATGCCGCCTACCAGAAGGGCGATGGAGGCGATCCCCGCCAGCATGTAGGTCATCGTTCCCATCATCTGGTTCATGGTATCCAGAAGGCTGTCCATTGCAAAGACGTAATAGCTGTTTTCATTCTGATTAAAGGCAAGATACAGCACACTTTCCACCTCATCCATAAGCTGGTCCGTAAAATCCGTGTCTGCCACATAGATCTCCAGACTGCTGATGCTGCTATTTCCGGTCACCTTTCTTGCCGTGGTATAGGGAATGGTGATCGTTCCGTCGTAATTGCTTCCAAAACCGGACATGGAGGCCATCAGGTCGTCGTTCTGTCCCTCTAGGCCGATCACTGTATAGGTCGTTCCGGATACGGTGAGCGTCTGTCCCACGGGATTTTCTCCCGCAAACAGCTTATCCGCGATATCCTGGTCGATCACGCACACATAGGCCGAATTTTCCACATCCCATTCACTGATTCCACGGCCCACAGTGACCAGACTGTTGTGTGCATAATAAACCTCGTTCTTTCCCTGAATGGAAACGCTGTCCAGAAGCTTCTGATTTCTGGCGGCCATTCCGGTTGAGCTGATTGTCGGAGACACGCCGGCCACATTGTCAAGCGCTTCCAGGCTTTCCAGATCCGACTCCGTCAGCCCGCTCTTCAGCGGGGTTCCCGTGATGGAAACGGAAATGGTGCCTGCTCCAAGTGAGGCGAATTCATTTATCACAGTGGCGATAACGCCGTTTACAATGGTGATCAGAGAGATCACCGCCGTCACGCCGATGATGATGCCCAGCGTGGTGAGGAAGGTTCTCATTTTGTTACTTTTGATATTTTCCCAGGAAAGCTGAATGCTCTGCCTGATAATTCCCATACTATGCATCCGCTGTATCTCCTTCCCCGATATTTCCATCCAGAATTCTGACGATCCGCTTTGCATGCGCCGCGATATTCGCATCATGGGTGATCATGATGATGGTTTTTCCCTCATCGTTGATTTTATGAAACAGCTCCATAACCTGGCGTCCGGTTTTCTGGTCCAGCGCGCCGGTGGGTTCGTCCGCGAGAAGGATGGCGGGATTGTTGCACATTGCCCTCGCAATCGCCACCCGCTGCTGCTGTCCGCCGGAAAGCTGATTGGGATAGTAATTCATCTTATCCTCCAGCCCCACACGGCGAAGCATTTCCGCCGCCCGCTCATTCTGTTCCCGCTCCGGCACATCCCCATAAATCAGAGGCAGTTTCACATTCTGCAGGGCGGTCTGTCTCTGCATCAGGAAAAAAGACTGGAAAATAAAGCCGATCTCCTGATTCCGGATCTTCGCCAGCGTCTTTTCATCCTGACTTCCAATCAGGCGTCCATCCAGAATGTATTCTCCGGCAGTCGGCACATCCAGGCAGCCGATGATGTTCATCAGAGTGGATTTTCCAGAACCGGAAGGGCCCAGAACGGCAAGAAATTCTCCTTCCTCCACCGTCAGATCAATGCCCTTCAGTACTGTGGAGACCTCGCCGCCCACCATATACTGTTTGACAATTCCCTTCATTGTGAGAATCGTGCGCTTCTCCATACGCCACCTCCTATTGCGCCGCCGTCATCGTCGCGGCAGGAGCAGTCGTATTCATGAGATAGGAAGGAGTATACTGGTAAAACACGGTATCTCCTGCCTCAAGGCCTTCGGTAATCTGCACCCAGGTTCCGTCTGTCTCACCGAGAGAAACCGTCTGCTCCGTCAGATTTCCGTTTTCATCCCTTATGTACACATAGGCGGTATTGTCCTCTTTATAGGAAATTGCCTCCGAAGGCAGTGCCGGGACGCCCAGCTCCTGCGTCTGGATCAGCCGCACCTCTGCGGAAAGGCCATCCATTATGTCATCGTCCGCCTCAAATTCCACCACGGCATCCAGATAGGAAACCTCGTTCTCCACAGTGGCAGTTTTGGAAATTCTGGAAATGGTTCCTTCATAGTTCTTGTTCAGGGAATCCACATGGATCTGCACCGCGTCCCCTTCGTTTACATTGGAAACATCGTATTCACTGATCCTGATTTCCACCTGCATGGTGTCGAAGTTCGTAACCTCAGCTACTGCTGTGGCGTTCGTCGTATATTCTCCCTCCCTGAGGGTCAGATCGGTGATATATCCGCTGATGGGAGCGGTAATGGTATAATCCTCCAGGGAATCCTTCAGATGTTCAATCTGAAGCTTCGTGGTCTCCTGCGAAGCCAGCGCCTGCGTCCGTTCCAGCGTATCCTCGGTAGTTTCCACGTTCTGCTCCATGGAAAGCTCGGCAGCCGCATAATCCGATTCCGCATTCGCGAGGGCTTCCTCGGCCTCCACCATGGCGTCGTAGTAATCCTGCACGTCCTGCTCGGCCGTTTCCTGCGCCAGACGGAGGCTTTCCTGGGCGTTGCTCAGCGTCACCGCGTAGGTGGCGAGCGCTTCATCCGTGATCATATGATTTTCATGCTGATCCTCTGCGGAATCGTAGGAAGCCTGTGCCGATGCCACGCTCTGCCTTGCGGACACCACCGCCTGAGTGGTTCCGTTATCCAGCTCCTCCTTCGCCTGATTATAGGTTTCCACCGCGTCCTGATAGTTCTGCTGCGCGGTCAGCAGCGTTTCCTGCGCCGTATTCAGCGTGGAATTCAGCCCGCCCTCCAGCTGTTCATTCAGATTATCCAGACTGGTCTGGCTGTCCTTGATGTTGTAGGAATCCGTCAGTTCGGCCAGATTCAGCGTCGCTTCCTGGACGGCGATGTTATATTCCACCTCGCTGGAATCCAGAACGGCGATCACATCTCCGGCTTCCACCTGATCGCCTTCCTCCACGTTCACTTCCATGATCTGCGCCGCAACGCCGGCATAAACGTTGGACACATCCACCGCTTCAATGTTTCCTGAAAATTCCAGGTAGGAAACAATGTCTCTGGTAGCGACCGTCGTCTCCTGATACCGTCCTTCTGTGCCGCCCGCATTCACCGCAGACACCACAATGACTGCGACCACAAGAACGGCGGCGATCAGACCGACGATTTTCTTCCTGCTCCATTTCAATTTTTTCATAATACCTCTCCATTTTCCCGTACAAAAACGGGACCCTTTCCTGCATCCTGCGGCTTCCTCTCCGCCTCCGCCTTTCAGAACAGAGCAGAATCCGGCCGCCGTCCTAAAGCAGTATAGGGTTCTTTCCTCAACTAAAACTCAACTTCGTTTCATTGCCGCAAAAACAAAAAAAGGTATGCAGGCCGCCTGCATACTGACTGCAAATCCCCCTCCTGCATACCCCCGCATATGTGCCGGCCATGCCGGCATTTTCAGCCTTCCACGATCAGGTACCTTCCGTCGCCCACTTCAAAGACCTCGTCGGCTTCCAGAAGTTCTTCCAGATCGGCGCCGTCCATGTCGATTCCTTCTTCCTCAAAATACTCCTGTACCTCTTCGGCTGAATCGACCACAACTGCCATGCATTCTTCCAGGAAAGCCTCCGCCTCTTCCAGGCTGGAAGCGACATCCTCTTCAGGGAAAAGCCTTCCCTGATTTTTTAAAAAACAGTTCAAAACAGCGTCATCATATCCCTGCATCCTCTTCCCTCCTTTCCATCACATGTCCCTCTCTGCATTCACAGCGTTTTGAGGCCGCCCGCACATTTTTGTGCAACAGCGCTTTCACAGTAAATATAACCTCCAACTCTCCATTATGCAAGCCCTTTTTCCTGTTTCGCACTTTCTTCACGGATTGCCGGTTACAGTTCACTCGTCCGCCAGAACCAGGCAGATGTCGTGCTTGCACGAACAGATGACTGGCTCTGAGCGGACGAAGGGAGCGCCAGTTTTTGAGCAAAGGCAGCTGCGAAGCAGCGGAGAGCGCGCAGCGCGGCTTTGCGAATGGCGCGGAGTGAACTGTAACGATTGCCCGAATCCGTTACCGCATCCGTTCCCGAATGGCCTGCAAAACCCCCTTCTGTTCATAGGAAGGACAGGAAAAACGGGCGGCCTCCTTCACCTCCGGGCGTGCGTTTTCCACCGCATAGCTGTAATATGCCGCCTTCATCAGTCCGATGTCATTGGTATTGTCCCCGAATGCCATGGTTTCCTCCGGCAGGATGCCGAACCGGCTCTGAATCCAGGCAAGGCCGTTTCCCTTGTCCACGGACCGGTCCATGAAATCCACCCATTCCTCTCCAGCCACGCAGACCTGTACCCGATCCTTCCATGCAGGAATCAGTTCCCGCTCTCCAAGCTCCCGGATGCTTCCCTCATGATAGAGCGCTATTTTCAAAATCACGGCTTCTTCCTTCAGCACATCCTCCACCTGCCGGAAGCTGTTATGATAACCGTGGATCATCAGGTCCAGAAACTCCTGATTCTTTGATTCGATCAGGCTGCCCTGCGGGGTGGAAACCACAAAGTCGAAACCGGGGTCGAGGGTTCTCAGCTGTCCGACGATTTCCTGCGCGTATTCCCGCTTCATCGGAGTCACCGACAGATCCTTTCCCTGATAATGGATATGGGCGCCGTTCTCCACAATGTAGCAGATCTGATCCGCCACATCCCGGAACACGTTTTTCACGCTGGGAAGCTGCCTTCCGCTGGTTGCGCAGAACAGGACGCCCCGCGCGGCAAGGCTGCGGATTTCCTCCGCCATCTCCGGATACAGATCCGGCGTGGATTCCTCGATCAGCGTTCCGTCAATATCCGATGCGATCAGTTTTATCATAAACTCATGTCCTCTTTCTCTTTCCCTGCATTTTGGTTTCGTTTCCGCCGGACCTTCCTCTAAGCCAGATGGCTCAAAAGCTCCAACGGCTTTGAAATCACGGCGTCCGCACCGTTTTCCACAAGCTCCTCCCGGTCTCTGAAGCCCCAGAGCACACCCACCGTGAAGATTCCCGCCGCCCTTCCGGTTTTCATGTCCACGCCGCTGTCCCCCACATAGAGAAAGTCTCCGGCGGGAAGGACGAAGGCTTCCATAATCCGGTAAACGCCGGCAGGATCCGGCTTTCTGGGAATATCCTCCCTCTGCCCCTGCACAAAATCAAAATATCCCTTTCCGAACAGCTCATCCACCACCCGCCGGCTGTCCGCATCGGGCTTGTTGGACAGCACGGCAATACGGACGCTTAAGCGCTTTAATTCCTCCAGCAGGGCGCAGATTCCCTCATAGGGCTTCACCTGATACATACAGTCCTTCGCAAAAATTTCCAGGTATGTCTTATAGACCTCCTCAAAATGCTCCAGCCTCTCATCTCCCGCCGCCAGAAGCGCCCGCCGGATGAGCATGGCCGCTCCGTCCCCGACGAAATGCTTATAGTCCTCCTCCCCAAAGGAGGGCAGGCCGAATCGGGAAAGCGCCAGGTTGCCGCAGTAGGTAATGGAAGCAATGGTATCCGCCAGCGTCCCGTCCAGATCAAATATCACCGCTTTTTTCATTTCATGATGTCTCCTTCTTCCACAGGCATTTCGCTCCAAACCGAATCCGTTCCTCAGTCCAGCAGTCCTTCCAGCTTCATCTCCTGGTAAAGGCGGCCAACGGGCAGGCCGACCACATTGTTATAATCTCCTTCGATCCTGCGGATAAATCTGGCGAACAGCCCCTGAATCCCATAGGCTCCCGCCTTGTCCATCGGCTCGCCGCTTTTCACGTATTCCTCGATCTCTTCGTCCGTCATGGGCCAGACGGACACGTCTGTGCGCTCATGAAAGCTCATCTGCCGCAGGCTTTTCCCCTGATGCCAGATGAGGGTTACTCCCGTATAAACCTGATGGGTCTGCCCCTGAAGTGCCTTCAGCATCAGGGCCGCTTCTTTTTCATCCCGGGGCTTTCCCAGCGGCTTTCCCCGGAAGAAAACCAGGGTGTCCGCTCCGATGACCACAGCGGCGCCCTCCGTTTTCTCCGCAATTTCCATCGCCTTATGAAAGGACAACTCCTCCACCTGCTTCTGGGGCAGCCTCGCCTCGCATTTTTCTTCTCCGCAGGCAGCCTGCACCGTAAAGGGCAGGCCAATCTGAGTGAGCAGCTCCTTTCTTCTGGGAGATGCGCTCGCAAGTATAATCTGATGTTTCATATGTTGTCTTGCTTCTTCCTTCGTTATGCTTCAAATCCTTCCACGTGTACCTCCGGGATGAACACCCGGCTGTCCCTCACGTCGTCCGCTTCTTCCTTTGCGGCTTCTATGGCCTCCTGGCAGAACACCTCCTGGGCGGTGACGGCCTCCTTGCCCCTGCGGTCCACCTTTTCATAGCTTCCGTCGGGAAGCAGGATCTGGGCCTTCATGGTATCCGCAAGCTGCACATCGAGAATATGGATCAGTTTCTCCTTCAACTTCGGATCCTCCACCGGGAACAGGATTTCCACGCGGCGCTCCAGATTTCTGGGCATCCAGTCCGCGCTGCCGCAGTAAACCTCGCTCTTTCCCGCATTTTCAAAATAGAAGATACGGCTGTGCTCCAGGAAGGTTCCCACCAGGGAACGGACGGAAATGTTCTCGCTCACGCCCGGAATCCCCACCTTCAGGCAGCAGATGCCACGCACGATCAGCTCGATTTTCACGCCCGCGGCGCTGGCCGCATACAGCGCTTCTATCACATCCCTGTCGCAGAGGGAATTCATTTTCGCCACAATTCTGCCCCGCTCTCCGGCTTTTGTATGCTCCGCCTCCCGGCCGATCAGGCGCAGGAACTTCTCCTTCAGCCACAACGGCGCCAGGGACAGCTTATTCCAGGAAAGGGGCTCCGAATAGCCGGAAAGCATGTTGAACACCGCCGTCGCGTCCTCGCCAATGGCCTCGGAACAGGTCATCATGCCGATATCCGTATACTGCTTCGCCGTGGCGTCGTTATAGTTTCCGGTTCCCAGATGGACGTAACGGCGGATGCCGTCCTCCTCCCGTCTTACAACCAGGGTGATCTTGCTGTGGGTCTTCAAGCCCACCAGTCCGTAGATCACGTGACAGCCGGCCTTTTCCAGCTTTTTCGCCCAGACGATGTTGTTCTCCTCATCGAAACGGGCCTTCAGTTCTACCAGCACGGAAACCTGTTTGCCGTTCTCTGCGGCCTGCGCCAGCGCGGCGATGATCGGCGAATTGCCGCTGACCCGGTACAGGGTCTGTTTGATGGCAAGCACATCCGGATCCTTCGCCGCCTCTCTCACAAACCGGATCACCGGCTCAAAGGACTGGTAAGGATGATGCAGCAGGATATCCCCTTTCTTGATCTGGTCAAAAACGGATCCCTCTTCCATGAACTCGGGCACGGGCTGGGGTTCGTATTTTTCCGCTTTTAAATGTTCAAATCCGGACAGGCCGTACATTTTCATCAGGAAGGTGAGATCCAGCGGGCCGTCGATCCGGTAGATATCATCCTCCTCAATGGAAAGCTCCTTTTTGATGATGGAAAGAAGCTTTTTATCAATGCCCGCTTCCACTTCCAGACGGATGGCCTGGCCCCACTGTCTCTTCTTCAGCTGCTTTTCGATCTCCTTCAGCAGATCCTCCGCCTCGTCCTCATCGATGGTCAGATCAGCGTTTCTCATGATCCGGAAGGGATGGGAGCAGAGCACATCATAGTTTAAAAACAGTCTGGAAATGTTTCTCTCAATGATCTCCTCCAGCAGGATCACCGCCCGGTTTCCGTCCTCCCCCGCAGGGATCTCCACGATTCTGGCAAGCACGCTCGGCACCTGAACCGTGGCGAATTCCGGTTCTTTTTTTTCTCCTTTCTTGGAAAGCAGGGAACCGATGTTTAAGGACTTGTTGCGGATCAGGGGAAAGGGTCTGGAGGAATCCACCGCCATGGGGGTGAGCACCGGATATACATTTTCCTCAAAATAATCATCCACGTAGGCCGCCTGTTCGTCGCTCAGGTCCTCATGCCTCTCCACCACCGTCAGGCCGTTCGCCTTCAGAAGCGGAAGAAGGGAGCGGTTATAGGTGGAATACTGCTGGGCGACCAGGTCATGCGCCACCACCGTGATCTGGGAAAGCTGCTCGGAGGCAGTCAGTCCCGCGATATCCTTCTTCGTATATTTCGCGTTCACCATATCCTTTAAGGACGCCACACGCACCATGAAAAATTCATCCAGATTGGAAGCGGTGATGCTTAAGAATTTCAGGCGCTCAAACAGCGGGATCTGTTTGTCCCTGGCCTCTGACAGCACTCTTTTGTCAAACAAAAGCCAGCTCAGCTCCCTGTTGGTATAAAGCGAAGGATCCTGAAACCCATTTTCCTCAATATTTTTCTTCTCAGCCATTTTCTTCTCCATTCCTGGGGCCGCGCGTTCCGGCGTTCCCCACGCTTTTTGCGCTTTAAATGAACTTTTTCTGCTTGATGACGGGACGGACGCTGAACACCTCTTCAAAGAAGGCAGCCTTTGCGGCAAACAGCCCCTTTTCCAGCGTGATATCCTCTGTCGTATTCACCGTGATGACCAGCTGATTATCCTTCAGCGTGGTCTTGAAATCCTTGAATTTCTGTTTGTGGCTGCGGTCCAGCCCGTTCGCCACCCGGAGAATCGCCGTCAGCTTGGCGATGGTCAGATAGGCCGAGCTGTCCATGCCCGTGGGCGCGTCATGCCATTCATAGTAGGCGAAGGGCTGATGATTATAGCGGACCACGTTTGCGACGATTTCCCGCTCCCTGTGGGAAAGCCCGATGATCTCCGTCGCCATGACGATCTGATAGGAGCATTCGCCCAGGTTCACCATACTGATGTATTTTCCGCAGTCGTGCAGGAGGGCGGCGATGCGCAGAAGCAGCCGCTCCCTCTTTCCCAGACCGTGAAGCCTCTTACAGCTGTCAAAAATCGTCACGCAGATATGCTCCAGCGTCTCGCCCCGGCGTTTGCTCCCCAGGAACCGTTTGCTGATATTTCTGGCGCAGGCCAC
>CAJFMW010000014.1 GCA_904392525.1 uncultured Eisenbergiella sp.
GCCGCAGACGGAGTGCAGCTGCGAACTGCGCGACAGGAAAGAAATTTTCCGAAGGGCCATGGCCCGTCCGGAAAATATGGGTACGGATATGAAGAAAAAAAGAGTCAAACTGAAAGGGCGGCTGAGAATTTACATGCAGACCTCCCTCTATCTGGGGCTGCTTCTGGTGCTGGTGGATTTTGGAATCTACCTGCTGGACGCGAGGGCGGGGTTTCTGCTGTCATGCTTCCTGCTTCTGTATTTCGGGATGATTTTCTACCTGATGCTTTACAACAGGCCGATCATCATCAATGAACTGGTGAGCTTTGCCACGCAGTACGGACAGATTCAGAAGGAGCTTCTGCGGGAACTGGACGTTCCCTATGCGCTGCTGGATGAAGACGGAAAAATCATCTGGAATAACAACGCTTTTTCGCGCGTCATACATAATGAAAAGGCGCTGAGAAAGTCCGTCACATCCTTTTTCTCATCCGTGACGAGGGACAGGCTTCCTTCTGAGGAGGAAGGCATCGTACAGTTTGAGCTTTCCTATGATGACAGCGAATACGCGGCGAAGTTTACCCGGATTTCCCTGCGGGAGGCAGCGGACGACAGCGATATCATTGAAGATGAGGAGTATAAGGGCTGTCTGTTTGCGATGTACCTGTTCGATGAGACGGCGCTGAAGATCGCTCTGAAGGAAAATGATGACCAGTCCCTTGCGGTCGGTCTGATCTATCTGGATAATTATGATGAGGCGCTGGAGAGCGTGGAAGAGGTTCGCCGTTCCCTTTTGATCGCGTTGATCGACAGGAAGGTGAACAAATACGTTTCCAGCTTCGACGGCATCTGCAGAAAGCTGGAGAAGGACAAGTATCTGGCGATTCTGCGCAAGAAGGCTGTCGCGCAGATGAGTGAAAAGCGTTTCGAGATCCTGGATGACGTGAAGACCGTGAACATCGGAAACGAGATGGCGGTCACCATCAGCGTAGGGATAGGTCTGGATGGTCTTACCTACTCTCAGAATTTTGAGTTTTCCCGGGCGGCCATCGATATGGCGCTGGGGCGCGGCGGAGACCAGGCGGTGGTGAAGACGCCGGAGCAGATCAGCTATTATGGCGGAAAGAGCCAGCAGGTGGAAAAGAACACCCGCGTGAAGGCGAGGGTGAAGGCGCACGCGCTGCACGAAATCATCACCAGCAGGGACAGGGTTCTGATCATGGGACACAAGCTGGGAGATGTGGACTGCTTCGGCGCCGCGATCGGTATCTATCGGATTGCGAAATCCCTGGACCGGAGAGCCCAGATCGTCATCAACGATATCACCACATCGGTGCAGCCGCTGATTGAGATGTTCCAGAACAACCGGGAGTATGAACCGGATATGTTCCTGAAGAGCCAGCAGGCCATCGAGACGGCGGAGAGCAACACGGTGCTCATCGTGGTGGATGTGAACAAGCCCAGCCTGACGGAGTGCCCGGAGCTTCTGAAGATCTGCAAGTCCATTGTGGTGCTGGATCATCACAGGCAGGGAACGGAGCGGATCGAGAACGCTACGCTTTCCTATGTTGAGGCCTATGCTTCCTCCACCTGTGAAATGGTTTCGGAAATCCTGCAGTACATTGACGGCGGCGTCCGCATTAAGGTGGAGGAAGCCGACTGCATGTATTCCGGCATGATGATCGATACTAACAATTTCATGACCAAGACCGGCGTGCGCACCTTTGAGGCTGCGGCCTTCCTGCGCAGAAACGGCGCGGATGTGACGCGGGTGAGGAAGCTGTTCCGTGAGGATGCTACCGAATACAAGGCCAAGGCGGACGCGGTACGTCAGGCAGAAATCTACCGCAATTATTATGCCATTTCCACCTGTACCAGTGAAGGCCTCCAGAGTCCGACAATTATCGGCGCGCAGGCCGCCAACGAACTTCTGAACATTAAGGGAGTCAAGGCGAGCTTCGTACTCACGGATTATCAGGGAAAAATATTTATCAGCGCCCGTTCCATCGATGAAGCGAATGTGCAGGTGGTCATGGAGCGGATGGGCGGAGGCGGCCACATGAATATGGCAGGCTGCCAGATAACCGACAAAAAGATTCCGGAAGTGATTGCGGATATCAAGCAGACGCTGGATCAAATGATAGAGGAAGGTGAACTGAAGTAATGAAAGTGATTTTACTGGAAGATGTGAAGTCCCTTGGAAAAAAGGGAGAAATTGTCAATGTGAACGACGGATATGCGAGAAATTTCATTCTGCCCAAGAAACTGGGACTGGAAGCGACGGGAAAGAACCTGAATGACCTGAAGCTGCAGAAGGCAAATGAGGAAAAACGGGCCAAGGAGCTTCTGGAGGCGGCACAGGAATCCGCCAGAAATCTGGAAGGAAAATCCGTGGTCATCAAGATGAAGGCCGGAGAGGGCGGTAAGCTGTTCGGCTCCGTTTCCTCCAAGGAAATTGCAGCTGCTTTTAAGGAACAGTGCGGTCTGGACATCGATAAGAAGAAGATTCAGTTAAACGACCCCATCCGGGCATTTGGTTCCTATGATGTGCCTGTGAAGCTGCATCCGCAGGTGGTCGGTACGCTGAAGGTTAAAGTGGAAGAATGAGAAGGATACAATGGCATCAATAGACGAGGCTGTTTTAAAGAGAGTGCTGCCCCACAGCATGGAGGCAGAGCAGTCCGTGATCGGTTCCATGATCATGGACCGGGAAGCCATCGTGGTCGCGTCCGAGATGATCAGCGGGGATGACTTTTATAACAAATCCTATGGTGTCCTGTTCGACTCCATGGTGGAGCTGAACGATCAGGGACAGCCGGTGGATGTGGTGACGCTGCAGAACCGTCTGAAGGAAAAGGACGTTCCGCCGGAGGTCGCCAGTCTGGAATTTATCCGGGACCTGATCACAGCGGTCCCCACCTCGGCCAATATCAAATACTATGCCACGATCGTTTCTGAAAAGGCGGTTTTAAGAAAACTTATCCGATTGACAGAGGAAATCGCCAACAACTGCTATTCAGAAAAGGACGGTCTGGAAGTCATTCTGGAGGATACGGAAAAGCGGGTGTTCGATCTGGTTCAGCGCAGGAATACGGGAGACTTCGTGCCCATTCGGGAAGTGGTCATGAACGCCATGGACAAGATCGAGAAGGCTTCCCACAGCAACGGAAACGTAACGGGAATCGCCACAGGGTTCATCGACCTGGATTATCGGACGGCAGGTATGCAGCCCTCCGATCTGGTGCTCATCGCGGCAAGACCGTCCATGGGTAAGACGGCGTTCGTGCTGAATATTGCCCAGTATGTGGCATTCCATTCCGGAGAGTGCGTGGCCATCTTCAGCCTGGAGATGAGCAAGGAGCAGCTGGTGAACCGTCTGTTCGCCATGGAATCCAAGGTGGACTCCCAGCATTTAAGAACCGGAAACCTGTCCGACCTGGAGTGGGAGAAGCTGATCGAAAGTGCGGGCATGATCGGTCAGTCCAAGCTCATCATCGATGATACGCCGGGCATCAGCATTGCGGAAATGCGCTCCAAGTGCCGTAAGTTCAAGCTGGAAATGGATTTGAAAATGGTCATCATCGACTACCTCCAGCTCATGTCGGGAAGTGGGAGAGGAAACGAATCCAGGCAGCAGGAGATTTCCGACATCTCCCGTTCCTTGAAGGCGCTTGCAAGAGAGCTTCAGGTTCCGGTGATTGCCCTGTCCCAGCTGAGCCGTGCGGTGGAGCAGCGGCCGGATCACAGGCCCATGCTTTCCGACCTGCGTGAGTCGGGAGCCATCGAGCAGGACGCGGACGTGGTCATGTTCATTTACAGGGACGACTATTACAATCCGGATACCGAGAAAAAGGGCATTGCGGAGATCAATATCGCCAAGCAGAGAAATGGCCCGATCGGCACTGTCGATCTGGTGTGGCTGCCGGAATTTACCAAATTTGCGAATCTGCAGAAATAGCATTCCGCAGAAATAACAGAAGAACGAATTATTACCAAAGAGAACTCAAGCCAGAGAACGGCGGGTTCTCTTTTTTGCGCGATACGCCCGGAGGGCGGCCGCATAGATGGGCAAGTTTGCTTGCACAGATATGCGGACATTCGACGGGCGTATCGCGCAAAAGACGATTGCGGGAGTACCGAAGGTACGGAGCAATCGGCTTTCATGTGCGGCAGATGCAGAATCAGGCGTCTGTGCAGACTGCGTGCCGGCACGCAGGGCTGCACAGAGATTTGGAAGGAAAGGAATGAAGATTGAAAAATAAGCCCGATGGCTTATTTTTCAATCGGCAGTTTTGCGCCGAAGCACAAAACTGCTGTGATCGCAGAGGAAAAATCACCTGCGTGATTTCTCCTCGCGGCCTCAGCGTAAAACGCTTCGGCATGGAGGTAAAAATGAAAACAGAGCAGGAAAAGAAGGAAGAGCGTTATCTGATTTCGGAAACCGCGAAGCTGGTAGGAGTGGAAAGTCATGTGCTTCGTTACTGGGAGGAGGAGCTGAAGCTTCCGATTCGGCGTAATGAGCTGGGGCACAGGTATTATACGAAGGAGGATGTGGAGCAGTTTCGTGAAATCAAAAAGCTGAAGGAGCAGGGCCTGCAGCTGAAGGCCATACGTACCGTTCTGACGGCAGAGGGAAGCATGCAGATCCTCATGCCGGTTCCGGAAAAGGAGGTATTTCAAATGAGCAGAAAGACGCAGGAGAGCGTACTTTCGGAGGAGATTCCGGCGAAGAAGGAAGAAAAATCTCTGGAAGCCGGAGAAAAGGCGATGCGCCTGCAGATGCTGCTTCACAGTCTGATTTCCCAGGCCGTCAGGGAGAACAATGAGGAGCTGACCAGACAGATCCGGGAAACCATCACGAAGGAGATGGACTATCAGTTCCGCGTTCAGGAGGAAGAAAACCGGAAACGGGAGCAGGAGAGGCAAAGCAGGGAAGAAGAGCATTTCAGGAAGCTGGACGAAACGCTTCGTCAGTATGCGGAAAAAAGAGGAAAGGGAGCGGCAAAGAGCAGTCTTCGGGAGACGAAAAGGCAGCAGAAGGAAGCGGTGAAAGTACAGAAGGCGGAGCAGAGAGCATCCCGGAAGGCGGCCAGAGAGGCGGAAGCAAAGAGCAGAAAGGAGGCGGCAAGATCCCGCAGGGAGGGAGAACGGATAAAAAAGGAGCAGGAGCGGCAGCGAAAAGAACAGGAAAAGGCGCGTTGAGATCGGAGCAGACATAAAAAAACCGATGGGGCCACATCTGGCAGCCATCGGTTTTTTTTGGCGTCGAAAGAACGCCATCATTATGTCTCTGCCGGTATCCGGCAGCCGCAGTCCGAAACAATCGTCCGCGATCAGCCCTCGGAGATAGCGCCGGTAGGGCATGCGCCTGCGCAGGAACCGCAGGAGATGCAGGTATCAGCATCGATCACGTACTGTCCGTCTCCCTGGGAGATTGCGCCTACAGGGCACTGTCCCTCACAGGTTCCGCAGCTTACACAAGAGTCGCTGATTACATATGCCATAGTTTTATCCTCCTTTAAATAATAATCTGTTGATTCTCAATAATCATTCTAATATAGAAGAAGAAAATGTACAAGTAATTTTTCGGGAATATTGGCGGAAATCTTGTACTTTTTGAAGTACATTTCCGGCATATTGAAAAAAATCCCTTTTCTAACATTCCATGGTATATGGAAGAAAGTTTCTCATCCGTCATGCCTTCTGCGGTCTTTGATTCCCTTCAGGATCGCCTGCTTTTTCAAAAGGAGAGTGGGCCTGTCCATGGCGGGAACGCCTTCCAGGCGGTAAGGGATGCCCAACTTTTCATATTTTGCCTTTCCCATGGTGTGGTAGGGAAGCACATCAAGCGCCTTCAGGTTTCCCAGTCCTCCGATGAACCAGCCCAGCCGGTACAGATAGGTTTCGTCGTCGGTGACGGTGGGAACCACCACATGACGTATCCACACCGGGATTTTTTTATGATCCAGATAATGGGCAAAGCGGAGAATATTTTCATTGGAGCAGCCGGTGAGCTGTTTATGGAGCTTCGGATCGATGTGCTTGATGTCCAGCATGACCAGATCCGTCATGAAAAGAAGCCGGTCCAGCCGCCCCATCCACTCCTTGTCAGAGGCGTTGAAGCAGATGCCGGAGCTGTCGATGCAGGTATGAACATTTTCCTGTTTCGCAAGGGCAAACAGCTCCAGCAGAAAATCCAGCTGTAAAAGCGGCTCTCCGCCCGTCACGGTCAGTCCTCCATCCTTATAAAAGCTTTTGTTCCGGCGGAAGCGCTCCATGATTTCCTCCGCGCTCATGAGGGTTCCGGCCTCCGTTTCCCAGGTGTCAGGATTATGGCAGTAGGCGCAGCGCATGGGACAGCCCTGCAGAAAAACCACAAACCTCACGCCCGGTCCGTCCACCGTGCCAAAGCTTTCTATGGAATGAATTCGTCCCTGCATGAAAAAATCTCCTTTCCCATCGGATAAAAAGTGTGCGCCCTGATGCGGTACGCATCATGCGCACCACTCGCGCCGAGCGCGGTTGCCTTCAGGCAACATCTACCTTGCGCGCGAGTGCGCATCAACGTCTTTTTTTATTCAATAGGAAATGAAATTTCCTATTGAATAAAAAGACGGACGCCGTAAAGCGTCCGTCCGGTTTTTACAGTGCTTCGTGGAAAGTACGGGAAATGACATCCTCCTGCTGTTTGGGAGTCAGCTTGATGAAATTCACCGCATAACCGGATACACGGATGGTCAGCTGTGGGTATTTTTCCGGATGCTTCTGCGCGTCCAGCAGCGTTTCGCGGTTCAGAACATTTACGTTCAGATGATGTCCGCCTTTTTCCGCATAGCCGTCAAGTAAAGATACCAGATTATCGATCTGTGCCTTATTTGCTTCCATAGTCGTTTCTCCTTTCATTTTGTCACGGGACGGGTGATGCTGCCCGCTCCTGTTCTATTCCTTCCGGTCAAGCCCTTCGTGAAGGGTGGGGACGCTGCAGGCGAGCGGAACCGCCAAGCAGTCCGGACAGCCTGTCTGAATGGTTACGTCCGTTTCCGCATCCGGAGCGCAGGCGATGTTCACATGCCCCACGCCCTGGGCGGTTCCCTCATCCAGAAGCCTGATCAGTTCGTCGATCCTCTTGTCCTGATTCGTCTGATCCATGGATTATTCCTCGTCGTTGAAGGAAAGGTCGATGTCAATGTCGCCGGCAAAAACGGCGTCCTCCTTGCCCAGCGCTCCCGGAATGATGGTGAAGGTATTGGAAATTCCATCCTGGGAATCCATGAAGGGCAGCTTGGCCACGGAAGAGAGGGAAGCCACGGCTCCATGGGTATCTCTTCCATGCATCGGGTTGGCGCCCGGCGCAAAGGGAACTCCGGCTTTTCTTCCGTCCGGCGTGGCTCCTGTGGCCTTGCCGTACACCACATTGGAGGTGATGGTCAGCACGGAGGTGGTGGGGAAGCCGTCGCGGTAGGTGTGATGTCTTCTCACCGCGGTCATGAATTTGGAAACCAGCTCCCTTGCGATGTCGTCCACGCGGTCGTCATCGTTTCCGTATTTGGGGAAATCTCCCGTGATCTTGAAGTCAACGATGATGCCGTCTTCGTCACGGATTGGCTCCACCTTCGCGTATTTGATGGCGGAAAGGGAATCCGCTACTACGGAAAGACCGGCGATTCCGGTGGCGAAATAGCGGCGCACGTCCCTGTCGTGAAGCGCCATCTGCGCTCTTTCGTAGCAGTATTTGTCATGCATATAGTGGATGACGTTCAGGGTGTTCACATAAACGCCCGCCAGCCACTCCATCATATCATAGAATGCGTCAATTACCTTATCATATTCAAGCACGTCGCCGTCATATTTTCGGTACTTCGGCCCCACCTGTTTTCTGGTCTTCTCATCCACGCCGCCGTTGAGGGAATAGAGCAGGCACTTCGCCAGGTTGGCGCGGGCGCCGAAGAACTGCATTTCCTTACCGATGCGCATGGAAGAAACGCAGCAGGCGATGCCGTAGTCGTCTCCGTGCACGGGGCGCATCAGGTCGTCGTTTTCGTACTGGATGGAAGAGGTCTGGATGGACATCTTCGCACAGTAACGCTTAAAGCCGACAGGGAGCCTGGTGGACCAGAGCACGGTCAGGTTCGGCTCAGGTGCAGGACCCAGGTTGGTCAGGGTATGCAGGTAGCGGAAGGACATCTTCGTCGCCATATGGCGGCCGTCCACGCCCACGCCTGCCAGGGACTCGGTGATCCATACCGGGTCGCCGGAGAACAGATCGTTGTATTCCGGCGTACGCGCGAATTTGATGATCCGCAGCTTCATGATGAAGTGATCCACGAATTCCTGGATCTGCTCCTCCGTGAAGGTTCCAAGCGCAAGGTCGCGCTCCGCGTAGATATCCAGGAAGGTGGAGGTGCGTCCCAGAGACATGGCTGCTCCGTTCTGCTCCTTCACCGCCGCAAGATAGCCGAAGTAGGTGGCCTGGATGGCTTCCTGCACGTTGGCGGCGGGACGGGAAATGTCACAGCCGTAGGAGGCCGCCATTTCCTTCATCAGCTTCAGCGCCACGATCTGCTCGGAAAGCTCCTCTCTTAAGCGGATCACGTCGTCGGTCATCACGCTTCCGGTGGAATCCTTCTGCGCCTGCTTGTCCTCGATCAGATAATCGATTCCATAAAGGGCGATTCTTCTGTAGTCTCCGATGATTCTTCCTCTGCCATAGGCATCCGGAAGGCCGGTGATGATGTGGGCGCTTCTGCAGGCCCGCATTTCCGGGGTATAGGCGTCAAATACGCCCGCATTGTGTGTCTTTCTGTGGGTGGAGAAAAATTCCTCAACCTCAGGGTCCAGCGTATAACCGTTGTCCGCGCAGGCCTTCTGCGCCATGCGGATGCCGCCGTAGGGCTGCAGCGCGCGTTTGAACGGCTTGTCCGTCTGCACGCCGACGATTTTCTCCTTCTCTTTGTCCAGATAGCCGGGCGCGTGGGAGGTGATGGTGGAGATCACCTTCGTGTCCATATCCAGGACGCCTCCTGCTTCCCTTTCCTTCCGGGACAGCTCCATGACCTGATCCCAGAGATCCTTTGTATTCTGTGTGGGCGGGGCGAGAAAGGACTCATCCCCGTCATAAGGGTGGTAATTTTTCTGAATGAAGTCGCGCACGTTGACCTCGCGCTCCCATTCTCCACCGATAAAACCATTCCATTCTGTCCTCAAGACTTCCTCCTGTCTGCTGCAAGGGGCAGCATGAAACATATATGGTGGCGCGCCGATTATGGCGCAGGCCGGTTACTTTTCTCGAGACGGACTTGTCTGTCCGCCTCTAGTATTATAGGTTACCCAATAAAGGCGCGTCAAGGCGGGAATGTTCTTTTTTGGAGACATGATTTTTTTTATCAGGAGGAGACATCAGTACCGGTTTTGCAATGTTAAAGCGCTTTTTTGAACTTTAAGGGAAAAGGATTTTCAGCTATGATTGTCTTGCGGAAGGCCGAAGGGAACCTGATGCTCTTTCCGGTATCGGGACGGACTGAGCCCGTAAGCTTTGTGAAAAGCCTTATAAAAGAGGGAAACGTCCGAGTAGCCGCATTCGCGGGCGAGCTCCTGGACCGGCTTTTCCGAATAGGAAAGAAGCCTGGCGGCGCGTTGAAGTCGAATATTTGCAAGGCAGGCATGGGCGGTGATGCCGAGCTCCGCTTTCATGCGCTTGTTGATATATTCCGTGGAGTAATGAAAACGGGCGGTCAGCGTCTGTGCGGTGATATGCTCTGAGTAGTGCTCATTCAAAAAGCTCATCACGGAAGAGACGAGAGGCGAATACACAGCTTCATGGGCATACAGCAGATTCAGAAGCCGGTAGAATCCGCTCTGAACCTCAAAGGGATTCTGAGGGGAGCGGGAAAATGCATGGTGAAGCTCCCGGAGCATGGGCAGAAACAGGGAAGGCTGAAAGCTGCCGCGTATGGGAAGCCGGATGCGGTTTAAGGGCTGGTCTGAATATTCCGCCTGAAAATGAAGCCAGTAATATTCCGCGTGGGGGCTGGGAAGAGGGGCGCTCTGCCAGAGAGATTTTTTCTGAATATACCATTCGCCGGCAGAAAGCGTGGTAAGCCTGGAATCCTCTGTAAACTTCAGATGATTATTCAGCATGAAGATCAGGACGAAATGGTCGCAGCAGCGGGAGCAGTGATATTCAAAAGCGCCGAAATGCTTGATATCACAGTCCGTCAGATACGGCATGGGTGTGGAGGAAAGAAAAATATATTCTGAATCCATGGCATTTCTCCTGTCAGCAGTTTACAGAGAGTATAGCATAAAAAAGAAATAAAAAACAGAAGGAGGCAGAAGATGAGAAAGGGAGAATGGAAATCAAAGCCGAAACTGAAATCACTCACAACGAGGCAGCTGAAACCGGAAGGGTGGCTGAAGCGGCAGCTGGAGATTCAGGCGGAGGGGCTGTCCGGCCATCTGGACCTGATATGGCCGGATATCCGGGAGAGCAAATGGATCGGCGGGGATAAGGATGGCTGGGAGCGGGTGCCCTACTGGCTGGACGGATTTATTCCGCTGGCATTTTTGCTGGACGACGAGGATTTAAAGCGCCGGGCAAAGCGGTATGTGGACGCCATTCTTGCAGGACAGGAAGAGGATGGGTGGATCTGCCCGTGTACGAAGGAGGAAAGGGAGAAGTATGACGTCTGGCCGGCATTTCTGATCTGCAAGGTGCTGGTGCTGTATGAGGAATGTGCGCAGGATGGAAGAATCGAGGAAGCGGTTTATCGGGCGTTGTGGCAGCTCCTTTCACACATTTCTTCCCATACCCTCTTTAACTGGGCGGCAGCGAGGTGGTATGAATGTCTGATTCCGCTCTGGTGGCTGTATGAAAGAAGGCCGGAGGAATGGATGCTGGATCTGGCAGTTCTGCTGGAGGCGGAAGGAATCGATTATGCGAAGCTGTATGAGCGGTTTGATTTTGAACGGCCGAAGCAGCGCAGATACTGGACGCAGATTAACCATGTGGTGAATACTGCGATGGCATTAAAGAGCAGGGCGCTGATGTCACGGATGACAGGGGAGGATCCGGATGCATTTGCCCTTCATATGTATCAGACGGTTATGAAGCACAACAGCATGCCGACGGGACATTTTACCGGGGATGAATGCCTGTCCGGGGATGAACCGACTCAGGGAAGCGAATGCTGCAGCGTGGCCGAAGCCATGTATTCCTGCGAGGTGCTTCTGGCTGAGAGCGGAAACGGATTCTGGGCCGATCTTCTGGAGAAGGAGGCGTTTAACTGCCTGCCCGCGACGACCACGGCTGATATGTGGGCGCATCAGTATGTGCAGATGACTAACCAGATCAGCGCCAGAAAATTTCCGGAGGACTCCGTGCCGTTCAATTCCAATTCGGGTGAGGCCAATATGTTCGGTCTTGAACCGAATTTCGGCTGCTGCACGGCGAATTTCAACCAGGCATGGCCCAAGTTTGCCCTGTCCGCCATCATGGAAGGAGAGGAAGGAATCACAGTCAACCTGCTGGTGCCCTGTACGGCTCATGTGGAATGGGGAGGAAAAAAGCTCCAGGTGCGTATTATTTCTGAGTATCCATTCCGGGACGAGGCCATGCTGGAGATCACAGCGGATGGCCCTGTGGACTGTGCGGTAGCCATCCGGATTCCGGGAACTGCCGAAAAGGCATGGGTGGGTGACGCTGAGGCCACGCCGGGGAGCTGCTTTCTGGCCGGAGAAAGCTGGGAAGGAACGGTTCGGATTCCGGTCAGGCTGGAGATGGAGGCAAGGTTCATAGACCGCCCGCACGGGACAAAGGCACTCGTCCGCGGGCCGCTCGTCTTTTCCCTTCCGGTTAAGGCTGCGGTGAAGAAGCTGGAATACACCAGGGACGGCGTGGAGAGAAAGGCGCCTTACTGTGATTACAAAATGCTTCCGGATTCCAGGTGGAACTATGCCTTCTGTTCTTCGCATTTTGAAACGGAGTTCGGCAGGATCAGCGATTATCCGTTTTCTCCCCAGAATCCGCCGGTCAGGCTGAAAACCAGAATGGTTCCGATAGCCTGGGAGGAAAGGGACGGAATCTGCGCGGCTGTTCCGAAGGACGCGGCTGTTCTGGGAGAGCCGGAGGAAGTACGGCTTCAGCCCTATGGCTGTACGGACCTCCGTATGACGGAAATGCCATGGGTTCTTGACACATAATCTTGCGCATTTACGGAAAAAGTATTATACTGAATGCAGCCGTCAGCGGCGACTTACCGGCCGGAAGGCCCGGATGTGCCGGAAAAAACGGACGGCGTAAAATCGTAAGAAAAGGAGGTTGGCGAAATGGCTGGCATTACGAAGGAAATGACAATCGGTGAGATCCTGAGAACCAATCCTGAGGTAGCTCCTGTTCTGATGAACGCGGGAATGCACTGCCTCGGCTGCCCTTCCGCACAGGCGGAGAGCCTGGAAGAGGCTGCGATGGTTCACGGTATTGATATTGATGAGCTGATGAAGGCGATTGCGGAAGCATAAGAAGCGACCGGGCAGCTCCGCAGCATAGTTGCCCGCCCTCCGGGCTTATCGCACAAAAAATGGCGGCGTACCAAAGAGGTGCGCCGCCGTTTTCATCAAATCCTGCCAAAGGCCTGCAGAGCGTGATCTCTGACGATCAGCTCACAGTGCTCCTCCAGGAAAGCTTCCCCGCCGGGTGCAGCTTTTTCCTGTCTGCCGTATTCGGACAGGCAGTTACAGAGCTTGTTGAATTCCTCCGGCGTGTGTGAGGAGTTGGAGACGATCAGAAGATAACGTCCCTTTCCTGCGTCCTTGTAAAGGGAATTGACTCCGTTATAGAAGCCTTCCAGAACATGGGCGAGCCGGGTGATATGATTGAGGGAGTCGAAGGAATAAATGCGGGTGATCTGAAGATCCTCCTCTTCCTTCTTCGCGGAGGCAGGCTTCTGTGCGGCCTCCTTTCCGGTTCCCTGGGAAGCGGTGCGTCCTTCATGGATGCGCCGGAACAGGTCAAGCACATCGTCGGCCCCCTCGTTCAGATCCTGAATCATGTCGTCCAGGCTGTCGTCGTCGTGCACGCTGGGAGCGAACTTGGAGAAACGGGTATCCAGCTCCTCCGGGTCCTCCACTTTGGTGATGATAAGAACGATACAGTCCGAATTCAGAGGGATGGCTTCGATCATGAGCGGAATATCCTCCGCCTCAAAGCCGAATTTGATTGCCGCCTGCTGCATCATATCACGAAAAAGGCTCTTGGCCTTCTCTGTTCCATAAGCGAGTTCGCTGATTTTAAGCTCTCTGTCCGCAAGGTCGGCCTTGGTCAGAGTACAGCGAATCTGATGGTCATTCACTTTTTCAATTTTCATATTATGATCACATCCTTAATATAAAGATATTGGAATTCTCTCTTTGTGTGACTTAAAAAGGCGTAAAATGAACATAATTTACAGTATCTGCGATTACAGATATATTATACTGCGGTCAGTAAGAAGTCAAGCATCCATGCGCTGTTTCACTTTTTTTTTACAAATTACTTGCCAATTTTCCAGATATCGGATATAATTCTTCTAAAGATGCTTCCGGGCACTCTGTATCAGAAGGAGGGGAGCTGCACCGGATTTTTTTATATCATATTTTAAGCAATTCTTCAGAAGCGGCCGCTTCGCGGCGTTCTTCTGTATCTGCCAGTCAGCGGGCGGCATGATTCGCCGGCTTTGCTGATGCCTCATCCATATAGTATGAGGAGGTCTTACAGGCTTATGTGCCTGTCGGGAAAGAAATCATTTCCAAAATTTTCACCTGAAAAAGTTTAATTCAAAAAAATGGATTGTAAAAGGTTATTTGCGTATTTCTTTGCAGAAATTTCGCGATACACGTCCGGGAGCATCTTTCAGACCTGCGAAACATCGTCGCCGCCGCGTGAACAGAGGGCATAGGGGTTTATATATCACGTCCTTTTGGAAACCGTCCTGAACGGAGTTCTGTTATGTCCCTTTGTGCATTCAGGGGAGGGATTGTCATGAACGACGATGAAAACGAGCTCAAAGAGCACTTGAAGAAGATCAGCGGGCAGGGCGTGGACCTGTATCTGGAGGGGAAGCCGGCTTCTCCCGATGAGATTGCGAAGAAATTTTTTGTCTGTGAGGATGCCGTATATATGCCGGATTACGTCATGGACGATAGGGGAAGGCTGACCCAGGTCAGATATGATAAGGTGAAGTGTCCTTAGACCGCAAACGCAAAGATGTTCTGTCTGAAAACAAAGTAAAATGAATGAAAATGCATCCTGCAGCCGTGCGGTGAGGGCCCCCGTACCGCTGCTGCGCGAAACTGCAGGAGAATGCGTTTCCCTGTCAAAAGAGGAGCGCAGTCCGGCCTGTTCTGATGTTTTGTAAAAGAGCGGGCCGGACAAAGACAAAAGCTGCGATGGAAACATGTAAAAATAGGTAATGACGATGTTTCGAGAGTCTGATATAATAAGGACACAACGGAGGTTACGGAAGATGAAGAAAGCAATTCCGGTGATAATCGCTGTCGTCCTTATTTTTGTGATTGTCGCCATTACATTTGGGATGAAGGTTGTTGAACGCTTCTCCTATTCTGAGGAACGGATGGATCTGAACGAATATTTCAGCCTTGCGTCGGATGATGAGGCGGCGCTTGTGCTCAATAACGAAATCCGGGAAGAAAAGGGTGTAGTAAAGGACGGCAGGTGCTATCTGCCGCTGGAAACGGTGCATACTTATCTGAACGACAGGTTTTATGCGGATTATAATGAAAACTGGCTTTTATATACCACGCCGGACGAAATCATCTATGCGCAGGCCGGAGAGACGGGAGAGGACGGTTATGTACCGGCTTACCTGGAAGACGGCGTGATGTATGTGGCGCTGGATTATGTGAAGAAATATACCAATTTTTCCTATACTCTGTATACGGAGCCGAACCGCGTGGTGATGACGACCGTTTGGGATGAGCACAATGTCGCTGATATCAGGCGGAATACAGCGGTCCGTTATCAGGGCGGAATCAAGAGCGACATTCTTACCGAGGTGGCGGCCGGAGATAAGGTTACGGTGCTGGAGACGATGGAAACCTGGAGCGAAGTCGTCACGCAGGATGGATTCATCGGCTATGTGGAGAATAAGCGTCTGGAAAATGAGCGCAGTGAGACGCTGATTCCGGTCACCGATTATGTGGAGCCGGAATATACCTCGATTCACAGGGATTATAAGATCAGCCTGGGCTGGCATCAGGTGACCAGTGAGGCCGCCAATTCCACGCTTTCTGAGGTGCTGGAGGGAGTGAGCGGAATGAACGTGATCTCTCCCACCTGGTTTTTCTTAAGCGACAACGATGGAAATTTTGCCAGCATCGGGAGCAGTTCCTATGTGCAGGAGGCGCATGACAGAGGGCTGGAGGTATGGGCGCTTGTCGATAACTTCACCTATGATGTGGATACGAAGGCGATCCTGTCCTATACCAGCAAAAGACAGAAGCTGATTGAAGGACTGGTAAATGAGGCGCTCTCCCTGGGCGTGGATGGAATCAATGTGGACTTTGAGCAGGTGCCGGGTGACGCGGGCGAGGATTACATTGAGTTCTTAAGAGAGCTGTCCATTCCCTGCCGGGCAAACGGGCTGGTGCTTTCAGTTGACAATTATGTACCCAGGGGCTATAACTCCCATTATCACTGGAAAGAGCAGGGAATTGTGGCGGATTATGTAATCATCATGGGATATGACGAACACTATGGCGGTTCCCAGGAGGTGGGAAGCGTGGCGTCCATCGACTATGTGGAGGAAGGGATCAGCACGATGGTGCAGTATGTCCCTGCGGAAAAGGTGGTCAATGCGGTTCCCTTCTATACCCGTATCTGGGAGACTACGTCGGAGGGCGTGAAGAGCCAGGCGGTGGGCATGACGGCTGCGGAGAACTTCCTGGCGCAGCGAGGGGTGGAGGCATCCTGGGATGAAACCACCTGCCAGAATTATGCGCAGCTGGAAGAGAACGGCTCTCTTTTCCAGGTATGGCTGGAGGACGAGCAGTCTCTCCAGGTGAAAATCAACGTGATGAAGGAATATGGAATCGGAGGCGTTGCCGCCTGGAAGCTGGGCTATGAAAGCGGGCATCCTGAGGTATGGGCGGTGATTTCCGACTTCGTGAACGGCTGACGCGTCAGGTGTTGGATAAGCGGCTGGTTCGGGCAGCCGGGTCTTTTCACTCCGCAGGATTCATATAATGAAACAAACGGAGCGCGGGAGACCTCATGAGGACAGAATTAAAGGAAGGGCTGCTGAGAGGAGCCGCGACGGTTCTTCTGCTGAGCGCTGTTTTCTGGTCGGCCGGTCAGACGGCCATTCTGGTAAACGAGGACCAGGCGGAGTCGGCGGAAGATACTTTCTGTGTGGTGATCGACGCCGGACATGGCGGTGTTGATCCCGGCAAGGTCGGAATTAACGGGGAACTGGAGAAGGAACTGAACCTGCAGATCGCCGAAAAGCTGAAACTGTTTCTGGAAGCCTCGGATGTGGAAGTTGTGATGACCAGAACCACGGATACGGGGCTGTATGACGAGAACGCTTCCAACAAAAAGGTTCAGGACATGAAACAGCGCATCCAGATCATTGAGGAGGCACAGCCGGACATCGCGGTGAGCATCCATCAGAACAGCTATGGAGAGGAATATGTGAAGGGGGCGCAGGTTTTTTATTATGAAGGGAGTGCGGCGGGAGAGTATGCAGCCGGGCTGATTCAGGACCGTCTTGTGGAAAAGCTGGACCCGGAAAATCACAGGACATCCCGGGCGAATGACAGCTATTACCTTCTGAAAAAGACCGGGAGGCCGCTGGTGATCGTGGAGTGCGGCTTCCTGTCAAATCCTGAGGAGGCGGCAGAGCTTTCCGATGACTACTATCAGGAAAAGCTTGCCTGGCACATCCATATGGCGCTGATGCAGTATCTGAATCACAGTCACAGTTTGGCTTCAGGCCAAACTGTGACTGTATCCGGCCATTCCAATCGCTTTGCGATGGGCCGGATACTTTCAGCCGGATCGTTGTTCCACGGTCTGCGCAGTATATGCGCAGACCTGTTTGAACTGTAATCGAACACGGTACGCCTGAAGGGGGACTTTTCGAAGGAATCAGGATGTGATATAATTGGGCAGAGCGGGCAGAGATGTCCGAAAAGAGCAGAAAAAGGCCGGAAAGTCTGCTTTTGTATGGAAAGCAGGCTTTTTCTGCGGTAGAAAAGTTTGGAGCATTTGTCGGATGCGGCATTGATTCCCAGAAAAACCGGAAAGAAGAAAAACATGAAGACACTTTATGAAGTGATGGATGGCAGCAGCAAAGATGAAGAGAAGCTGAAAAAAGCGGGAGAGATCCTGAAGGCGGGCGGTCTGGTAGCCTTTCCTACAGAGACTGTATACGGGCTGGGCGGAGATGCGCTGAATCCGGAGTCTTCCAGAAAGATCTATGCCGCGAAGGGCAGACCCTCAGATAATCCGCTGATTGTGCATATCTGCCGCCTTTCCGATCTGGAGAAGATCGCCTGGGATCCGGACGGAAAGGGGCTTAAAGTCGCGCGCGCGTTCTGGCCGGGACCGCTGACCATGATTCTGAAGAAAAAGGATACGGTTCCCCTGGAAACGACGGGAGGGCTTCCCACGGTGGCAGTGCGGTTCCCGTCTCATCCGGTTGCGCGCGGTCTGATCGACGCGGCGGGCGGTTTTATTGCAGCGCCAAGCGCGAATACCTCCGGAAAGCCCAGCCCGACGAGTGCGCAGTATGTGGCGGAGGATATGGACGGCAGGATCGATATGATTCTGGACGGAGGAGATGTGGGAATCGGTCTGGAATCCACGATCGTGGATCTGACGGAGGATGAGCCCATGATTCTCAGACCCGGCTATGTGACGCAGGAAATGCTGACGGAGGTTCTTGGCAGCGTTTCGGTAGACCGTACGATTCTCGACGCGGCGTCAACCCAGCGGCCGAAGGCCCCCGGAATGAAATATCGTCATTACGCGCCGAAGGGGGATCTGGCGATCGTGGAGGGAGAACCCGAAAAGGTGGTGGAACGTATCAACGTGCTCTGCAGAAAGGCGGAGCAGGAAGGTAAGAAAACGGGCGTGATCGCCACGGATGAAACCGCCTCCCTCTACCATGCGGACAGCGTGAAAAGCGTGGGAAGCAGGCAGGACGAGGAGGCGATCGCCCACAGCCTGTACCGGATTCTGAGAGAATTTGACGATGAAGGTATGGAGGTCATGTATTCGGAAGCCTTTTCCCTGCGGGGGATGGGACAGGCCATTATGAACCGCCTTCTGAAGGCCGCGGGTCATCACGTGATTGAAGTATAAACGGAAATCGGCGAGGCCGATTTCCTGGAAGAATCGCTTTGCGCTTCTTCTCAAATAAAAGATGCGGCCTGTAGCCGCGGAAAAGAGGCGCGGAAACCGGCGGGCGCCGGTTTCCGAAGATTAAAATGCGGCCTGTGGCCGCGAAGAAAGAGGTAGATATGAAAATTGCATTGGGCTGTGATCATGGCGGTTTTGCGCTGAAGCAGGAGGTGATCCGCTGTCTGGACGCGAGGGGGCTGGAATGGGAGGATTTCGGCTGCTTTGATGAGGCGTCCTGCGACTATCCGGATTTTGGACGGGCAGCCGCCGAGGCAGTGGCAGCGGGAAAATGTGACAGAGGCATTGTGATCTGTACGACCGGAATCGGAATTTCCATTGTTGCCAACAAGGTAAAGGGAATCCGGTGTGCGCTCTGTGCGGACACCGTGTCCGCAAGGCTTACGAGAGAGCACAATGACGCGAACATGCTGGCGATGGGAGCGGGAATTGTCGGAAAGAATCTGGCTCTTGGCATTGTGGAAACGTTTCTGGACACGCCTTTTTCCGGCGAGGAAAAGCACGCGCGCAGAGTTGGAAAAATAACGGCTCTGGAAGAAGAACAGCTGTAAGAGAAACAAAAAATGCGGCCGTGGGCCGCGGAAAAAAGCGGCGGAAATCCGGCCGGCGGGGCCGGTTTCCTGGAAGAATAAGATGCGGCCTGAGGCCGCAGGAAAAGAGGAAAATATGTCTAAGGTAGTAGTTATGGATCATCCGCTCATTCAGCACAAGATCGGTTATATCAGAAGAATTGAAACGGGAACCAAGGATTTTCGTCAGACCATCGGGGAGATCGCGATGCTGATCTGCTATGAGGCAACCAGAAACCTGCCCCTGGCTGATGTGGAGATCACGACGCCGATCTGTAAGACAACGGTGAAGGAGCTTCGGGGAAAGAAGATGGCGATTGTGCCGATTCTGAGAGCGGGACTCGGTATGGTGGACGGTGTGCTGAACCTGATCCCTGCCGCAAAGATCGGACATATTGGTCTGTACCGGGATCCGGAGACGCTGGAGCCTGTGGAATATTACTGCAAGCTTCCGGCCGACTGCGCGGAGAGGGAGGTTTTTGTGGTTGATCCCATGCTCGCTACGGGCGGTTCCTCTGTTGCTGCGATTCGTATGCTGAAGGAGAAGGGATGTAAGAAGATCCATTTCATGTGCATCATTGCGGCGCCGGAGGGAATTGCACGGATGCAGGAGGAGCATCCGGATGTGGATCTGTATGTGGGAGCGCTGGATGAGAAGCTGAATGATCACGGTTACATCGTGCCCGGTCTGGGAGACGCCGGAGACAGGATCTTCGGAACGAAGTAACGTGGGGAAGGAGCAGCCATGAAAAGACAGGATTACATTACATGGGATGAATATTTTATGGGAGTGGCCAAGCTGTCCGGAATGCGCTCAAAGGATCCGAACACCCAGGTGGGAGCCTGCATTGTCAGCGGCGATAACAAGATTTTGTCCATGGGCTACAATGGTTTCCCGATCGGCTGCTCTGATGATGAATTTCCGTGGGACAAGTACGGGGAAGAAGAGAATACCAAATATCCCTATGTGACACACAGTGAGCTGAACGCCATTCTGAATTACAGAGGAGGAAGCCTGGCAGGAGCCAGACTGTACGTTTCCCTGTTTCCCTGCAACGAATGTGCGAAAGCCATCATTCAAAGCGGAATCCGGGAGATTGTATATGAATGTGACAAGTATGCCGACACTCCCTCCGTGCGTGCCTCAAAGCGGATGCTGGACGCGGCCGGAGTACGCTATCGGAAATACGAGCCTGTGGGCCGGAATGTGACACTTACATTATAGAAGGACCGGAAGACCTAAGAGGAGAGTGCGGATGAAAAAAATGGGAAAGCGCAGGCTGATCGCGGGAATTCTTGTGCTGGTCATGCTTACGGTCCCAAAGGTGGGCGCGGAAGCCACTTCGGATACGAGAGAGAAGCTGGAAAACGCGAAGGAAGAAAGAGAAGCCACTGAGAATCAGAAGAACGCGCAGGAAGAAAATATCACGAATATGGAGGAAGCCCAGAGCGGCCTTGAGGGAGAGCTGAACAGCCTGAACAGCCAGCTTGCGGAAGTGAGCAGCAATCTGGAGGAGATCGAGAACAACATCATCGCCAAGAACGAAGAGATCGAAACCACCCAGGCGGAGCTGGAAGAGGCGAAGGCGACAGAAGAGAGGCAGTATCTCTGCCTGAAGAAAAGAATTCAGTATTCCTATGAAAAGAGGAGCATTTCCTATCTGGAGGCGATTCTTTCCGCGGATTCACTGGGAGAGGTTCTGAACATGACGGAATATTTTACCCAGATGGCGTCCTATGACCAGGAAATGCTTGCAGCCTATCAGGCTGCGAGAGAGGCCGTGGAGGAAAAGGAAGCGCAGCTTCAGTCGGACATGGATCAGCTGGAGGAGATGCAGGCGTCCGCGGAAGCGGAGCATGACCGTTTTTCCAGCCTGATCAGCCAGACGCAGAGCAGCATTTCCGCTTATTCCGACCAGATCGCCAGCGCGGAAGCGCAGGTGGAAGCGCTGGAAGCTCAGATGGCAGCACAGGATGAGAACATTGCGGCTCTGCAGAAGCAGCTGGAGGAGGAAATCCGGAAGTCCCGTCTGGCGGCGCAGTCGAGCTGGCGCGATATTTCCGAGGTGACCTTTACAGAGGATGACAGATATCTTCTGGCAAATCTGATCTACTGTGAGGCGGGAGGCGAGCCCTACGAGGGGCAGGTGGCCGTCGGCGCAGTGGTGATTAACCGGGTGCTCAGCTCCGTATTTCCCAACACTCTGTCCGGTGTAATCTATCAGAGCGGCCAGTTTGAACCGGTGTCCACAGGACGGCTGGCACTCGCTCTTGCAGAAAACCGTGCGACGGACAGCTGCTACCGGGCGGCTGATGAGGCCATGAGCGGCGTCACCAATGTGGGAAACTGCGTATTTTTCCGGACGCCCATTCCGGGGCTTACGGGAATCAATATCGGGGGACACGTATTCTATTAAAAAGACCCTCTGAAAAAGGGGATCACAGGTCCTGTGGAAAGGAAAAGCCCGTATCAAACCGTTCCATCGGCCGGGAGAGCTCCGGCAGCCTTCCTGCATAAACGGCCTGCAGGAGCCGGTTCAGGGAGCGCAGAGCGGTTCGAAGCAGGGGAATGTCGAGAACGCCGGCTTCCAGAGCGTCGGCCATCTCTTCCAGATCCACGACCTTGACGAAGCCGTCCGGATAGATGATCACGTCGGCGAGAAGATCGGTAACGATGAGGGAGGCTGCATCGGGATCATACGATGCGGAAATGATATCGCAGTAATGATAGAGGAGCGTGTTGTCGGCGGCATAAAAGCGGCTGATTTTATACCCCTCATCCAGATAATAACAGGAGAAGCCATGGCTGAGATCCGGCCGTGGCTTCAGTGCTTTCCAGGAAGTCACAAGAAGGCCGGGCTCATTCAGAAGGATGATATCGTCCTTCAGACGGACACATTCCTCCGGGATCAGACGTCTGCGGTACAAAGCGGAAACTGTCATGGGCCCCTCCTTTTTCTGCCGTGCGGCAGGATTGAAATTGATAGAAAAATTCGAAAAATGTTATATATGTTCAGAATACTACGCTTTTTTCGGGAATGTGTCAATAAAAAAGAGAGAAGTTCTGACAGCGATTTTCACACAATTTTCAACATTTCATACGGAGTGAAGAAGGCCGACAGAATGGACAGGATTGCTGAAAAAAGGTATAATGATTGCGCAAAGCGCAATCCGGCACGACGTAGTCGTGCCGCCCCGCTCCGCGGGGATTATACCAACAACCCGTGGCTTGTGGAGAAAATGCCGCCTGCGGCGTCGCTTTCTCCCCTGCGCACAGGGTATAATGATTGCGCAAAGCGCAATCCGGCACAATTCCATCGTGCCGCCCCGCTCCGCGGGGATTATACCGGCAACCCACGGCTTGCGGGGAAAATGCCGCCTGCGGCGTCGCTTTCCCCTCTGCGCACGTGGTATAATGATTTCGCACAGTATGATTCGGGAAAGGCATGGTGATCAGATGCGGGAAGAGGTACAGAAAATTATCGATAATGTGGGAAGTGTCATCATCGGCAAGGAGGCGGTCATAAAAAAGCTTCTTGCCGCTATTCTTGCGGATGGTCATGTGCTTCTCGAGGACGTGCCGGGCACGGGCAAAACAAAGCTGGCGAAATCGCTTGCGGCGTCTCTGGGAATCCGAATGGGAAGAATCCAGTTTACGCCGGATATGCTGCCTGCGGACATCACCGGGCTGCATGTATACAGTAGGGAGAGCGAACGGTTTGAGCTGAAAAAGGGACCTGTTTTCACCAATATACTCCTTGCGGACGAAATCAACCGGGCCACGCCGAGGACGCAGGCAGGCCTGTTGGAATGCATGGAGGAACGGCAGGTTACGATAGATGGAGAAACCATGGAGCTGGAGCGTCCTTTTTTTGTAATCGCGACGCAGAATCCGGTGGAGACGGCGGGAACCTTCCCGCTGCCGGAGGCGCAGACCGACCGGTTCATGATGAAGCTGGCCATGGGCTTTCCGGACAGGGAGGAAGAAACAGCTATTCTGCAGGCATACAGCCAGGAGGATCCTCTGGAGAAGCTGCAGCCTGTGATGACGAAGGAGGAGCTTCTTTCCATGAAAGAGGAGGCGAAACGGGTTTATGTGCATCCTCTTGTGGCAGGTTATCTTGCGGATATAGCCGGGGCGACCAGAAAGCAGGAGAAGGTGGCGATGGGAGTGAGTCCCAGAGGAACCCTTGCTCTGATGCGGGCGGCGAAGGCCCTGGCGTGCATGGAGGGACGGGATTATCTGATTCCGGACGATGTGAAGGCCCTGGCGCCGGATGTGCTTTCCCACAGGCTCATTTTTGCCTATGGGAGCAGCGGACAGGAGGAGGCTCGCGCGCTGATGGAGGAGATCCTTGCGCAGGTGCCCGTGCCTGTGGAGGATTTTGGAAAGCGAGGCTGACATGCTTATTTTGTGGATAGGCCTGGGAGCGGCAGCCTTTTATTTTCTGCAGGCCAGGCTGTATGGATGTTTCTGGGACAGGGGGCTTACGGCGAGGCTTTTCTTTTCTGCCAGAAGCGCGACGGAGGGGGAGCAGTGCTGGCTGTCGGAGCAGGTGGAGAACAGGAAGGCGCTGCCGCTTCCCATGCTGAAGGTGAAGTTTCAGGTTTCCCGGAAGCTGCACTTCGAGGATGAAGGGGACAGTGCGGTGACGGATCAGTATTATCGGAACGACATTCTGTCCCTCGGGCCGAATCAGCGTGTGACCCGAAAGATTCCCTTCCGCTGTACGGCGCGGGGGTATTATCGGATCGACGGACTGGATCTGGTCGCTTCGGATCTGTTTCTGAGCCGGGAAATGATAGAGCGGATTGGGGAGGAGAGCGTTCTGTACGTATATCCCCGGCCCGCGCAGGGCGTATCGCTGGATGCGGCCATACGGAAGCTGAACGGGGAGATTCTGACAAAGCGGCATCTGCTGGAGGACCCTTTTGAATATCGCGGACTGCGGGAATACGCCCCATTTGATGAACCCAGGTCGATCAACTGGAAGGCGACTGCGAGGACGGAGAACCTCATGGTGAATCTGAAGGGATATACGGCCCTGCGGGCGGTACGGATTTTCCTGAATCTGGAGGACCGTGGGATATGGAAGAGACAGGAGCTTCTGGAGCTGTGTATCCGGATTGCGGTGAGAATTGCAGGGGAACTGCTGCGCCAGGGAATCCGGACTGCAGTTTTCTGCAATGCCAGGGATGTGCTCACCGGAGAGGTGATGCATCTTGCGCCGGGGGCGGGAGCCGGGCATATGGAGCAGCTGAACCGGGCGTTTGCCAGACTGAATCTGGATGCGGAGGCGATTCCCTTTGAGGAGGCATTCGGAGGGGAGCTGGAGGCGGACGGAAAGGACACTGCCACCCTGTTTCTCTCCGCGGAAACGGACGAAGGATTTCAGAGACTGCTCAGAAGGTTTGCCCGTTCCGGTGCGGATTTTACCTGGATGTGTCCGCTGTATCCCAGGATGGAAAGCGGTGTTTCGGAGCCTGAGCGTCTGCATTTTGTGAGACTGAATGCGGAGGAGATGCTGAATGAATGAAAAATGGATGAGACCGGTGGAATTGATGGAAATTCTCATGAATTTTCTGACGGTATTCTGCTTGGAAACCGCTCTGTTTTCCGCGTTCGTTCCACTGAACAGCGCGCTGGAGGGAGAGGCTGTGGCGGCGGGAAGCAGTGCTTTTCTTCCGGCGGCGCTGCCTTTTCAGCTGCTGCTCGCGGCGGTGCCGGTATGCTTCTGGCTGATCCGGATTTTTGTCAGCCGTTTCTGGATGTTTTCGCTTCTTCATGTGGTCGTTTTTCTTGCCGCTGTTTTCGGACTGGGGCAAAATGGAGTCCAGCGGGTTCTGTTCGGCGCCTTTGCGGGGATTTATCTGATTGTTTCCTTTCGCAACCGGCTGCAGGAAGGACGGGAGGATGAGGGCCTTCTCGGACCTGCGGCAGCCCTGCTTGCGGCGGCCGCTGCAGTGCTCCTGTGCGCGTATCTGGGGGATGGAGCAGCCTGCGGAAGAATTTTGAACGCCTCTCTGCTGTATGCCCTTCTGTTTTTTGCGGATACTTATTTGAGAAATCTGGATCGATTTGTTCAGTTCAATAAATCCAGCAACGCCCATATTCCCGTGCGGCGGATGCTGCTTCGCGGCGGCAGCCTGACGGCGGTCTGCAGTCTGGGCGTGGTGGCGCTTCTTGCGCTTGGAGCGAATCAGACATTTATGGACAGAGCGGGGGAACTGCTGAAGAATGTCCTTCTGTGGGTCATAAGAGGCGTGCTCAGGCTGATCGGTTTTCTCCTGAGCCTGTTTGGATCAGAAGGGGAAGAACAGGTCGCCGCAGCGCAGGAGGCTGCTGCGGCACAGTTCATGCAGGCAGAGGTTCAGGAGCAGCCCCTCTGGCTTGAGATTCTGTACCAGGTGATTGAATATGTGATTCTGATCGGGGCAGCCGTTCTTGTGATTTTTCTGCTGTATAAGGCGGTGACGGCCCTGGCGCGCATGTTCTATGAAGGAAAGACGGAGCGGACGCAGGACGGGCAGAAAACGGAGGAAATACGGGAAACGATCCGAGTGGAAAAAAAGAAGCGAAACAGGCAGGAGCCGGTTCGGATTTTTGCAAGGACGCCTGAGGAGAAAATCCGCAGGATCTTCGTCCGGACGGTGCAGAAGTCAGAGCGTTTCCGCAATCCGGAAGGACGGCCCGGGGGCACATGGGGAAAAAAGGATCTCTGGAGGAAGGACGCCAGCGAGAGCCTGGTGCGCGCGAAAACGGCGAGAGAGCTGGAATTTCTTTTTGAGGACAAGGACGCGGCATTTATCGAGCTGGTCCGGCTGTATGAAAAGGCGAGGTATGCGCAGCAGGAAACTGCTTCGGGCCGGTGCAGCCCGGAGGATGTGAAGCGCGCGGAGGCCTGCCGGGATGTGCTGCTCGGAAAGGGGAGCTGAGAGCCCAGAAAAGCAAATCAAATCCGGATGCATACTATAAATCATAAAAAGAAGAAGAGTGCCGCCGGATAATCAAGCGTTTCGGCGGCCATGGAAAGGATCACATGGACGATTTCAGGAAAAATCCGGGAGGCTTTCCGCCTTTTTCTTTCCCCGGGGAGGGAGCAGGTATGGGAGCTCCTTCGCGGGAAGAGGAAGTATGGAGGCGCCGGAACAGAAAGAGCGGGATGGCGCTGCCCTTTTACATGACCTATCCTATGCCCATGTTCTGGGAGGAAGAGGACACCGCGTCGAGGGATCTGGATTACCTGGTCCAGCTTTATCCGGAGCGGGCGAAGAAATACCGGGAGAAGATCAGCCGAATGCTGGACGGCATGGATTACCGGGGAAGCATGATTTATGATGAGTATCCGGACAGACTGGCGCTGTTTAGACTGGCGGAAAGCATCCAGGCCCGCATCCGGCAGGAAGAGGAGCAGGAAGAGAGCGAGGCAGAGACTTCCGCCGCGGATCTGAAGGACCGCCAGACACTGATTCAAATCCTGATCTATTATGAAATTTTCCGGAGAAGGAGAAGAAACGGAAGAAGCTGGCCGGGGTGGAATCCCGGATAAGAGGAGTAATGACAAAAGTTCTGTTTTTAAAAAATATCGGTTGAGTATTCGGATGAAAGTCATTACAATGGGTTTGACGGAGGAAAGCAGGGGGCGCAGGAGGTCCGAAAAAGCGGAAGGCTTTGCGGAACCTCTGCGCCGTCTTTCCGGTTGGAAGAAAGGATTGGCAGAATGGACGAATTGCGCGCTCTTTTGCAGGAAAGCCTGAATGGAGGGCTGTATCAGATGACGGCGGGAGGCCCCAGAAAAAAGGATGGGGATATCCGTTTTAAGGTGAGGCCGGTCATGATCCGGGACAGGCTTCTTTTTCAGATGGAAACCTTTCGGGGAAATCAGGCTTTTCACAGAAATCTGAATGAAGAGGAGGCCTGTGATGCCATCTGCGAGGCCATGACGGGCTTTCGTCAGCTTTCCATAAAGACGGAAGGTTTTGAGGCAGAGGCGATGGTGAGCAAAAAGGGAAAGGTGACCGTGAAGAAAAGGGCACATGAAACGGAAGGCCGGAAGATTGTCCCGGACGCTCTGCATCTGGCACATAACAGGAAGAAAAAATACATTCTGGAGGAAGGCCGTCCCGTTCCCTTCCTGATCGATCTGGGAGTTCAGACACAGGATGGGAAAACGGTGAAGAGCAGATACGATAAATTCCGTCAGATCAACCGTTTTCTGGAATTTATTGCCGATATTATGCCCATACTTCCAAAGGACAGATGCGTGCGGATCATCGATTTCGGCTGTGGAAAGAGCTATCTGACCTTTGCCATGTACTATTATCTGCATGAGCTTTGCGGCCTGGATATCCGCGTGACCGGCTTGGATCTGAAGGCGGACGTAATCAGCCGCTGCAGCGGGCTTGCTGAGAAGTATGGCTATGAAAAGCTGGATTTTCAGCAGGGGGACATTGCGGATTTTGAGGGAGAGGACAGCGTGGACATGGTGGTGACGCTCCATGCCTGCGATACGGCCACGGATTATGCGCTGTATAAGGCGGTGAAGTGGAACGCATCGGTGATCCTGTCTGTTCCGTGCTGCCAGCATGAGGTAAACCGGCAGATTAGAAACGACGTGCTTGCGCCGGCGCTGAAGTACGGCCTGATTAAGGAGCGTCTGTCCGCGCTGGTGACGGATTCGGTTCGTGCCGGTCTCCTGGAGGAGAAGGGATATGACACACAGATCCTGGAATTCATCGATATGGAGCATACCCCGAAGAATATTCTCATCCGTGCCGTAAAAAAGCAGGAGAAGAAAATGGGCGGCGGATACGGATGCAGAGAGACGGGTGTGAAGGAAATGACGGAATTTCTGCATGTGAATACTTGTCTGCAGAAGCTGTTTGAAGAAGAAAAACAGGAGAATTCATGAAAAGAACGATCATCAGAAGCTGTGTGTGCGTGGTCACCTTTGTGGCGGCGCTGATCGTAAGCAGTATGCTGTTAAACAGAGGAAATACGGATATGACGGCGGATATGGAGCCTCCCCGGCTTCCGTCGGTTTATGTGGATGCGGATGGACTGCGCGTCAATATGATGGACGGCTACCTCGGCGAGATGGAAGAGGAATATATGCGCGGCAGGCTTCTGCCCATCGGGACGGACCGGAAGCTTTCCATCGGAATTCTGACCTACGGTACGCAGGTGGAGTCGCTTGCCTTTGAGGTACGAAGCGCTGACGGAACAAGGCTGGTTGAGGATACGCAGGTATCCGGAATGACGGAGGAGGACGGTGTCCTGAAGGCAGATATCGTCCTGAAGGACCTGATCGATGAGGGAACAGAATACTGTGTGATTTTCAAGCTCACGCTGGAGGACGGAAGGGAAGCCTCCTACTATATGCGCGTGATTCAGCAGGAATCACCCGGTATGCAGGAAAAGCTGGATTTTGTTGCGTCCTTCAGTGAGGATACCTTTGACGATGCTTCCTGCGCGGCGCTTGCCGTCTATATGGAGACGGATTCCAGTGAAGACAATTCTACGCTGAGCCGGATGACGATTCACAGCAGTCTGGACCAGCTTGGCTGGGGGAGCCTGGATGTGCGCAGGGAGACGGAACCGGTGTTCACCATCATGGATATGACCGGGCAGACGGCGTCGATCCAGGTGGAGTATCTGGTGAGCTATACCCGATATGAAAGAGAGGTCCATGCGTTCGTAAAGGAGGTCTACCGCATCCGGACTGGAACAGAGCGGATGTATCTGCTCGATTATGAACGTACCATGAGCGAATACTTTTCGGAGGATGCCTCCTCCTTTGTGGATGAAGAGGTGGTGCTGGGCATCCAGGATACGGATGTGGAGATGGCGGAAAGCGAAGGCGGAAACATTGTTGCCTTTGCTCAGAACGGCGTGCTGTACAGCCTGAATGTGACAGAAAACAGAATTGCCCGTCTGTTCTCCTTCCATGATGCTGATAACCTGGATGAGAGAGCCTTTCCGGATGACAGGAACTTTAAAATCCTTCAGGTGGACGAGGCGGGCAATGTCTTTTTCATGGTATATGGCTATATCAGTTCGGGTCGCAGACAGGGCTATTGCGGCGCACAGCTTTATTTTTATGACGGCTCAGCAAATACGGTGGAGGAGCTGGCATTTATTCCCAGCGGGAAATCCCCGGAGATTCTGAAGGCGCAGATCGATCAGCTTGCCTATATCAACGGTAAGTATGAGCTGTACCTGTTCCTGAACGATCAGATATGTTGCGTGCATCTGGACAGCCAGACGGTGGATATCACGGCGGAAAATCTGAGCATGGACAGCTGCAGTGTATCGGAAAGCAATCGGATGATCGCCTGGCAGAGCGGGGAAAGATATGCTTCTGAATCCCTGATTCTGATGAATCTGAGCACCGGCGAGCAGACAAGGATCGAGGCGGGAAGCGGAAATTATATTCTTCCACTGGGCTTCATGGGAGAGGACATCGTATACGGAATTGCCAGACAGGCGGATATTACCCGGGACGACACGGGAGCCATGGTTTTTCCCATGTATCAGGTCAAAATTCAGGATGAAAGCGGAGAGCTTCTGATGACCTATGAAAAAGAGGGATATTATGTGACCGGCTGTGAAATGAGCGGAAACCAGATTATTCTGAGCCGGGTGGAAAGGGATGCGCAGGGGGATTATGTCACCGCTGAGGATGATCAGATTGTGAGCAGTCAGACAGAGGCGAAGAGAGCCAATACGATCATCACGGTTCCCACGGAGAATGACGACAGGCTGACGGAGATTCAGCTGAGAAGCGGTATAAAAACCGGACAGCTGAAGGTGCTCACGCCCGGAGAGGTGCTTTATGAGGGAAGCAGACAGGTGGATCTCCCGCCGTCTCAGGAGACGGTGGAGCTCTATTATGTGTACAGCCCTGACGGAGAGGTTACATTTGCGGCGACGCCCAGAGAGGCCATTGAACGCGCGGAAGAAAGCTCCGGATCTGTGACGGCCAGAGGAGGCTTCTATATCTGGAGGGCGGAACGGCTTCATACCTCCAACCAGATAATGGCCATTGAAGGAACGGCCGCCGATGAGGAAAGGAGCAGCCTTGAGGTATGCCTGGATGTGATCCTCACCTATGAGGGGGTGACGAGAAATACAGGATACCTGCTGGAGCAGGGAAAAACGGTGGCGGAGATTCTGCAGGAGAATCTGGAAAATGTACAGGTGCTGGAGCTGACGGGATGCAGCCTGTCAAGCGTGCTGTATTATCCGGATCGTGAAATTCCCGTACTCGCCCTTCTGGAGGACGGAAATGCGGTTCTGATCACCGGATTTAATGAAAGAAATGTGGTTCTGATGGACCCGCAGACCGGCCGGATTTCCTGGATGGGACTGAACGACGCGTCTGCCTGGTTTGAGGAAAACGGGAACATGTTTGTTTCCTGTGTGGGAATGCAGTGATATGGAAGGCCGGTACGGCTCAGAGCGTTCCTGCCGGAAGAAAGAAGAGACTGCCGAAGCGGAGAGCGAAATGCTCCGGCCGCCTTCGGCAGTCTTTTGTGTGGGACCTTTTTAAAAGTTCTCCCGGAAAATCTGAGCGCGGTATTTATTTAAAGTGAAAGCCAGCAGAAGGCCGAGGATTCCGCAGGAAATGATTTCACCGGCTCCCACCGTCAGAAACGAAAGCCACAGCGGTCTGATTCCGTAGGCATAACGAAGCACAAACGGAACGATGATGGTATTTGCGAGAATGGGAGGAAGGGGGGAGAGAAATACATTTCCGATTCCTCTCAGCTTCCAGGTTCCAAACGCCGCGATCAGAGTGGCAAGAGAGCCGAAAATGATGTCCGGAATGGCACAGCCCGTCAGGATGTTGCTGATCAGACAGCCGATGAACAGTCCGGGGATTGCGGCGGGGGTAAAAAAGGGAAGGATGGTAAGAGCTTCCGAGAAACGGACCTGAACGGAATAGTTCGCGAGTCCAAAGGCGTTGGCTATAAAGGTGAGCACAACGTAGAGGGCGGCTATCATTGCCGCCTGGGTGAGCAGGTAAATGTTCTTCTTGTTCATTTGTTTTTCTCCTTTAGTTTTGTTTTAGGTGAGGAAGGTCTCGAACTCACCGGGATCATGCCGAAAAACCCTGATTCCATGGGCGTTT
>CAJFMW010000015.1 GCA_904392525.1 uncultured Eisenbergiella sp.
GTAAAATTTCCAATAAAAAAACGGCACTTTCTGCCGTTGCCTGTCCGTCGATATGAAGATGTTTCCTGCAGGGAGCAAAGTCCATGCATCCGATTGACTCCATTTTCCGTCGTCCTTTCCAAAACAAAGCTATGGTAGCATTCCTGACGCGATAAGTCAAGGGCAGGATATGTGAACAGTACAATTGACGTTACTATTCAGCCAGGTCTGCGCATTTACTGCGCAGACCGTACAAAAACGTATAGCGAGGAAGCATCCGGCCCATCGCTGCACGATAAAGCGAGTGCTGCGATTGGAATGGCCGGATGCCGTTACAGTTCTGCCGAAGGCTGAACTGTAACCAATTGACATGCCGAAGCTCCTGCCGGTATAATGAAAATAGCCGGAAAAAGCGGCCCGGACCGGGCCGCCGCCGGAATGAAAAAACGCCGGATCTGTACCGGAATGGTACGGCTCCGGGATAGGGAGGTAAGCATGAACAGGGAGAACGATTTGCCGGGCTGTTATACACTGGCCTGGGAGCAGGCCGGGCTGTACCGGGGAGATATGGAATGGGAGGAGAAAGGAGCGTCGGAGGGGCGCGTCCTTTTTACCTGTCCGGAAGAGGGATTGGATTATCTTCTCTACGCTGCAGACAGAGACGGTGATATTCATCTGGAAGATTATGGCTATCTGTGTCTGGAGCCGGAGGTGCTGGAAGAGCATTCCATGTGCTTTCAGCTTTCCTTTTATGAAAACAGGCAGAAGCCGCCGAAAAAAGGGACTCAAGAAGGAGAGGGGCAGGCAGTGGAGCCGGATATGCGTATCATATTCGGGCTGCTTCCGGGGATCCGGACCATGGTGCCCTTTGATTTCCGGATTCTGAACAGTCAGGTGATCTTTCCGGAGCGCACGCCCGGAAGGCTTAAGATGAGCATCTTTGGAAAGCCCGTGCGGCTTACGGATGTGAAGGAAATCCGGCTTCAGACGGCTTCAGGATATAAGCCCTTCCGTTTTGCCGCTTCGGAATGTTTTCTGTCGAAGGAGATTCCTTCCTGTGAGCTTCCGGAAAAATGCCTGATCGACGATATGGGACAGTGGACGCAGAAGGAATGGAAGAAGAAGGTTGCGGACAGGCAGGAATGCACCCGAATCCTTCAGGAGCTTCTTTCCCGGGCGGAAGCGGCGGAAAAAGAGGAGAGTAAGCGGGGAACGGCCTTCCCGTTTGCGGACTGGGACGCCTATGGCGGCTGGACGAAGAAAAAATTCCGGAAAACGGGGTGGTTCCATGTGGAGCGGGAAAACGGCAGATACTGGCTGGCTGATCCGGAGGGGAACGCTTTCCTTTCCGTGGGGCTTGACTGTATCAATCCCGGTGAGGGAACCCGTCTTGGGCCTGTGCTTCCCTTTGTGGGAGAAGATGTGAGAAGACGGTATCTGGAAGCCGTGCAGCAGGAAGAAGCGCGGGAAAGGGCGGCTGGAGAGAGAATAGAGGCCGCGGTGAGCCCGGAAAAAGGGAACAGGCCTGCAAACAGCCATGCCCGCAGCGGACGAAAGGAGTATGATTTCTTCAACTATGGCGTAGGAAATCTGAAGGCTGCCTTTGGCGAGGGCTGGAAGGAATGCTGGATGAAAATTGTCCGGTATTATCTGTGCTCCTGGGGAGTTAATACCATCGGCAACTGGTCTGACCGGGAGTTTATCCGTTTTGCCCGGCTGCCCTATGTGATTCCCCTTGACTCTTTTTCCGAGGAGGGATATCCGCATACGGAAGTCGCCATTTTCCGGGACTTCCCGGATGTGTTTGCGCCGGAATACGAGGAGTCCGCGAAGCGGTATGCAAAGGGGCTTGCGCCGTTTGTTTCCGATCCGCTTCTGATCGGCTACTTTATGAGAAATGAGCCGGAATGGGCCTTTGTGTATGGTCTGAATATTGCGGAGGAAATGCAGGCAAATCCTGCGCAGACCGCCTGCCGGGAACAGTTCCGGAAACGGATGGAGAAAAAGTATGACCTGATAGACCGCTTCAACGAGGCCTGGCATACATCTTTTTCCGGTTTTGACGGACTGAATCGGGAAATCTACAAGGCGGCCTCTCTGTCGCCGGAGGCGGAAGCGGATCTGAAGGCATTTTCGGAGGAAATGATCACCCGCTACGTGGAAATTCCAGCGAAGGAGCTCAGAAGGGTGGACGCCAACCATCTGAATCTGGGGATGCGTTATGCCTATCTTACGGACAAAAGCCTGCTGTGCGGTTCGGAGTATTTTGATGTATTTTCCATCAACAGCTACCAGATCACGCCCCTGGAGCCGGTGGAAAAGGCTGCGGGGTGGCTGGACAAGCCGGTGATGGTGGGCGAATTCCACCAGGGAGCGCTGGATGTGGGACTGACGGCCCACGGCATCCGCGGTGTGACGAATCAGGAGCAGCGGGGCTGTGCGTACCGCTATTATCTGGAACAGGGCCTGACCCATCCTCATTTTCTGGGCGCCCATTATTTCCAGCTCAATGACCAGAGCTGCCTGGGACGCTTTGACGGGGAAAATTATCAGATCGGCCTGATCGATGTCTGCATGCAGGAATATGAAGCGATGACGGACGCCATGCGCGCCTGCCATGAGGGAATGTATCGGGTGGCAGCCGGAGAGGAAGCTGCATGGGATACCGTGCCGGAGGACATTGAGCCGATTCATTATTAGAGAAAATGCCGCCCTGCGGCGGCAGGGAAAGGAGGCTGCGGAAAGTGTCTGACGACACATTCCGTGAAGAATGACTGACGTCATTCTTCACAAATAAAATGCCGCCCTGCGGCGGCAGGGAAAGGAGGCTGCGGAAAGTGTCTGACGACACATTCCGCGAAGAATGACTGACGTCATTCTTCACAAATAAAATGCCGCCCTGCGGCGGCAGGGAAAGAGGTAGGTATGGAGTATTCAAAAATCACAAGAGAAGAGGTATTGCAGGCACTGGATTTTTCGGCGGAGCAGATTAAGAAATATCTGCCGGAATTTACGGACAAATTTCAGAATGCCTACAGTGAGAACGGATTTTATGCGCCCATCGACAATGTGGACTGGACCAACGGGTTCTGGACGGGAGAGATCTGGCTTGCCTATGAACATACAAAGGATGAAGCATTCCGGAAAGCCGCAGAGGTTCAGGTAAAGGATTTCCTGCACAGGATCAACAATAAGATTGTGGTAGATCATCACGATATGGGCTTTCTGTACACCCCGTCCTGCGTGGCGGCATGGAAGCTGACCGGAAATGAAGAGGGGCGGGAGGCGGCTATCAAGGCAGCTGACCAGCTCATCAGCCGTTTTCATGAAAAAGGTCAGTTCATCCAGGCCTGGGGAGCGATGAACGCGCCGGAAAACTACCGTCTGATTATCGACTGCCTTTTGAATCTTCCCCTTCTGTACTGGGCGTCTGAGGAGACCGGAGAGCAGAAATACAGGGACATCGCGGAAAAGCATATTCATACGGCGCTCGCTAACGTGATCCGGGAGGATGGTTCCACCTGGCATACTTTCTTTTTTAATATGGAGACGGGAGAGCCGGATCATGGCGCGACCTGTCAGGGCTACCGTGACGGCTCCGCCTGGGCGCGCGGACAGGCCTGGGGCGTGTATGGAACGGCGCTGGGCTACCGCTATACAAAGGAGCAGAAATACATAGATGCGTTTAAAACGGTGACCGGCTATTTCCTCTCCCATCTGCCGAAGGACCTGGTGCCCTATTGGGATTTTGAGTTCACGGACGGATCGGACGAGCCGAGGGATTCCTCTTCTGCGGTAATCGCCGCCTGCGGCATGCTGGAAATGGCGAAATATCTTCCTAAGGAGGATGCGGCGTATTATACCGACAGAGCCTGTGAGATCATGAAGTCTGTCTATGACAATTATGCGGTGAAGGACCATGACAGCTCCAACGGCCTGGTGCTTCATGCGACCTATTCCAACCATTCACCCTATAACACCTGCAATCACTATGGTGTTGATGAATGCAATTCATGGGGGGATTATTTCTATATGGAGGCTCTTACCAGACTGAAAGGCGACTGGGAGCAGTACTGGTAAAGGGAGAAGAGGATTGTGTGGAATAAAAAAATTACGTATCGGAAAGCAAGACCTGTTCTTTTTTACCTGATGAATGAGGATGAGGTGCTGTTTTTAAAGCATGGCTTCGACAAACCGCTTAAGGAAGCCTGTGTGAAGGAATTCTATGTGCTGCCGTTTGCCCGCCGGGAGGAAGAGGGAACAGAAGCGGAAAAGGCGGTTCTTGACGAGCCCGCTTTTCACGTTCAGGCATCATCGGAGGTACGGATCAGGCTGGATGAGGAAAACGGGATTGCGGAGCTGGAATTTGAAGACGGGGATGCAAAGGACTGTATCCGTGAGTGGAAAGGAGTCCCCAGATGCGATATTCAGGGAAACGGCATGAAGCTGGATTTCCCGGACGGAGACGTTCTGGAGGAGACGGCGTATCAGTTTTACTGGAGAACGCTGCTGCCCTGTGTGGCAGAGAAGAATGCGGCAGCAGACTATCCGGTCGGTGACGGATATGTGGTAAGTACGTTGCAGAGAGAGGTTTATGCGGGAACCTATCCGGATGTGGACCATGAATTTCAGATTAAGGGGCGTATCGCCGCAGGAGACCGTTTTGACCAGGGCCTGGTAAAGAGGATGCTGAATCTGCAGCTCAAGCTGATGAGGGAGGACCCGGAGGGATTGTATCGTGATCCCTGTGCGCTTCAGCCGGGCGGTGTTCGGGAATACCATGTCAGAAGGAGCAGCATGGACGGTGAAACAAATGCGGTTATGTTCCTGGTGACCGGAAATATCGAGGTGATCGAGTCGGCATGGCTTTATGTGGCTGCTTCCGGGGATTTTGAATGGCTGAAGGAGAACCGGGAGGGGCTGGAAAATGCGCTGTCCCTGGTGATCGACTGCATGGACCGTTATGGCAGGCTGTGGTCGGATGTGTATTATGAGGATCAGATTATCAAGGACGGCAGAGAGTGTATGTCGGCGGCCATGGCGGCCAGAGCGATGCGGCTGATGGCGCAGCTTGAGGAGCTTTGCGGGGAAGAAGAGAAAAAGAAGGATTATCTTGAACTGGAGAAGAAGCTCGCGGGAGCGATGACCGCCAGCCTTCCTTTCGGTTTCTGGGATACGGATAAGAAGCGGTTTGCGGACTGGGTGGACCGCGGATCTGTCTGTCATGACCATATTCACCTGCTGGCGAATGAGCTTCCGGTTCTGTTCGATTACGCGACGGAAGAACAGTCTGAAAATGTCAGAAAGCTTCTGGAGGAAGAGTGGGAGGAATTTCAGAGATTCCCGACCTTCCTGTCTGCCCGGATTGCAGATTACACGGATTCCGAACTGGGACTGCCCTATGATCTGTGCGCGGCCGGAAGGTACTGGTGCTGGGATTTCGCATACTGGCTGAAGCAGGGACGCAGGGATATCTCGGAGTGGGAGTTTCCCTGAAGGCGGACCTGAGAATCGCTCCGATGCTGACGGAGCCGGGAAAGGTACACCTGGACAGCTTCGGCGTGGAGTATGAAAAAGGGGACGGCTTCCTGCGGGTGAAGAACCTGGGAAATGCAGGAATAAGCTTCCTGTTATGCCTGGACGGAGAGGAGAAACGGGTGGAAATAAACGGACAGGAAGAGTATTTGTGGCAGAAACAGACGGATAAATAGAGTCCGGCTGATGTATCATGATCCTGTTTGCTGGTGAAGCGAATGATGACATTTTTTATGATTTCATCATTTGCTTCACCATATTTTTTACCATTTCCGAATGGCTGAAACAGGCAGGGGTGAAACAGGATGGAAATCGGTTTCATTAATGAATGCTATAACGATTTTAATGGAACGGAAAAATATAAGAATATGTGAATAACTAATGAAAACCAGGAGTTTTTATAAGGCAGAAAGAGGCATAAATATATAAAATGCACAAAAAACGAATTAACTTTTTTTTTTTTTGTACAAACTGTTGACTTTAAAAGAAAATGTGTATATAATCAGAATCATGAAATGGGTTTCAGATTTATGAAATCACCAAATAATTGGCCGGGTGAATTGGATAATCTGCCCGGAGGAACAGGAGGGAAAGTAGTGAAAAAATCAAAAAACGCATCGGCTCCCGTGCGGATGCAGAACGGAGTGCCAAAGAGATCGTTTTTTCAGAACGTGGTGCGCTACCGTGTACTGTTGTTGATGTGCCTGCCGGCAATTCTGTTTTTCTTTTTCATGAGTTATGTGCCGCTGCCGGGCATCTGGATCGCATTTGTGGATTATAACGTCCGTGACGGTATTTTCGGCAGCGAATTCGTGGGAATGAGGAACTTTGAATTCCTGGCTTCTTCCGGAAAGCTCTGGAGCCTGACAAAGAACACGATTCTGTACAATCTTGCATTCATTCTGCTGGGCAACTTTCTGGCTGTGTTCATCGCCATCCTGCTGAATGAACTGCAGAGCAAGTTGTTCAAAAAGGTTTCTCAGACACTGATGTTCCTGCCCTACTTCATTTCGCAGGTTCTGGTCGGAATCCTGGTTTACAACATGCTCAACTATGACACGGGTTTTGTAAACGGAATTCTGGAGAACCTGGGCTTTGAGAGATGGCAGCCCTATTCCAACCCGAATGTGTGGCCGGTGATTCTGGTAATTGTGTACCTCTGGCAGCAGACCGGTTATAACTCGGTGGTTTACTTCGCTTCCATCATGGGCATCGACATGGAAATGATCGAGGCGGCCAAGGTGGACGGGGCCAACGGTTTCCAGAGAATCCGCTACATCCTGCTTCCCAGCCTGAAGCCCACCATCATCATCCTGCTGCTGTTCGCTCTGGGCGGCATCGTAAAAGGTAACTTCGGACTGTTCTACAACATCATCGGAACCAACACCCTGCTGTACGGCACCACGGATATCATTGAGACCTACGTATACCGTGCAACGATGGCGGAGTTCAACTTCTCTACCGCATCTGCAGTAGGTTTCTACCAGTCGGTGGTAGGCTTCGTGATCGTTATGGTTGTGAACTTTATTGTTAAGAAGATAGAACCGGATTACTCCCTGTTCTAAGAAAGGTTGGAAGCGATATGGCAAAGAACAGTAAAAATTTTGAACAGGGCACCAAGGTAAAGCTTGGCGCATCGGATTTGTTCATTCGCGGCTTTGGATATACTCTTGTTACCATTTATGCCGTTTGTTGTATTGTCCCCTTCCTGATCATTCTGGGGACCTCATTTACAAGCGAAGCTTATGTTACTTCAAAAGGTGTAACGTTGATCCCGCATGACTTTACGCTGGCGGCTTATGAGATGGTTGTAAAGGGAGGCCGGATCTGGCAGTCTTATATTCTGACTATTACCATGACAGTGGTAGGCACCTTCCTGGGACTGATGTTTATTTCCATGGCAGGCTATGCGCTGCAGAGAAGAGATTTCCCTTTCCGCAATGCAATTTCCTTCTACATTTATTTCACCAGCCTGTTCTCCGCAGGACTGGCACCCTATTACCTGACCATGACCCAGCGTTATCATCTCAGAGACAGTTATCTGGCAGTGCTTATTCCTCTGCTGATGAGTCCCTGGCTGGTTATTCTGATGAAGAACTTTGTAAAGGCGATTCCGCATGAGATTTCTGAATCCGGTAAGATTGATGGAGCGGGAGATATGAGAATTTTCGTTTCCCTGATCCTTCCCATGCTGAAGCCGGCGCTTGCTACCATCGGCCTGTTCCTGGCTTTGGGTTATTGGAATGAGTGGTATCAGTCTTCATTGTTCCTGACCAGTAAGGTGGATGTAAAGCCCCTGCAGTATTACCTTTACGAGGTAGTAAATAAGGCGGATGCTCTGAAAAACTCCGTCGCATCACAGTTTGTTACCATCGGTAATCTTCCTACTGAAACGGTTAAGATGGCCAACGCCATGCTGGCAACCGGCCCTATCATCCTTCTGTATCCTTTTGTGCAGAAATACTTTATCAGCGGCCTGACTGTAGGAGCTGTAAAGGGCTGATGGAATTGATGATGTTGTGATGCGGAAGGATTACATATGGTCTTGATTCCCAGAGACGGGAGTTTGAGATAAATCTTACCCAATAATAAGAACGGAGGTAAAGTATGAAAAAGAAGTTAGTAGCAATCCTGCTGACTGCAGCCATGACCCTGAGTCTGGCAGCGTGCGGAGGAAGCGGCGATACCGCATCCAGCGCTCCTGCGGATGATGCTGCGGCCAGCACCGAAGAAGCGGCTGCGGATGACGCAGCAGCGGCTGACACAGAAGCGGCAACCGAGGAAGCGGCAGCCGAAATTGATCCTAATGATCCCTGGGCCGGTTGGGCGAATGTAGATACGTCTGAGCCTGTAGTGATCAACTATCTGTGCGTAAGCGACAAGCCCACCAATCCGGATACGGATGAGATGATGGTTGAGCTGAACAAGATCCTTCAGGAGAAGGTGAACGCCACCCTGGAACTGAACTACATCGGCTGGACCGATTATCTTGCAAACTACAACCTGACCCTGGCAGCCATGGACGGTTCCGTGGATCTGGTTGTAACGGCTGACGACTGGCTGGATGCTTGGCAGAACGTAGAAAGAGGCGCCTTCATGGAGATGCCTGACGAGATGATTCAGACCTACGCTCCCGCTACCTGGCAGCAGGTGGAAGAATTCGGTGATTGGGATATGTGCCGTTATACGGATGGACAGATCTATCTGATCCCGGAAGATAATTACAAACAGTGGACCAACCACGGCTTCATCTATCGTCTTGACTGGGCGAGAGAAGCAGGCCTTGAAGACGGCGTACACAGCTGGGACGACATGACCACTTACTTCCAGTATTGTCTGGATACCTTCCCGGATATGATTCCTTGGGATGTGAACGGCGGAAGCTCTGTTGCTGAGTGTACCGGTGGATATCTGGCATCTGCAGGTGTTGAGTCTTATCCTCTGATCGGTATCAGCGCTGGTATTGTCGGATATGCTGACAATCAGGTGAAGTGCCAGTATCTGGAAGAGACCGATGCTCTGGTTGCTTACGGCAACCTGATGAAGAGCTGGGCCGATATGGGCGTATGGAGAACGGATGTTCTGAACAACTCCACTTCCGATACCAGACAGGCGTTCAGAGAAGGCCGCGGTGCGGTTGACCAGCATCATACCGAGACCTGGACCGGTCTGGTAAGCCCTGGAGATCCGAATAACGTATTCTATCAGGAAGATCCTGATGCAGAAGTTGGTTTCTTCTGGTTCGGCGAAGAGTCTGATTTCCTTGTAAACCTGTCCATCCTTCATGGCGCATTGGCTCTTTCTTCCGGAAGCCAGAATCCTGAGAGAGCTCTGATGGTTTATGACCTGATCAGAAATGATCCTGAGTGCTACAGACTGTTCATGTATGGTATCGAAGGCGAACAGTACAATCTGGTAGGCGACGATATGTTTGAAAGACCGGAAGGTTATGTAGACAGTGAGGATAAGGTTGATACCGCATTCTGGGCTGGACGTAACGATGATGTGGGACTGAGAAATGCTCAGCTGAACTGGGATGCTATTGATGCTCTGTATGCTGAGTACGATGCAGTTGCAGTTGACAACCCGTATCTGCAGTTCATTCCTGTAACGGATGAGATCAGCGGCACCATGAGTACCCTGAATGAAATTGTTACCAATTACACCAAACTGCTGACCCATGGCCAGTTCCAGGGCACTGCAGAAGAGTGTGTTGCGGAATTCCAGGATCAGCTCCGTGCTGCCGGCGTTGAAGATGTAATCGCAAACGTACAGGCGCAGATGGATGCATTTTATGGAACCACTGCTGCAGAATAATGCGACAGTCATAGCCGAGTAACAGACACAGAATCTGTTTTTCATACGGCAGGTCAGAGGGTATGGACAGAGAATGTCCATACCCTCTTTTTCATAAGGAAGTCCATGCATCCTTGTGAAAAAGAGCAGGCCGCAGGATGCGGCGTTTGTTTTCTGCAAAATAGTGAGGAGGTTGAGGATGAGCAGATTTGAAATCAAAGACACATTTTATCTGGATGGAAACCCGTTCCAGATCATATCCGGAGCGATCCACTATTTCCGCACAGTGCCGCAGTACTGGCGGGACAGGCTGGAGAAGCTGAAGGCCATGGGCGCGAACACGGTGGAAACCTACATCCCCTGGAACATGCATGAGCCGAAGAAGGGAGAGTTCCACTTTGATGGACTTCTGGACATCAAAAGCTTTGTCCTGCTGGCCCAGGAGCTGGGCCTGTACGTGATCCTGCGTCCTTCACCCTACATCTGTGCGGAGTGGGAGTTCGGCGGACTGCCGGGCTGGCTTTTAAAGGAAGACGGTATGCGCCTGCGCGGCTGCTACGAGCCCTTCCTGAAGCATATCCGGGACTATTATGACGTATTGTTTCCGGTTATCACACCCCTCCAGATCGACCAGGGAGGCCCTGTGATCCTGATGCAGGTGGAAAATGAGTATGGCTATTACGGAGATGATACGGCCTATCTGGAAACCATGAAGGGATACATGGTGGAACGGGGCGTGACGGTACCCCTTGTGACGTCGGACGGCCCCATGGACGAATCCCTTTCCTGCGGCCGTCTGCCCGGGGTGCTGCCCACGGGGAACTTCGGCTCCCGGACGAAGGAGCGCTTTGAGGTGCTGAAGAAATATACGGACGGAGGCCCCCTGATGTGCACGGAGTTCTGGGTGGGCTGGTTTGACCACTGGGGAAACGGCGGGCATATGAGAGGAAACCTGGAGGAGAGCGTGCAGGATCTGGACGACATGCTGGATATGGGCCATGTGAACATCTACATGTTTGAGGGGGGAACCAATTTCGGATTCATGAACGGTTCCAACTACTATGACGAGCTGACGCCGGATGTGACCAGCTATGACTATGACGCGGTGCTTTCCGAGGACGGACAGATCACTGAGAAATACAGAAGATACCGGGAGGTGGTTGGAAAATACGCACCCCTGCCGGAGATGAAGTTCTCCATGGAGATCAAACGGAAGGCTTATGGAAAACTGACCTGCCGGGAGAAGGTGGGACTGTTTGAGGCCCTTCCGGATCTGTCGAAGCCGGTGAAGAACACCTTCCCCATCTGCATGGAGAAGCTGGATCAGAACTATGGCTATATCCTGTACCGGACAAATCTGGAGAGGGAGCAGAACCTGGAGAAGCTCCGCCTGTGGGGAGCGAACGACCGGGCGAACATCTTCGTGGAAGGAAAGCCCGTGGTGACGCTGTACGACAGGGAGCTTCTGTCTGAGGCGGAGGTGAAGGTGGAATTTGAGCGTCCGGCGCGGATGGATATCCTGATGGAGAACATGGGCCGCGTGAACTTCGGTCCGAAGATGGAGAGCCAGAGGAAGGGAATCGAGGGCTGCGTGCAGTTAAACGGCCACATGCATTATAACTGGGAGATGTATCCGCTGCCGCTTGACAACTTGGAGAAGCTTGACTTCACGAAGGGATATGAGGAAGGCCTGCCTGCGTTCTACCGATTTACCTTTGAGGCGGAGGAGTGCTGTGACACCTGGCTGGACTTTGCAGGCTGGGGAAAGGGCTGCGCGTTCCTGAACGGATTCAACCTTGGAAGGTACTGGGAAATCGGTCCGCAGAAGCGGCTGTACATACCGGGTCCTTTGCTGAAGAAGGGAGAGAACGAGATCATCCTGTTTGAGACGGACGGAAAGGCGCCGGGAGAGATTACGCTCACGGACGAGCCGGATATCGGCTGATTTTTTGGAATGGCAAAGATGGTTTTGTATTTTTCCGTTTTAAAGAAGGGTATAGCAGGAATAAAACAAAGAAAAATGTAAAAAAACGACTTTATTGGGGGAAACGACTGGCAATTCCCGCGGTATATATTATAATAGGTAGAAAAAGGCCTGATGCCGGTGAATAAGTCCCTGCTGAGTGGATTCATGGCGGTATGGGAAAAATGCCGCTGTGATCCCGGCAGGACGCCTGGGTCAGGGAGAGAAGGGCATAGAACAACATGGAAAAAGGGACGATCAGTATATATACCATAGCAAGGGAAGCAGGAGTCTCGCCGGCCACGGTTTCCAGAGTCCTGAACGGAAGCGCGAAGGTCAGCGAGGAGAAAAGGATCAGGGTACAGTCCCTGATTGAAAAATATAGTTTTACACCGAATGCTCTTGCCAGAGGCTTAAGCAACGTGGAAACAAAGGTAATCGGACTGATGGTTTCCGATATCCGAAATCCGTTTTATGCAACACTGGTGGTGGAATGTGAGAAGGCTGCAAATGAGAGAGGCTATCTGATGATGCTGTGCAATTCTCTCGGCAGCAATGAAATGGAGCTTTATTATCTGGAAAAGTTCAACAGTCAGCAGGTGGATGCAGTCATTCAGATCGGAGGGAAGGTGGATGAACTGATCTCAGACACCGGATATGTGGAACATGTCAACAAGATAGCCAGTTCCATGCCCGTTTTAATAAACGGAAAACTGGACGGAGCGGACTGCTATCAGGTGAATATCGATGAAGGACAGGCAATGGAGCTTCTGATCAGCTTTCTGATCAGGAACGGACATCGGGATATTGCTCTGCTCGGCGGAAGGGACAACGTGAAATCCACGGTGGATAAAAGGCTGCGTTACCGGCAGATGCTGTGGAAGTACGGCATTCCTGTAAATGAGGAATACATCATAGATGGTGACAGCTATGATATTGAAAGCGGGTCGGAGGCCATGCGGCAGTTTATCCGGGAGGATCATCCCATGCCGACGGTCATTATCGCAATTAATGACTTCACTGCGGTCGGAGTCGTGCGCACTCTGAGAGAGGCGGGCTATCAGATTCCAGAAGACATATCCGTTGTTAGTTTTGACAATACGTATATTGCTGAAACCTGTATGCCGCGGCTGACCTGCGTGGGGTATGACTACAGGATGTTCGGTCATCTTCTGATTGACACCGCAGTGCGGGCCATTCGTAAGGAGGAGCCGCCCAGAGTGCAGATGGTGAAGTCCAGGCTGGTGATCCGGGATTCCTGCAAATGTCTGAATGACTGACGAAAAAGAGGAATACAGCCTATGTTTTATCTGATGAATCCGCAAATCCTGCCTTCTGTGAGACTGGCGGATTCCGTGGTAATAGAGCCTCCCTACGTGCATAAGCGCCGGAAGACGGATGAGTACATTCTCTATCTGATCAAAAGAGGGGCAATGTATCTGCAGGAAGACGGTGTTCCCATGAACCTGCAGCCGGGAGATGTGTGTGTGCTGGACCCCGCATGTACCCATGAGGGGGTTAAGGCCTCCTGGTGTGAATATTTTTACATCCATTTCCGCCATTCGTCCATCCGGAGGATTGATGAAAACGGGATGGAGGACTTTCGGAAAATGCTTCTCGAAAACAGAAGGTCTTCCATCCAGAGCAATATTTTCAGTTATGAAAAATGCGAGGGAGAGAGCCTCTATCTGCCGAAGCTGTACCATATGTCCGACTACGGCAGCCTGGTCCGGGTGACGGAGCTTTTTAACGACGCGATCGGGAAAAATACCAGACAGCTGGAGAATTACAAGATTCAGGTGGCCTGCAGGGTGCTGGAGGCTTTTACGGAAATCGCCAGAAGCTATGTTACCACGGAAACGGCGCAGTATGTGGAGTCGCAGCCCCGTTCCTACCGCGTGGTACATGAGCTTTTGAATTATCTGAACCGGGAATACGCTTCCGACATCACGGGAGAGCTTCTGGAGAAGGAGTTCGGCGGCAATTTCGATTATATGAACCGGACCTTTAAGAAGGCTACAGGAGAGACGATTTTCCGTTACCTGAACAGGGTCCGCATCAATCATGCAAAGGCGATGATTCTGAATACGCCTTTGAAAATGTCGGTGATCGGAAGCCGGGTAGGGTTTTCGGACGAATACTATTTCAGCCGGGTTTTTAAAAAATGTACCGGAAAATCCCCTACAGAGTATGCCAGGGAGGGAATGAACGGACGAAGTGCGGCGGGCTGCTGAGAGAACTTTTGTTTCGATCTCAGGCTGCCGCGCTTTTTTCATTTCTTTTTGGGGGTGAGTCCGATGGCGCAGGCCATGGTGAGAAAATGAAAATCCATGCACCGGTTATGGCGGTAAAAATCCGTCATGAGGCGGGTGAGAGGATGACAGGCAAGGCCGCCGCTTTCATCAAACTGGCTGAGATAGGTGAGAAAACGGCCGGGATCGTTCTGCGGCATGCGGGAAAAGGCATCCTGTGTGGAGACGAAAACGGCGTCGCACAGAAAGCAGAGCAGGAGCGCGTGCCTGCGGTTCTGAATGATGCTTCCGCTGCGATAGAGAACCTGTCCGCGGGAAGAGAGGATGCGGATGGTGATATATGCCAGCCCTCTGAGGGAATAGCCGTCTCCCGGTTCAGGAAAGCCGCCGGGTGTTGGAAAGCCGAGGGATTCATACGCCTCCAGCCAGATGGTGCGCCCTTTTGGCAGATGGCAGAGGAAGGTGATATTCTGCGCAAAATTTTCGGTCTCAGAGCCGTCGAATTCCACGCCCATCTCCGTCATGAAGCCGATCGGGTCGTATTCCAGCACCTCCCAGGTGATGTCTCCCTTTTCGGTCCTGTCGGTGACAGCTGCCAGAAGCTTCTGTATTTCGGGTGAGTTCAGGTCCATATCTTTGAGTCCTTTCCTTCGTTTTCCTGTCTTTCAGGAGAAAGTCTCCTTATAAGGATTTCCCGAAAAAAATGAAAATATTACGCGGTTTGAGGCAAAAGAATCAGATTTTCTGTTCTGCCCTCATGAATTAAACTAACAGAAGAAAAATACTTTGTTGGTTTATTATATTATACTTTCCCAATGGTTACAATAGTAATGGTTTAAGTTGAGATTATGGTTGGGAAAGCAGGTGGGCGGAAATGGCAGTGAACAGTAAGGCGATGGGCAGAAGAATCAAAGCCGCGAGAAAGAAGGCGGCGATGACGCAGGCCAGACTGGCGGAGGAGGTAGGAATCAGCGAGGTTCACGTCAGTAATCTGGAATCCGGGACGGGAAATCCGAGCCTGGCGACTCTGGTTGATATTGCAAATGTGCTGTCCGTTTCCACGGATGAGCTTCTGTGTGACAGCGTAGTGTGCTGCAAACCCGTATTTCAGAAGGAAATTCTGGAAACCACCGAGGACTGTGACGATTATGAGATCCGTGTGCTGAGCTATATCCTGAAGGCGGCGAAGATGGCCCTGCGGGATAATCAGGATTTGAAGAAAACGCCGGAAAGAACGTTCTGAGGTTTATAAAAGAACAGGGATACAATATATATGACGGGGAGGCAGATTGTCTGAGAACAGTCTGCCTCCCCTTGGCGTATTATATATACTTACGGGTCCAGCGGCGGGAACGCCAGCGGAAGAAGAAGGTCAGGCCGCGGAACAGCTCATCCATCATGAAGGCGATCCAGCAGCCGGTGAGTCCCAGCCCCAGGCGGACACCCAGAATATAGGAAAACAGAATGCTCATGGCCCAGGAGGAAAAGATGGAAACCACCATGGAAAACATCACATCACCGGCTCCGCGCAGGGAGTTGTCCTCGATGTGGTTAAAGGCACGGCCGATTTCTACGAAGATGTCCACGAAGAAGATGGGGGCAGCCATGGCAAAAATAGCCGGGTCGTCGGTGAACAGGTGCAGCAGTGGTCTGCCGAAAATGCAGATCAGCGTAGAGCCGATGAGATTCAGAAGCACGGCGATGCGCAGATTCTGCAGGTTCAGGCGATATGCCTTGTCATATTCCTCCGCTCCGACAAGCCATCCGATGATCAGGGAGGTGGCCGAGCCCAGGGACATTCCAACTACATATATGTAGAAAAATATACTGGAAAGATATATTTTTGTGGAGATGGCCGTGGTTCCCAGGATCGCCAGGATGGAAGTGGTCACAACCTGAGAGACGGAATAGGACATGGAGCTGATTCCCCCCGGAAGTCCGATATGCAGGATGCTTCCGATACATTTGAGAGTCTTCAGATTCTTTTTCCGAAACTGCAGGTCGAGAGAGCTCTTTGCCAGGCAGACCGCAATCAGGAGAAAAGCCAGACCGCGGCTGATCACGCTGGTGATGGCGATGCCGGAGACGCCGTGCAGCGGCGTTTCAAAGGGGCGGAAAATCACGATGATGTTTAAAATCGCGTTCATGATGTTCATGAACAGGGAAGCTGCCACCGCGATTTTCGGCTTTCCATAGCTCCGGAATATGGCTGAAATAGATGAAACCAGCGCCTGGAAAAAGGAGAAAGAAACGCAGATTCTGAAATACAGGGCTGCATCCTCCAGCACCTGGCCGGTCAGGTTCATCATCCCCATCAGGGATACGGCAAACAGGGACAGAACGCCGCCCACCAGAAGGCTGAGCGCGAAGCTGCAGAATATGGCGGTGAAGGCGGCATCCGACGCCTGATCTTTTTTCTTTGCACCCAGACGGTGGCTGATGAAGATGCTGGTGCCCGTGCTGATTACGGTATAGAAGGTATAAATCATGCTCAGGAGCTGATTCGCCGCTCCGACAGCCGCTACCGCATCATCGGAATACTGGCTCAGGATCAGCGTATTTACGGTCCCCATGGAGTTGGTAAGAAGGGATTCCACCAGCAGAGGGAGAAATATGGAAAAAAGAGACAAAGTGCCCTGAGGCGTGTCAATGCGGCTCAGGCTTTTGTCATACAGTTTTGTGCGCGGTAATGTGATGGCTTTCATGTCTGATATCCTTTCCGCTGTTCATCACAAAAGTCGGCCGAAGGCCGCCGGCGCAGGTTCCCGCGGACGGGGCTCTGCGCCGGGTTAATCCTTTAGTCCTCCGTCAGCCGGATGGAAGCTTCTTCGCAGCCTTCTGCGTGAACGGTTACAAGAACGCTGCCGGCGCCTGTTCTGCGCACATAAGCGATCAGTCTGCCGTCCATCGTGCTGCGCACGGGCTCGGAGTAAGGCGTATTGTCCGCAAGGTTGCCGCTTTCCAGTCCGAGAAGGACGCCGGGGCCGGATACGGATACGGTTACGGGCACATCCCTGTGAACGGCGACATTGCCGTCATGGTCAGCCAGGGAGATTTCGATCTGCTCCACATATCCTGTCATGGAATCTGCAGCCTGTGATGCCGCATCATCCGGGAGAGTTTTCAGTACGCCGGGAATCCATTCCGGGGAAGCCCAGCGGTTCAGAAGCAGACGCTCCGGATCTCCGACCGTGTTGAGGAGGAAGGTGACGGGTTCTGCGTCCCCCGATTCCGGATAGCCTTCCACACGGAGCTCTCCGGCCTCGAAGGGAACGATCCAGTCCATGCTGCCTTCTTCATTCAGGCCTTCCTTTCTGCCCATACTGCGGCCGTTTACGAACAGCTCGGCGGAGGGCAGGTTGGTATAACAGCGGACCAGAATCTGTTCGCCGTCCTCATAGTTCCAGCAGTCGGAAGCGTGGAGATACTCCGTTACATCGCCGGTATACCGGGCGGTGGACAGATGCAGTACGGGCGCATCCAGCCAGAAGGACTGCCGTCTGTAATAGCGGTTCTTCGGGAAGCCTGCCAGGGTCAGAAGACCGGCGGAGGAACCGTGGATCGGCCAGCCGTGGGCCTCGCCCAGATAGTCGATTCCCGTCCAGAGGAACTGACCGCTGATATAGTCGTTCTCTGTGACCGCTTTCCATTCCTTCAGACCGTGACCGTTTTCGCTGCCGAGGAATGGCAGGGAAGGGAAGCGGCGGTGGTCCTCTTCGTACAGATGCTCTTTATAGTTGTAGCCGACAACGTCCAGCGCGTCAAAATAATGCAGTCTGGAAGAAAGCTCCGGAAATGCGGCAGCCAGCGTGACAGGACGTGTGGTATCATAGCGCCGTACAATTTCAGCAAGATGCGCAGCAATGGGCGCGAGCCGTTCCATGTTAGGCTTGTCCGGATTGTACTGGCGTTCCGCAGCCGGTTTGTTGGCGTCATTGTTTCCTGTCATTTCAGAGAACAGGGGATGGCAGTAGGGATCGTTGGGATAGTCGATTTCGTTTCCGATGCTCCAGAGGATGACCGAAGGATGATTGCGGTCTCTGAGGATCATGTCGGCAAGATCCCGTTCATGCCACTGGGGGAAATCCTCAAAGTAACCCTGATGCCTGGGCGGATATACATTGTGTCCGGTAGACCACTTGTTTTTCGCGTTTTCCCATTCGTCGAACGCTTCGCCCATCATCAGAAAGCCCAGTCTGTCACAAAGATCATACAGCTCGGGCATATGGGGGTTGTGGCTGGTGCGGATGGCGTTGCAGCCCATTTCCTTCAGAGAAAGCAGCCGTCTTTCCCAGACCTCCGCGGTCATGGCTGCGCCCAGGCAGCCTCCGTCATGATGGACGCATACGCCCTTCAGCTTCATGCTGCGGCCGTTCAGGAAGAAGCCCTCGTCAGCGTCAAAGCGGAAGGTACGGATTCCGACCTTGCCTTCATATACCTGATAGGGCGCCTGGCCGTTGACGGAAAGCTCGGTGACGAGCGTATAAAGAGTCGGGAACTCGGGGGACCAGAGCTGGGGATTCTTCACGCAGCCGTTTAATACCACGGTCCTGCTTTTTCCCGGCTCAAAATCCACACAGGAGCTCACATTGAGAACCTGCTTTCCGGAAGGGGAGATCAGGCTGCTGGTGACGGTTACATCCGCATTTTTGTCAGTTTCATTGATCAGCTCATGAGAAATTTCCACCTGTGCCGTTTTTCCGTCGTCCCCGTAGAGCGTGGAGAAGAAAATGCCGTAGGGAACGGGGTGAATGTTTTCCTCAATGAGCACATAAGCCTTTCTTGTGATTCCGGAGCCGGTGAACCAGCGGGAATCCGCGATATCCGTATGCGTCACCTTGACGCTGATTTCATTTTCCATGCCCTGGCCGTCGGCGCTCTTAAAGCAGGCGATGTTGCTGATATCATAGGATACCGGAACATAGCCGTTCGGCCTTTTTCCCAGATAGTAGCTGTTGCACCAGATCTGGCTGTTTTTGTAGATTCCGTCGAAGCAGATGGAAATTTTCTTTCCCCTGTATTCTTCAGGAAGTGAGAAACGAAGCCGGTACCAGCCGATACCGCCCGCAAGATAGCCGGTTCCGCTGGAATATTCCTTTGAGAAGGGCTGGCTGACAGACCAGTCGTGGGGCAGCGTGACGCTTTCCCAGGAAGAATCGTCATATCCCTTGAACCAGGCGTCCTCAGCCTCTCCCAGGTGGAATTTCCAGTTGTCATTCAGTAAGAAACGCACAGAATCCATAGTGTCCTCCATTTTTCCCCGCCCACAGGCGGATTTTTGTAATTTGCAGCCGGAGCGGCCGCTTTTGTCGCTGCCGTCTGGAATCATCCGGCGGCAAACCTTTATCCCACATTATAGGAGAAAAAAGGGAGAAAACAATGGAGAAATGAGTAGATAATTTGTACTTTAGCGACTTTTTGAAGCGAAGACATCCGGAAAAAGTTTACGGACGACCCTGCCTTGCGTACCTTCTGCGGTATTCCACAGGAGAAAATCCCGAAGCCTTCCGGAAGACCTTGCAGAAATAATTTCCACAGGAAAAACCACAGGAGAGGGCGACCTCATCAACGGAAAGGGAGGTGTTCAGCAGGAGAAAGACGGCGTGCGACAGGCGGATGCCGTTAAGACAGGCAAGGGGTGTCTGTCCGGTTTCCCGGGTGAACAGGCGGGTGAAGTATGCGGCGGAGAGCCCCAGCCGGCCTGCCAGTTCCTCCATGGAAAAGCGCTGGTCAAAATGCTCCTTCATATATCGAATCCCCTCCGCCACAGAAGCCGATGGCTCGAAAAGTGCGGGAGATTCCAGCGTGCGCAGGAGACCGGAAAGGAAACGGTAGACCAGTTCCCCGCCCTCATAGCTTTTCAGCTGACGGCCCTCCCGAAGCTCGCGGTGCAGATTCAGCCACAGAAGGATGGGAAGGCTGTCCGCAGGCAGCGCAAAGCAGGGACCGAAGGCGGCGCGTATTCTGGAAAAGAAGGGGAGCGCAGCCGTCCCCTGAAAATGCACGTAGAGATATTCCCAGCAGTTTTCCGGCTCGTCCGACGGCAGAAAATACCGGCTTCCTTCCGGGACAGAGATCAGAAAGGCCGTGCCGGCCGTCAGATTTTCTGTCTGCCTGCCCTTTCCGGGCTGTCCTTCCCACGTAAAGAGGCCGTGCCCCCGCAGGGTGTACTGGAAGAGATAGCCGCTGTAGTCTCTGTACGCGTTGTTAAAATCGTAGATTTCATTCTGTCTGGCTTCCAGCCCGAAGTCAAGAAGGACGAGGGGCTCATCCTCCAGAGAGCCGGACTGGAGAAAACCGAAGCTGCCAAACTGATTTGAGGTCAAAAGATTACCCTCCCGTGTCATTTTTTTATTCTTGAAGCCGTTTCTCTGAAATATTATAATCAGGATGAGACGGGGGAACAACCCCTGAATTGAAATGGCCGAACCGGTCAAAAATGTACCCAACAAACTCATAAATCGGACATAAGAAGAAGGCAGAATGCTTCGGAATCTGTGCTTCGGAAATGGAGGCCGGCACGAACAGTGTTCGTGCCCAAGAATGGCGTACGCCATTCTTGCATGATTGTAATGCCGCCTGACGGCGGCAAAAAGGAGGTAAGAGTATGAACAAAAACAGGTTTGCGGTGACGCCGCCCATGGGCTGGAACAGCTATGATTATTATGACACCGCAGTGAACGAGGAGCAGGTGAAGGCGAACGCCGATTATATGGCGGCGCATCTGAAGGAGTACGGCTGGGAGTACATCGTGGTGGATATTCAGTGGTACGCCTGGGGAGCGGGAACCATGCGGGATAAGCACCAGTATATCCCGTTCAGCCGTCTGGAGATGGATGAATACGGAAGGCTGCTTCCCTGTCCGGAGCGTTTCCCTTCCGCAAAGGACGGAGCGGGCTTTAAGCCTCTGGCGGATTATATCCATTCTCTCGGCCTGAAGTTCGGAATCCACATCATGCGCGGTATTCCCCGCGTTGCGGCGCAGGAGCATCTGCCCGTTCTGGGAAGCGAGCAGACGGCGGATGAAATCGCGAATCCCTTTTCCATCTGCGGATGGAATCCGGATATGTACGGGCTGCGCGCTGAAATGGAAGGAAGCCAGGCCTACTATGATTCCCTGTTTGCCCTGTATGCACAGTGGGGTGTGGATTACGTGAAGTGCGATGATATCTGCAACACCAGCATCTACCGGGAAAATCAGTATTCGGCGGCGCATGAGATCGAGATGCTCCATGCGGCGATTGAAAAATGTGGACGGCCCATTGTCCTGAGCCTTTCTCCGGGACCGGCCCTCATCGAGAAGGCATGGCATTATGAAAAATATGCGAATATGTGGCGTATTACGGATGATTTCTGGGATCGCTGGGAGCACATCCTGAATATGTTCTGGCGCTGCGAGCTCTGGCAGAATCATGTGAAGTCAGGCTGCTTCCCCGACTGTGACATGCTGCCCCTGGGCATGGTGGGAAAAGGCTTTGGCGAGGAGCGTTATACCAATTTTACCAGGGCGGAGCAGGTGACGATGATGACCCTCTGGTGCATCTTCCGTTCTCCGCTGATGCTTGGTGCGGAAATGACAAAGCTGGATGACTGGACCCTTTCCCTGCTGACCAATAAAGAGGTGCTGGCTCTTCTGGAGGACGGCCACCACGGCGTCCAGGTACAGCGGACGGATGAACACGTCGTCTGGGCGGGCTGGAATGAAAAGGATGGAAGCGTCTACGCGGCACTTTTCAACCTGAAGGAGGAAGAGGCGAACGTATCCGTTTCTCTGGAGGAGATTGCGGCGGCTCTTCCCGTGGAAATCGGAGAGAAGCTTCTGGAGCAGGCCGGCAGTCAGGCAAATCAGGGTGAGATTCCGTTAAAGGAGCTCTGGACGAAGGAAACGGCGTACTGTGCCGGAGGCGCGGTATACAGCCGGGTGGAAGGACACGGAGCGAAGCTGTTCGCCCTGTAAAGCAGTATCCTTTTCAGAAATTTTATGGTAAACTGATTGCAGAAAAAGGAAAGAAAGCACTTCCCAAAAATTCAGTGCTTTGGAACGGAGGAAATCATGTCACAGTATACAGGATATCTTTTTGTACATTTTACGGGGGAACAGCCCGGGGGAGAGCAGATTTATTTCTCTTTGAGCAGGGATGGAATGCATTGGGAGGATCTGAATGGAGGAGAGCCTGTACTGATCTCCGAAATCGGAGAAAAGGGGGCGCGTGATCCCTTTATCCTGCGCAATCCGCTGAATAATACTTATGTGATCATCGCGACGGACCTGAGGATCGAAGCGGGCAAGGGCTGGGATGTGGCGCAGCACGCGGGAAGCAGGAACCTGATCATATGGCAGTCCCATAACATGACCGACTGGGAAGGCCCGGTAAGCTGCGAGGTTGGTATCCCGCAGGCAGGCTGTGTCTGGGCGCCTGAGGCCATTTTTGACGAAGAGAAGCAGGAGTTTATGGTATTCTGGGCCTCCATGGTGAAGGAGGAAGGGGACGAGGCGCCGAAGCAGCGCATTTACGCCTCCCGCACAAAAGATTTCCGCAGCTTCACTCCCGCTGAAAAGTATCAGGAGGGAGAAAACCATATCATTGATACCACAATTCTTAAGGCGGGAGAATACTATTACCGCTTCGCGAAAGATGAAACGGTGAAGAACATCCGCCTGGACAGAAGCAAAAGCCTGGATAAGGACAGCTTCGAGCCGGTGGATGCTCCTGTTCTGAATACGCTGATGGGCGTGGAAGGGCCTGAGGCTTTTCGGTTCAATGACAGACAGGAATGGTGCCTGATGGTGGACCGTTTCGCAGAGGACAAGGGCTATCTGCCGCTTCTGTCCGAAGATTTCGGAAGCGGCATTTTCCGGATTCCTGAGGACGGGGAGTATGATCTCGGAAAGACGAAGAAGCGTCACGGCAGCATTCTGAACCTGACGGAAGAGGAATATGCGGCGCTGACGGAGAAGTACGGGAAGTAATGCGTCCTGTCCGCGCGTGGCGAGGAAGTGTCGTGGCGAGGAAGTGTTCTGGTATGGGGAGGTAGATCTGTGAAAATGTTGTGGAAGCTGACCCGCGAGGCAGCGCGCTATAAGCTTCTATATGTGACGGCCATCCTTGCGACGCTGGGGCTGACCGTGGTAAACCTTGCGGCGCCCAGAGTGCTTTCAACGCTGACGGGAGTGGTGGAGACGGGAACGATTTCCATTCCCGTCATACGCACTCTGGCGCTGATTCTGCTCGGCCTGTATCTTCTGCGGGTGCTGTTTCGTTTTTTGAGCAATTATCTGGCTCATAAGGCGGCCTGGTATCTGGTAGGAGATCTGAGGGGAAGGATGTATGACCGGCTGCAGAGCTTTGATCTGGGCTTTTTCCATGATAAACAGACCGGGGACCTGATGAGCAGGGTGGTGAACGATACCCGGGATTTTGAACTGCTCTATGCCCACATCATTCCGGAGCTGATCACCAATCTGGTAACCTTCACCGGAGTTCTTGTGATTCTGCTTTCCATCAACTGGCGGCTGGCGCTTGTTACCTGTTTTCCGATTCCGCTGATTCTGGTTTCGGGCGTATTTTTCGCAAAAAAGGTGCGGCCCTTTTTCAAGACATCCCAGAAGTGTATGGGAGAGCTGAACGCCAGGCTGCAGGACAACCTTTCCGGCATCCATGAGATCCAGTCCTTCTGCCAGGAGGAGTATGAGAGCGGGAGAGTGAGGGAGAAGAACTTTGCCCAGGTGAGAGCCATGCTGAGAGCGCTTCGCGCCAGCGCGGCGTTTCACCCGGGCGTGGAATTTCTTTCCTCTGCCGGAACCGTGCTGGTGGTGTTTTTCGGAGGACTGCTGGCATATCAGAACCGGCTTTCCGTGGAAGATATCGTGGCCTTCGTCCTCTATCTGTCCCTGTTCTATACGCCGGTAAGCGGCCTTGCCACCCTGCTGGAAAACCTGCAGCAGTCTCTTGCCGGAGCGGAACGGGTGGCTCTGATTCTGGATACGCCGTCGAAGGTGACGGACGCGCCGGATGCGGAGCCTCTGAATGATGTGAAGGGCGGGATTACATTTGAGCACGTGAGCTTTCATTACAGCAACGAAGTTCCGGTGCTGAAGGATATTTCTTTTTCCTGTAAGCCGGGTATGATGGTGGCGTTTGTGGGCCCCACCGGCGTGGGAAAAACCACGCTGACCCAGCTCATTCCCCGGTTTTACGACCCGATGGAGGGAAGGATTCTCATCGACGGGAAGGACGTTCGGAAGGTGACGCTTTCGAGCCTGCGCGGCTGTATTTCTCCGGTGCTTCAGGATACCTTTCTGTTTGATGGAACCATTGCGGAGAACATCAGCTATGCCAGGCCGGACGCTTCCAGGGAGGAAATCGAAGAAGCGGCAAGGGCGGCGGACATCCATGAAGATATTCTTTTGATGCCGGATGGATACGAAACGAAGGTGGGAGAGAGGGGCCTGCGCCTTTCGGGCGGGCAGAAGCAGAGAGTTGCCATTGCCAGGGCGATTTTGAGAAAATCTCCGATCATCATTTTGGACGAGGCAACAGCCTCAGTGGATGTAGAGACGGAAAAGAAGATACAGAACGCCATCAGCCGGATTGCCGGAACCAGAACGATCCTGGCAATCGCGCACCGGCTTTCCACCATCCGGAGCGCCGACCTGATCCTGGTCATCGAGGAAGGACGGATCGCGGAGCGGGGAACCCATGAGGAGCTGATGGCACAGAAGGGCTATTATTATCAGATGCAGCTGGCACAGACCGAGGAACGGACTGCCTGAAGGATTCCCGCAGTCCGCGCCGGACGGTGCCCGGCGTGCTCCTCGGATTTCAGCCCGCGGAGCACTGGGCATACTTCTTCGGGGAGATTCCCACAGCCTTGGTGAAAGCCTTCAGGAAGTTGCTGTAGTCATTGAAGCCGCAGCGCTCGCAGGTCTCCGTCACGGAGTAGCCGGAGCTTAAGAGGGATTTGGCAACGGTAATCCGCTTTGCGGTGATATATTTGTTGATCGTGGTTCCCGTGGCCGCCTTGAAGATCCGGCACAGGTAGGAGCTGCTCAGGAAAAAGTGGCCGGAAAGATCGTCGATGCTTAAGGGAGAGCTGATGTTCTGGTTGATGAAGGTCAGAATCTCATCTACCTGGGTGTGATAGGAGGGCGCATCTTCCACCTCCTTACGGGATTCCGTTCTTTGATAGAAAATCCGGTTGAGAAATACCATGAGCTCTGTGAAAACCGCCTTATCTTCAAGGTCGGAGCCGAAGACGGACGGGCCGTTGAGCCTGTGGACGAAATAGCGGAACCGGTTCTGTTCTTCTTCCGTCAGATGCAGCTTGTGGGAAAGTTCATCGCTGCGAAAATGGAAGCACAGGTTCAAATCCGTTTTTTCCGAACTTAAGGAAGTCAGAAAATCCGGATGAATCGCGAGCACAAATCTCTCATGCACGGCTTGGTCGAGCTGAGAGAGATAGTGACTCTCGTATTGATTAATGAAAAAAATGTCGCCGGGCTGGATGTCGTAGAAGCGGTTGTCGATCAGGAACTGCTTCCCGCCGGATATCGAGTAATAGATTTCATAGCAGTCATGGATGTGCATGTCCATGGGCTTATCGTCGTTATATAGATGAGCTACCGCAAAGCTTTTGCTTTCCATGCATGACTGCATGGCCAGCTTGCAGGAACTGAATTCATTCATTGGTAATCCTCTTCTCTTTCTGTAAGTAAAACAGATATGATATCTATGCTTCCCAGTATACGATAGATGTTCAGAATAAGCAAGATTTTAAAGAAAATAACACAAGAACAGGAATATAAAGAATGATATGATAGAATTACAAGGGACAACAGGTCGTCTGCCTGGAAATTAAATGCTGCCTACGGCAGCGGAAAGAGAGGTAGTTATGGAGTTAAGAACGGCGTGCTCACCGAAGGATGTGAAGCACTACACCACAGAACGTCTGAGAGATGAATTTCTGGTTCAGGGGCTGTTTACGCCGGATGAGATCAGGCTGGTTTACAGCCATATCGATCGTATCATCATCGGAGCGGCTACTCCTGTGAATAAAAAGCTGGTTCTCACGGCAGGGGAAGAGCTTCGTGCGGAATATTTCCTGCAGAGAAGAGAGCTGGGTGTGATCAACATCGGCGGAGCCGGAAAGATCACGGTAGACGGTAAAGTTTACAACGTGGCGCCCAGAGAAGGTATGTATATAGGAATGGGCTCCAGGGATATTTCATTTGAAAGTGATGATGCAGGAAATCCTGCAAAATTCTACTTAAACAGCGCGCCTGCCCACAGAACCTGCCCGACGGTCCTGATTAAGAGAGAGGGAACCCCGGAGGACGGCGTGGTAATCATCAAGGATGAAAACAAGGTGGAGCTTGGAAGCCTGGAAGAGTCCAATCACAGAGTGATCTGCAAGTACATTCTTCCCGGTCAGGTGGAGAGCTGTCAGCTTGAGATGGGCATGACCTCCTTAAAGCCGGGCAGCGTATGGAATTCCATGCCCTGTCATACGCATGACAGAAGAATGGAGGTTTATCTCTACTTCGATCTTCCTGAGGATGCCTTTGTGATGCATTACATGGGAGAACCCACCGAGACCAGACACATCGTGATGCGCAACGAGGAAGCGGTAATTTCTCCGAGCTGGTCCATCCATTGCGGAAGCGGCACCAGAAACTATACCTTTATCTGGGGCATGGTAGGAGAAAATCAGGATTTCGACGACATGGACGGCGTCGGAATGAAGGAAATCATGTAAGTTATTTCTGGCAAATCCCGGCCGCCCATATGCCCGTAAGGGCGGGAGGCCGGTGAGAAAATAAAGTCTAACGACGAAAAAAATAAGGAGGAACAGTATCATGGGAATTTTAAACAGCTTTTCACTGGAAGGCAAAGTTGCTCTGGTAACGGGAGCTTCCTACGGAATCGGCTTCGCGATTGCGACCGCATATGCTGAGGCAGGAGCTACAATCGTATTCAATGACATCAAGCAGGAACTGGTGGACAAGGGACTTGCAGCTTATAAGGAAAAAGGCATCGACGCGCATGGTTACGTGTGCGACGTAACGGATGAAGAGGCAGTGAACGCTTTCGTGAAGAAGGTGGAAGAGGAAGTCGGAACGATTGACATCCTGGTAAACAATGCCGGAATCATCAAGCGTATTCCCATGCTGGAGATGAGCGCGGAAGCATTCCGTCAGGTTATCGATGTTGACCTGAACGCTCCGTTCATCGTATCCAAGGCCGTTATCCCCGGCATGATCAAGAAGGGACATGGAAAGATCATCAACATCTGCTCCATGATGAGCGAACTGGGAAGAGAAACCGTTTCCGCTTATGCTGCGGCTAAGGGCGGTCTGAAGATGCTCACCAGAAACATCGCTTCCGAGTACGGCGAGTACAACATCCAGTGCAACGGCATCGGACCCGGCTACATCGCTACTCCTCAGACGGCTCCTCTTCGTGAGATCCAGCCCGATGGAAGCAGACATCCCTTCGATCAGTTCATCATCGCAAAGACTCCGGCTGCCCGCTGGGGAGTTGCTGAGGATCTGCAGGGACCTGCCGTATTCCTGGCATCCGACGCTTCCGACTTTGTGAACGGACATGTTCTGTATGTGGACGGCGGTATCCTGGCTTATATCGGAAAACAGCCCCAGTAAAAGACACTGGTTGGATATGGAAAGCCTTTCCGCATCTGGTGCGGAAGGGCTTTTTCAGATATGCCGCCGTAGGCGGCAGCACGAACCGCGGTTCGTGCTGGAAAAAGGGGCGGAAGATGGTCTGTGGCCATCTTCCTGGAAGAATCACTTCGTGATTCTTCTTTAAATTAAATGCCGCCGAAGGCGGCGGAGAAAGGGGAAAAAATGTATACAATCAAATGGATTGGGCCGGACGGCAGCCTGAAGGCGCAGGATAGCGGAGAGGAAGAAGCGCGCCTTCTGGTGGACGGGGAATACGAAGAGGGCGACAGGCTCGTTGTGGAAAGCACGCAGGAAGCGGTGTATGCATGGCTGCAGATTGAGGACGTGCTGGGGAAATCTCTGGTCTATCTGAAGGGCAGCTATGAATACCGGATTCCGTTCGGAGAAAAGAGAATCTGCTATTCGCCCAGAGCCTTTACGGGAGAGAAGCATCTGGTAACGGTAAGAAAGGCGCAGGAGACGGATGTCCACGCGTACAGAAACCTGGCGCTGAATGTGAATGACCAGCACGGGAATACGGTCTGTTTCCCGCGGGCGCACGCGAACGTGGAGACCAGAGGGGAATCTGTGTTTGCTGCGATGAATGCCATTGACGGCGTGACGGAGAACCGTTCTCACGGCGCATGGCCCTATGCTTCCTGGGGAATCAACATGCAGGACGACGCGGAGCTGACGCTGGAGTTCGGAAGGCCGGTTGAAGTGGATAAGGTGGTCCTTTATACGAGGGCTGATTTCCCGCACGATAACTGGTGGGTGGACGGAAAGCTCACTTTTTCTGACGGCAGCAGCATGCAGCTTCCCATGGAAAAATCGGTGCTTCCCCATGTTTTCACCTTTGAAAAGAAACGGATCGAGTGGCTGAAGCTGGGCGAGCTGATCAAGGCGGACGATCCTTCTCCGTTCCCGGCTCTGACACAGATTGAAGTGTATGGAAGTGATATCTGAAAAAAGTCATGTGTTCTGAAAGGAGTCATGTATGCAGGAAAAGCTTAGGACTTTTTTAGAGCAGTATATGGACTGCATCAGAAAAAATGCCGGCGAGATGATGGATAAGGCCATGCCGGAGGCGGACGAGGAGCTCTTTTCTCTGTTTGAAAAGACGGGAAACCGGCTCCGCTATGAGGATGTTTATTTTACCCGCAGAAAATATCTGGCGGTATTCGGCTGTCTTGCCATTCTGGACGGCGGTGAAAGATATGTGAAAAAGCTTGTCGAGGTCCTGAAGGGGATCTGCGATGAGGAATGCTGGGCGCTTCCAGCCCACGTGCACAGGGATTCGGATCCCGACTGGCGGGTCTGCGTGGATCTGTTCGCGTCAGAGACGGGACAGGCCCTGGCGGAAATCATCAGTCTGGCGGGCGATAAGCTGCCGGAGGATGTGAGGCAGCTGGTGCGGGAAAATATCTTCCGCAGGGTGATGAATCCGTTTCTGGAGAGCACACCGCCCTATCGTCCCTGGGAGGGCGCGGATCATAACTGGAACGCGGTGTGCGGCGGCAGTATCGGCTGCATCGGCATGTATCTGATGCAGGATGAGCCGGAAAAGCTGAATGCGCTTCTGGAGAGGCTGCAGGCGTCCCTGACACACTATATTGGCGGGTTCGCGGAGGACGGAACCTGCATGGAAGGACTGGACTATTTTTCCTATGGCTTTGCCTATTATGTGGGATTTGCGGAGATGCTGCAGCGTTATACGAACGGAAAGACGGACTTGCTGGCCCAGGAAAAATGCCACAAAATCGCCCTGTTCCAGCAGAAATGCTATTTCCCCTCCGGAAGAACGCTCAGCTTTTCCGACGGCAGCAGTCATGGGAATTATCAGATGGGGCTGACCTGTTATCTGGCGATGCGCTATCCGGATATGGTGATCCCGCCCGTCTCCGTGGCGCGCGGTTTTGAGGGAGATTCCTGTTTCCGCTTCATGTGTAATCTGCGCGATGTGCTCTGGACGCGGGATTATCTCAAGGAGGAAGAAAAGAAGCAGGCGGCGGACGGTTCCGGAGAAAGCGGCGCGGCCGAAGGCGGAGAACACGCGAAAGCGGATGAGGGAAACGTGATGGTTCTCAATGCGGCGCAGTGGAATATCGCTCATGGTAAGAGCGGCGGCGGAATGGCCTGCAAGGGCGGCCACAACGGAGAGCCGCATAATCACAATGATGTGGGAAGCTTCCTGTATATGCTGGGAGATGAGATGCTCCTGACCGATCTGGGAGCCGGAGAATATACCAGGCAGTATTTTGGTCCGGAGCGTTATCAGATCCTCTGCAATAACTCCTTTGGGCACAGTGTGCCGATCCTGGACGGAGAAGGGCAGAAGGATGGAGCCGAATACGGCAGCAGCAGTTTTGAGGCGGACGGCAGAGGCGGCTGCGAGATTCACTTCGCGGGCGCATACGGCGACAGCCGGGTGAAAGAGCTCGTCCGGCACTTTTCCTACGATCCCCGGACGGAGGTGCTGGAAATCGAAGATGAGCTGGAAGCGGAAGGGGACGTTCCGCTGTGGGAGAATCTGGTGACCCAGTACCGCCCTGAGATTCGTGACGGTCACGTGCGGATTGTGGGAGAAAAATACGCCTGCTGTGTGGAAACGCAGGATCTGGCAGGCGGTTTCCTGGTGGAGGAAAAGAAGCACTCTTCCCACAAGGGAGTTCTGGAAAGCGTTTACTGCATTTCCTGGGAGGTGCCCGCTGAGAACGGAGATCCCGGCGTGAGGAAATGCCGGTTCCGAATTGTTCCTTCAGCGAAGTAAATAACGAAGAATAAAGAGATGAAAAGCCGTTTTTGACGGCGGAAAAGGAGAGAAAGATGATTAAAGGATTTAAGATGAAACTGTATGAGGGACAGGAGGAGGAGTACGAAAGACGCCATAACCTGCTCTGGCCGGAAATGAAGGATATGATTCATGAGCACGGCGGAAAGAACTATACCATTTTTCTGGATAAGGAGACGCTGACCCTGTTCGGCTACATCGAGATTGAGGATGAAGAGCTTTGGGCCAAAGGAGCGGACACTGCCATCAACCGGAAATGGTGGGATTATATGGCTGACATCATGGAGACCAATCCGGACAACAGCCCGGTGAGCATCGACCTGAAGAACGTGTTCCATCTGGACTGATAAAGGAGTGTGCGCCTTGGCGCACACTCGCGCCGAGCGCGATTGCCGTCAGGCAATAATTTCCTTTTCGCGCGAGTGCGCATCCACAGCGGAGCGTCTTTTTTTATACGATAGGGAAC
>CAJFMW010000016.1 GCA_904392525.1 uncultured Eisenbergiella sp.
ACTTGTTTTTCTTTTTCTTGACTACAGGACTCATTTACCCATCCCTTCGATCGCATAGGCAACCGACTTGTAATTGTCGTCGTTCAGGATCTTGGAAAGCCCCAGCACCACGCTTTCGATGGGGCGCTCCGCCACATTCACCTTCAGGCCCGTGCTGTTTTTCAGCTTATCCGCCAGATGGCTGATCTGGGACGCCCCTCCCGTCAGATAGATGCCGTGGCGGTAAATGTCCGCGCCAAGCTCCGGAGGCGTACGCTCCAGAATCAGCTTCACGCAGTCGATAATCGTATTAAAGTGCTCCTCCAGGCAGGAAACCACCAGGTCGGTGGGAATCTCTCTCTCCACAGGGAGTCCGGTCACAATATCACGGCCGAATACCTGCGCTCCCGTTCCCGCCTCTTCCAGTCCGGCCAGGGACTTCTTGATTCCCTCCGCCGTCTTTCCTCCGATCAGAAGGCCATACTCCTTACGGACTGCTCCGCGGATGGCTTCGTCGAACTTCAGGCCTCCCGTCTTGATCAGACGGCTTAAGACGATGCCGCCGAGAGACAGGATGGAAACCTCTGTGGTATCGTGCCCCACGTTTACAACAAGAACGCCCTGGGAATTCTTCACGTCGATATCCAGACCCAGTCCGTCCGCCACAGCCTTTTCCACCACCATGATCTTCTTCGCCTTCACATTGGCATCCTTGATCAGATCGTAAAAGGCTCTTTTCTCCACCTCCGTGATATCGGTGGGAACCGCAATATAATAATCCGCGGGCTTCACATTTCCCTTGGAAATATCCGTAATGAAGAAGCGGATCAGCGTTTCCATATTCCGGATATCCGCAATCACGCCGTTGCACAGAGGATAGGAAATCTGAATATTTCCCGGCGCCTTCTCATACATTTCATAGGCGGAATCCCCGTAGGCGAAGATATTCTTTTTATTCTGGATCGCGATCATGTTCTTCTCGATCATGATATGATCGTCCGCCGCGCTGTAAATCTTGATATTGCTCGTACCCAGATCGATTCCAAAAGCATTCGTAGACAAAATAATTTCTCCTTCCTTATTTCAGCAGGCCGGACTCCTTAAAGCTCACATAGCAACCGTCCCCTACAATGATGTGATCAAGAAGGGGGAGCTGCATCATGTCACACAGCCTGGCAAGATGCTCCGTAATTTCAATATCCTGTCTGCTGGGCGCCGCGTCACCGCTGGGGTGATTGTGGATCAGCAGGATATGTACCGCATGGTATTCCAGCGCCACCAGAAAAACCTCCCGTGGGGACATGAGGGAGCAGTTCACCGTTCCCTTGGACAGCACCCGGTCACAGATCAGACGGTTCTTGTTGTCGGTCATCACGAGGATCACCTCCTCCGTCTGCAGGTACCGCATGCGCTCCATATAGTAGTCTGCCACAGTTCCCGGTCTTGTAAACTGGAGACGGTCACGCCTGTCCGCCATGGCAAGCCGTCGGGAAAGCTCGATGAGACACTTGATTTTCACCGCCTTCACCTCGCCGATGCCGCTGACCCTGCACAGATCGGCGACGGACAGATACTGAAGCCCCTGAAGCCCCTTTTCCTGTCCCTTTGGCAGCGACAGCACCTGCTTCGCGAGCTGCAGGGAATCCATGGTTTTGGTTCCCGTGCGGATGATAATCGCAAGCAGCTCCGCTTCCGAAAGATGCTCCGGCCCTCTGGCCAGAAACTTCTCATAGGGCTTCATCTCTTCATAGCATGGTTGTTTTTCTTTTGTTTGATTCATATTGCCTCTTTTCTTCCACGCTTCCGAACGCTTATAAAAAAGGCAGGAAAACCCTCCGGTTTATCCTTACAGGTTTTGCCAATACTTATATTAACATACTTCCAAATTCATGTATAGAAGCGAATGGGAAAAATTTCGGCGAAAGCTTCGCTCCATTCGACAGCATTCTCAGGGAAGCTCTACCGTTTTCGCATCCACACAGCGCTGCAGCGCCTTCAGAATACCGAATTTGGCATGGGGCCAGGTCAGTCCTCCCTGAAAATAAACCGCATAGGGAGGCTTCAGCGGTCCGTCCGCAGAAAGCTCGATGGAGGAACCGGAAACAAAGGCTCCGGCCGCCATGATCACCTGGCTGTCATAGCCCGGCATATCCCAGGGCTCCGGCACCACGAAGCTGTCCACGGGCGCCGCCGCCTGGATGCCCTCGCAGAAGGCGATCAGCCCCTTCGGATCATTGAAGGTGACAGCCTGAATGATGTCATGACGGCTTTCCGTGCCGTTCGGAACGACGGGCAGGCCGAGCCGTTCAAACAGGTTTGCGGCAAAAATCGCGCCCTTCAGGGCACCTGCCGTCACCGTCGGCGCCAGGAAAAAGCCCTGGTAGAACTGAGGCAGGATCCCCAGGGACGCGCCCACTTCCTTGCCCAGTCCCGGAGAGGTCAGACGACGGGCCGCGTTCTCCACGCAGTCCTTTCGTCCCGCAATATAGCCGCCGATGGGTGCAAGCCCGCCGCCCGGATTCTTGATCAGGGAGCCCACGCACATATCCGCTCCCACATCCGTCGGCTCGATCCGCTCCACGAATTCTCCATAGCAGTTGTCCACCATGCAGATCACGTCCGGACGGATGCTCTTGATAAAGGAAATCAGCTCTCCGATGGCGGAAACGGAAAGGGTGGGCCGGGTCTGATAGCCCTTGGAGCGCTGGATGGTGACCAGCTTCGTTTTTTCATTCAGCGCGCTGCGGATGCCCTCATAATCAAAGCTTCCGTCCGCAAGCAGGTCCACCTGCCGGTAGCTGATCCCGTATTCCTTCAGCGAACCTGCGGACTCCCGGATGCCGATCACCTCCTCCAGCGTATCATAAGGCTTTCCAACCGGAGAAAGCAGCTCATCCCCCGGCCTCAGGTTTGACAGAAGCGCCAGGGCCAGCGCATGGGTGCCGCAGGTGATCTGCGGGCGCACCAGGGCGTCCTCCGTATGAAACACCGAGGCATAAACCGCCTCCAGCGTGTCCCTTCCCAGATCATTATAGCCATAGCCCGTGGTTCCGAGCAGACAGGCCTCGCTCACCCGGTTATCCTGCATGGCCTTTAAAACCTTCATCTGGTTGTATTCCGCCGTCTCATCAATCTTGTCAAACCGTTCCTTAAGAGATGAAAGCACCTTCTCTCCAAAGGCGCAGACCTCCTTTGAGATTCCCATGGTCTGATAAAAATCCGTAATGGAGGCCTCCGCCATCCTTTTTTCCGTTGTCATTTCACAAATCCTCTTTTCACGAAAAGTTTTCTATCCGTACATTCCTGAATCATGTGATCCAGAATTTCCTCTTCCGAAGCAAAATCCTGACGATCCAGCCAGAGCACATCCCGCTCCCTGCGAAACCAGGTCAGCTGTCTCTTGGCGAAATGCCTGGTATCCCTTTTGATCAGATACACCGCCCGGTCCAGATCGTATTCCCCATCCAGAAAGCCCAAGATCTCCTTATAGCCAAGGCCCTGCATGGAAACCAGATCTCTGGTACATCCCATCTTCTTCAGCGCCTTCACCTCTTCCACCAGGCCTTCCGCAAGCATTTTGTCCACCCGGCGGTCGATTCTCGCATAAACGGTTTCCCTGTGATCGTTCAGGACAAAATAACAGGCGTTATAGGCGCTCTCCCTGCCCCGTTCCCGCTCGTTGTGTTCCGAAATCTTCTGCCCGGTCTGCATAAAGAATTCCAGCGCGCGCACCACCCGTTTGATATTATTGGCATGGATCTGGGACGCGGACTGAGGGTCCACCTCCCGCAGCATCTGATGCAGATATTCCGCGCCCTTCTCCTGCACGGTCCGCTCCAGCGCTTCACGGATGGAGGTGTCCTCCGGTTTTTTTGTAAAATCAATGTCATACAGCACGGCCTGAATATAAAACCCCGTTCCTCCGGCGAGGATGGGAATGCGGCCCCTGCTTTCGATGTCCGCAATCGCCTCCTTCGCTTTTTTCTGAAAAACGGTGACGTTAAATTCCTCCCACGGCTCCAGAATATCAATCAGATGATGGGGAACACCCTCCATCTCTTCCGGACGGATTTTGGCCGATCCGATATCCATATGCCGGTAAACCTGCATGGAATCGGCGGAGATAATTTCCCCGCCCACCTTTTTTGCCAGTTTTATGGAAAGCGCCGTCTTTCCCACTGCCGTCGGCCCGGTCAGGATGATTAACGGCTGTTTCACTGCTTCCTCTTTCATTCAGACGATCCTCTTAAACTTCTTTTCCAGCTCATACTTGCTCATGGTTATGATGGTCGGCCGTCCATGCGGACAGTGATAGGGATTTTCCAGACTCAGAAGCTGGTCCAGCAAAGCCTCCATCTCTTTTGTGGAAATCCGCATATTGCCCTTCACAGCCGACTTGCAGGCCATGGACGCAAGCTTTTCCGCGATGATGGCGGGCGTGCCCCGGGGCGGCTCTTCCTCCAGCTCATCCAGAATTCCCTGGAGGAAATCCTTTTCATAATGTCCGTACAGGTCGCAGGGAACCGCGCGCACCGCAACGGCATTTCCGCCGAAATCTTCGATCTCAAAGCCCATCCTGGCAAAATAATCTCCGTACTCCTGCAGGGTATGCGCTTCCATGGCGGAAAGGTTCAGGATCATAGGCGGCGCCAGATTCTGACTGTCCACCTGCCCCTCCCGCAGCTTCTTCACCAGCGCCTCGTACTTCACCTTTTCATGGGCTGCGTGCTGGTCGATGATGAGAAGCCGGTCCTCATACTGCACCAGCCAGTAGGTATCGAATACCTGACCGATGATCTGATAGCTCTTTGCCGCCTCCTCACTCAGAAGCTTTCCATCAAACAGCTCCATCTGTTTCGCTTCGGAAACCGTATACTGTGCCTCTTCCTCCTGAAGCAGGCGGGAACGCCTGGCCGTCTCAAAGGGCTGGGGCGCTTCGGGCTTTTCCTTCTTTTCCCTTGCGGCTGGTTCGGGATTCGGCGAAACTTCTTTCTCCGGTCCCGGAGCAGGTTCTTTAGTTTGCCCGGGGCGTTCTTCCCCGGAGCGTTTTTTCTCCTCCACAGGACCGGCGGCCGGTTTCCGGTTCTCCTCTGCCGTCTTTTCCGATTCCGCCTTCCGACCCTCATCCGTCACGGGAACAGGCTTTCGTGATGCCACCGGCGGCATGGGAGGAACGGCCGTTTCTTTCCGCTCTTCCTTTTTCGCCTGTTCTACCTTTGCATTCTGCTCTTTTGGGGCGGCCTGCTCCTTCTTTCTTCCGGCTGCAGGATCATCCAGCTTCACATCCGGAATCATTTCCCGCCGGTGCAGCGTCTGGCGCACCTGCTCTTCCAGAAAGGCATAGACGCCGGGCTGGTCAGAAAAACGCACCTCCATCTTGGAGGGATGCACGTTCACGTCGATGTTCTCCGGGTCGGAGGTCAGATGCAGCAGGGCAAAGGGAAATTTATGCTGCATCAGCCAGGCCTTATATCCCGCTTCCAGTCCCTTGGACAGCAGCGGGCTTCGGATATATCTTCCGTTGACGAAGAAAAACTCAAAGTTTCGGTTGGAGCGGACCACCGAGGGACTTCCCAAAAAGCCGTCAATGGACAGCCCCTCCATCTGCGCAGTAAACGGCAGAAGCTGTCCGGCGATTTCCCTTCCATAGATGCGGTATATGATTTCCTTCAGGTCTCCGTTTCCCGATGTGTGAAAACGGACGTTCCCGTTCACCATGAACTGAAACGCCACATCCGGACGGGACAGGGCCATATGCTCCATCAGATCGGATACATAACTGCCTTCCGTCGCCGGAGTTTTCAGGAATTTCTTTCGCACCGGCGTGTTGAAAAAAAGCTCGCGTGCGATCATCGTGGTTCCCTCCGGCGCGCCAATTTCAGAAAATTCCTTTTCCACGCCGCCGTCCAGCCTGTAATGGATGCCGGTAAGAGAATCCTTTGTTTTGGTGATCAGCTCCACCATGGAAACCGCCGCGATGCTGGAAAGCGCCTCCCCCCGAAACCCCAGACTGTGGATATGATACAGATCCTCCGCCGTGCTGATCTTACTGGTGGCATGGCGGAAAAACGCCTTTCGGATCTGCTCCTTCTCAATGCCGTCCCCGTTGTCCGTCACGCGGATGAAGGAACAGCCGCCGTCCCGGATCTCCACCGTTATGGCGTCTGCGCCCGCGTCCATCGCGTTTTCCACCAGCTCCTTCACCACACTGGAAGGCCGTTCCACCACCTCGCCCGCCGCGATCTTATCTATCGTATTGCTGTCAAGCAGCCTGATCTCTGCCATTTCAACATCTCCTTCCGCTCCACCTGCCGCCGCAGTCCCGGGGAGAATAATTCCCCCTCAGACTCTCCCCCCGTCGCCAACACCCCGGAAGAATGGTTCCCCTTCAGGTTCTCCTGAAGGAGAACCATTCTTCGGCACGAAACATAGTACATCTTAGTCAGCGTCCTTTGCTGACTTAGATGTACTTTTCGTGCTCTACCAACGGTTCTTCAGCTTATTCTGAAGGCGGTACAGGGTGTTGAGGGCATCCAGAGGGGTCATGGTGCTGACTTCCACGCTTTTCAGCTCCTCCAGCACATCCGCATCCGTCACCGTATCGAACAGGGAAATCTGCTCCAGATCCACCTCGTCATAATGCTCCTGCTTTCTGGATGAGGATGAGCTGCCGTCCGTCACCGCGATGCTCTGCACCTTTTCCGTGATATCGTTGTCGGAAAGCTGCTCCACGATCTCCTTGGCCCGGTCGATGACCATATCCGGAACGCCTGCCAGCCTGGCCACCTGAATGCCGTAGCTCTTATCCGCACCGCCTTTAACGATCTTTCTCAGGAAAACGATATCGTCTCCCTTTTCCTTGACGGCGATGCAGTAGTTGTTCACGTTGTTCATCTTGCCTTCCAGCTCCGTCAGCTCATGGTAATGGGTGGCGAACAGGGTTTTCGCGCCCAGAAGCTTCCGGTTGCTGATGTGCTCGATCACCGCCCAGGCGATGGCGAGGCCGTCAAAGGTGGAGGTTCCCCGTCCGATCTCGTCCAGGATCAGAAGGCTGTTCTTCGTGGCGTTTCTCAGAATGTTCGCCACCTCGCTCATCTCCACCATGAAAGTGCTCTGTCCGCTGGCCAGATCGTCCGAGGCACCCACTCTGGTGAAAATCCGGTCCACCACGCCGATATCGGCCTTCCTTGCAGGAACAAAGCTTCCGATCTGCGCCATCAGCACAATCAGCGCGGTCTGACGCATATAGGTGGATTTTCCCGCCATGTTCGGTCCGGTGATCACAGCGATCTGATGGGAGTGGTTGTCCAGATAGGTATCGTTTGGGATGAACATATCGTGGTCGATCATCTTCTCCACCACCGGATGCCTGCCGTCCTTGATATTGATCAGCCCCTTTTCATTCAAAGAGGGTCTGACATAATGATTCTGCTCCGCCACAAGGGAAAGGGAACAGAACACGTCCAGCCTTGCGACCGCCTTCGCCGTGGTCTGAATGCGTTCCACCTGGGCGGCGATTTTGTCCCGGATCTCACAGAACAGGTCATATTCCAGGGTACAGAGCTTGTCCTCCGCGTTGAGGATGGTATCCTCCAGCTCCTTCAGCCTTGGCATGGTAAACCGTTCCGCATTGGTCAGCGTCTGCTTTCTGGTATAGTCATCGGGAACCAGCTCCAGATAGGATTTGGTCACCTCAAAATAGTAACCGAACACCTTATTGTATTTGATTTTCAGATTTTTGATTCCCGTGCGCTCCCGCTCCGTGTTTTCCAGCTCGGCAAGCCAGGTCTTTCCCTCCGTCTTGGCCCGGCGCAGGTTGTCCACATCCTCGTTATAGCCCTCACGGATCATGCCGCCCTCACGGATGGAAACGGGAGGCTCCTCCTCGATGGAATCCCGGATCAGCGCGCACAGATCTTCCAGGCCGTCAATCTCTTCCTCAATCCTCTGGTTTGCCGCTCCCGGCAGATTTCTCAGCACGGTTTTGATGGGCGGCAGCATCTCCATGGAGCTGCGGAAGGCGATCAGATCCCGTGGATTGGCCGTCTTATAGCTCACCTTGCCCAACAGCCTCTCCAGATCATAAACCGGATTCAGGTATTCCCGGATCTCGTCACGGGAAAGAGGGTCCTTACAGAACGCCTCGACCGCATCCAGCCGCTCCTCCATCTCCGCTTTTTTCACCAGCGGCTGCTCGAGGAAGGAACGCATCATTCTTGCGCCCATGGCGGTCTTTGTCTTATCAAGCACCCACAGAAGGGAGCCTCTTTTGTTCTTCTCCCGCAGCGTCTCAGTCAGCTCCAGATTTCTTCTGGTGGAGCTGTCAAGAAGCATGAAGCGGTTTACCAGATAGGGTTCAATATGGGTGAAATGGCTGAGCGGAATCTTCTGCGTCTCATATAAATAGGAAAGAAGCGCTCCGGCGGCAATCATTCCGTTGGGGAATTCCTCCACCCCAAGCCCGGAAAGCGCCCCCACATGAAAATGCTCCAGCAGCACATTCCTGCAGAGAGCTTCGTCAAAATAGTGTGGCTCCAGGGAGGAAATGGAGATCCGAAGTCTTCCTTTCAGATCCTCCAGATCCATTCCGCTCAGCAGAAAAGCGTCGTTGCAGATGATCTCCGACGGGGAATAACGGATGATCTCATCCATCAGCTTCCGGTTATCCTCTACCTCTGTCAGATAGTAATCTCCTGTCGTCACGTCTGCGGCGGAAATTCCCGCCTTTCCGGAAAAATAGGCGATGCACATCAGGAAATTATTCTTATTTTCCTCCAGCGTCGGAAGATTCAGATTGGTTCCGGGCGTGACGATCCGCACCACTTCCCTGCGGACCAGTCCTTTCGCCTGCTTCGGGTCTTCCATCTGCTCACAGATGGCAACCTTATAGCCCTTGCTCACCAGACGTCCCAGATAATTTTCCACCGCATGATAAGGGACGCCGCACATGGGCGCCCGCTCCTCAAGTCCGCAGTCCTTTCCCGTAAGTGTGATTTCCAGCTCTCTCGATGCCGTCAGGGCATCTTCAAAAAACATTTCATAAAAATCACCGAGGCGGTAAAATAGAATACAGTCCGGGTACTGCTCCTTTGTCTCCACATACTTGCGCATCATCGGTGTCATTTCTGCCATGCTTTCCGTCTCTCCTTTGTATTCAGTCTTTCTCTGCCCGCTCTCCCAGATAATAGAAGCCCTTATACTCTTCCAGCCTTACCGGCACGATTTTTCCGATCAGAGAAGCGTCTCCCGGAAAATGAACCAGCGTGTTGTTGGAAAGCCTTCCGGTCACAAGAGAGGCATCATGCTCGTTCACCTCTTCCACCAGGGCTTCCATCGTCTTTCCGGCAAGGAGCCTGACCTGTTCCCGGGCCGTTTCCTGCACGGCCTTCAGCACCCGGTCGAAGCCCGCATGGGCATCCGCCTCTGGCACCTGATTTTCCATGGAAGCGGCCGGTGTCCCGGTGCGCTTGGAATAGATGAAGGTAAAGGCATTGTCAAAGCGCACCTTTTTAATCACATCGATGGTCTCATCCACGTCCTCCGGGGTCTCTCCCGGAAAGCCCACGATGATGTCCGTCGTCAGGGCGATGTCCGGAATGGCAGTCCGTATCCGGTCCACCAGCTCCAGATACTGCTCCTTCGTATAGCGCCGGTTCATGGCCTTCAGGATGCGGGTGGAACCGGACTGGAGCGGCAGGTGCAGATGGCGGCATATCTTGTCGGAAGAAGCCATCACCCGGATCAGATCGTCGGAAAGATCCTTGGGATGGGAGGTCATGAACCGCACACGTTTGATGCCGTCGATTTTCACCACCTCGGAAAGAAGCTCGGCAAAGCTGACGGGCTGCTCCAGATTTTTCCCGTAAGAGTTCACGTTCTGTCCCAGCAGCATCACCTCCACCACGCCGTCCGCTGCCAGACGCTCAATTTCCCGCAGAATATCCTGCGGATTTCTGCTGCGCTCACGGCCCCGCACATAGGGAACGATGCAGTAGCTGCAGAAATTGTTGCAGCCGAACATGATGTTGATGCCGGATTTGAAGGGATATTTTCTCTCCACCGGAAGGTCTTCCACGATCCGGTCCGTTCCCTGCCAGATATCGACGATCATCCCGTCCTGCTCAAATACGGCGTTCAGGAGCTCGGCGAACTTATAGATATTGTGGGTGCCGAATATGAGATCCACGAAGCGGTAGCTCTTCTGGATCTTTTCAATGGTTCCCGGCTCCTGCATCATACAGCCGCACAGAGCCACCTTCATCCCGGGATTTTTCTTCTTCAGGCTGTTTAGCCGCCCCAGCCTTCCGTACACCCGCTGGTCGGCATTGTCACGGACGGTGCAGGTATTATAAATGTCAAAATCGGCCTCTTCGCTCTCCGTCAGCACATATCCCGCCTGTTCCAGAATGCCGGAAAGCTTTTCCGAATCCCTGGCATTCATCTGGCAGCCGAAGGTGGTGACACAGGCCGTCAGCGGCCTGCCAAGCCTTTCCGCCTCTTTCTGCACATGGATACGGCATCTTTTCAGAAAATAGTATTGCCGGAGCGGCTCCTCCTCCGGCGCCGGTTTCGATAAGTCTATGGAAGCAAGAAGCGTTTCCAGATTTTCAGCAGTCATTCGTACCTGTCCCTTTCCGTTGTCTGTTTTTGCAGTATCCGTCACCTGTCGTTCCCTGCGGCATACAGGGAAATGATGTTCAGAAGAATCTGCACGACCTTTTCCATGGATTCGATGCAGATGTACTCATATTTTCCATGGAAATTCAGGCCGCCCGTACAGAGATTGGGGCAGGGAAGTCCCATGAAGGAAAGCCTCGCTCCATCCGTGCCTCCCCGGATCGGGCTGATCAGGGGCTTTACATCCGCCATTTCCATGGCCTTTGCCGCGTTGTTGATAAGATGGGCATTTTCCGGCATGATCTTTTCCTTCATGTTGTAATAGCTGTCCTCCATCTCCACCACAAAGGTATCCACGCCGTATTTCCCATTTAAAAATTCTGCCGTTTTCAGGAAAAACGCCTTCTTTTCTTCAAATTTTTCCCGATCATAGTCACGGATGATGTAATCCACGTCCACATGCTCCACATTTCCCTGAATCGTACCAGGATGATAGAAGCCTTCATACCCTTCTGTTGCTTCCGGCGCTTCATGAACAGGGAGCATGGCCTGAAACTCCTGTGCCAGAAGAATGGCATTTTTCATCTTTCCCTTCGCACTGCCGGGATGCACGCTGTATCCATTCACACGAAGAACCACGTCTGCGGCGTTAAAGTTCTCATATTCCAGCTCGCCCAGCTCACCTCCGTCCACGGTGTAGGCATAATCCGCGCCAAAGCCCTCCACGTCGAAATGGTCCACGCCGCCGCCCACTTCTTCATCCGGCGTAAAGCCGATACGAATGGTTCCGTGTTCGATTTCCGGATGGGCCAGCAGATATTCCGCCATGGTCATGATTTCCGCCACACCGGCCTTATCATCCGCGCCCAGAAGCGTGGTGCCGTCCGTGACGATCAGGCTCTTTCCCACGTAACCGGCAAGCTCCGGATTCTCTTCCTCCCTCAATACGACGGAGAGCGCCTCGTTCAGCACGATGTCGCCGCCCGGATAGTTCTCCACGATCCGGGGCTTCACATCCTTGCCGCTGACCGCCATCGCCGTGTCCATGTGGGAGATGAATCCAAGAACGGGAGCGGTCTTTCCTTCCTTTAAAGTGGAAGGGATCGTGGCGTACACATAACCGAACTGCTCGTCAAACTTCACATCGGAGGCTCCCATTTCCTGAAGCTCCTTCGCCAGAAGCCTTCCCAGATCCTTCTGCTTCTCCGTGCTGGGGAAGGTGTCGCTGGGGGACCAGGACTGGGTGTCAATCTTTACATATCTTAAAAATTTATCCACAACGCTGCTCATACCGTATGTTTCTCCTTTTTTGAAAATTAAACGCTTATGACCGGATCTGTCCGTTTCCACGGATCACATATTTGTAAGAGGTCAGCTCGCTGAGGCCCATGGGCCCCCTTGCATGCAGCTTCTGGGTGCTGATGCCGATCTCCGCACCGAAGCCAAACTCAAATCCGTCGGTAAAGCGGGTGGAGGCGTTCACATAAACGCAGGCGGAATCCACCTCGTTCAGGAAACGCTCTGCACGTTCCGCATCTTCTGTGAGAATGGCGTCGGAATGACCGGTGCTGAACCGGTTGATATGACGGATGGCTTCCTCCAGGCTGTCAACCGTCTTGATGGAAAGGATGTAGTCCAGATATTCGGTTCCAAAATCCGCTTCCGTAGCTTCCAGCATATCGGGCACCGCTTCCAGGGCCCGCTCATCCCCGCGAAGCTCCACGTTCTTCTCCCGGAGTGCCTGCGCCAGCATGGGAAGAAAACGCTCCCGGACAGACTCATGAATCACCAGGGATTCACAGGCGTTGCAGACCCCGATCCTCTGGGTTTTGGCATTGATGATGATGGGAATGGCTTTCGCCAGGTCAGCATACGCATCCACATAAATGTGACAGTTTCCCGTCCCCGTTTCGATGACGGGCACCGTGCTGTGCTCCACCACCGCGCGAATAAGGCCCGCTCCCCCCCGGGGAATCAGCACATCCACATATTCATTCATGCGCATGAACTGCTCTGTCACCGCCCGGTCTGTATCAGTGATGAGCTGAACCGCATCCGGATTGATGCCGCATTCCTTAAGGGAGGCCCGAAGGCTCTCCGTGATCGCCAGATTGGAGGAAAGGGCGTCGCTTCCGCCCTTCAGGATGCAGGCGTTTCCCGCCTTGAAGCACAGGCCGAAGGCGTCCGCTGTCACGTTCGGTCTGGATTCATAAATGATGCCGATCACGCCGAGAGGGACCCGGCGTTTTTCGATTTTCAGCCCGTTGGGACGAGTGAAGCTGTCCAGAACCTCTCCCACCGGATCCGGCAGAGCGCTCACCTGCTTCAGCCCCTCTGCCATGGCCTGTATCCGCTCTTTTGTGAGCCGCAGCCGGTCCACCAGGCCGGGATGCATCCCCTTCGCCTCTCCGTCCGCCACATCTTTTGCGTTCGCAGTGAGTATCCGGTCCGTGTCGCGGATCAGCCCCGCCGCAGCGGCAAGAAGCGCCCGGTTCTTCTCTTCCTCCGGCATACAGGCCAGTTCATATTTTACCGCCGCAGCGGCTTTCCCCAGTCCTTTAAGTTCCATATCCATCCCTGCCTTTCTTTTTGTCAGCTGTTTCCAGCGTTCCTGCTCCTGTCGTCCGGCCTGATGATCTCCCGCTCCGTCACGATCAGATCCGGTCTGACATCCTCCGGCTCCTGTACGAGCGTATCCAGAATCTGACAGGCGAAGCCTAAAGCGATCTTCCGGATATCCCGCGTCTGCAGAAAACGGTCATAATAACCGCCCCCATAGCCCAGCCTGCCGCAGCTTCTGTCAAAAGCCGCTCCGGGCATCACGACAAGATCTGACTCCCCTTCCGAAAGCGGCAGCATCCGGTATTTTCTCCACTCCTGTGCAGGCGGTTCCAGGATTCCCCGAAAGCCGGGCGCAAGCTCCTTTCTTCCGTTGATCCGGTAGAAGGACATGCTTCCCGCTCCTTCCACCCTGGGGCAGAAAACCTGCTTTCCGGCAGCGAGCGCCGCCTCCATCAGCTCCCAGGTGGAAACCTCCTCCCCATAGGAAGCGTAGATGAGAAGCCGTCCGGCGTTCTGATACTGAGGAAGGGCAAAAAGCGCCTTCCGGATCCGTTCTTCCGCGCACGCCCTTTCCTCTCCGGTCAGGCCGCTTCTGCGCTTCAGCCCTTCCCTGCGCTGTTCTTTTTTCTCAAGCTGCCGTTCTGCCGCTTTTTCACTGGGCATGGCCGGAGCCCTTCGCCGCGTGTTCCTCTCCCAGATTGGTGATGGAGCCATCCTCGTTCTGAATGTTGATATTATTCAGCTGCGCCCGGAGATTGGCCCGGACGCTGTTGATGTAGTCCTGCCGGAGCGAAGCCTGCTCCTCCTTTTCCGCAGCACTCAGTCCCTCCTTCTGGGACTTGTGATACAGCTCGTTGATCCGCTGGATTTTTTCATCCATGGTTGCCTGCTTATTCATGCGTTTTCCTTCCTTTATCTATTGATTCAGCCTTGATACAAAGCCGGGAAGATCAAAATCCTCGTCCTTATGCGCCACAAACAGCGTGCCCAGATTCTGCCCGTCCATCAGCTGGTGGATGATCCGCACATCCCGGCTGTTGGCGATCAGCATATCGGCTCCCGCCCTGGTGGCGATTCTGGCCGCCGTCAGCTTCGTATTCATGCCTCCGGTGCCCACGCTGCTTCCCGTGCTGTTCTTCGCCATATTCATATGGGAGTCGTTTAACTCCTCCACCAGATCCACAAATTTCGCATCCGGATTTTTCCGTGGATCATCCGTGTAAAGCCCGTCGATGTCCGAAAGCAGAATGAGCAGATCCGCGCCGATCAGAGCCGCCACAATGGCCGACAGGGTATCGTTGTCCAGCTCCAGCTCATAGGTGGCAACCGTATCGTTCTCATTGACCACGGGGATGACACCCATCTTCAGAAGCTGGGTAAAGGTATTGTGGGCGTTGTAGCGGTTCAGATTGTCCACCACCGTATTTTTGGTCAGAAGGATCTGGGCCGTCACCTGATTGTATTCCGCAAAAATGCGCTCGTAGGTCATCATCAGCCGCGCCTGGCCGATGGCGGCGCAGGCCTGCTTCATGGCGATGCGGTTCTGGCTGAAGTCCTCATCGCTTAGGTGCATGGCCCTTCTTCCCTGGGCGATGGCGCCGGAGGTGACGAGCACCACATCCTTTCCCTGATTCTTAAGATTACACAGCTCCCGCACCAGAATCTCCAGCTTGATGTAATCCAGCTCGCCGGTCTGGGGATGCTGCAGGGAGGATGAGCCGATCTTGACGACGATCCTCTTCTTGTCTTTTAGTTTACTCCGATACTGTTCCATCGTTTCCTCCATTTTGAAAGATCTGATACCTGGCGGCAATCGCCTCCGCCACCCGCATGCCGTCCATGGCCGCCGAGGTGATCCCGCCCGCGTAGCCTGCGCCCTCTCCGCAGGGATAGAGTCCTCTCACAGAGGACTGCAGGGTCTCATCCCTGGGGATGCGCACCGGAGAGGAGGTTCTGCTTTCCACCCCGGAAAGGCAGACCGCATCGTCCGCAAAGCCCGGTATGATCCGGTCAAAGGCTTCCATCCCTTCCAAAAATGCCTTTCTCACCGAAGGGGGGAGAATATCCCGCAAATCGGCAAATTTCCAGCCTCCCTTGATGGCCGGAGCGAAATCAGCCGGAACATGACGCTCCCTCTTTTCCCGCTCCGCTCCGGCATAGTCCGCATATCGCTGTACGGGCACCGCGCCGCCGGCCGCCCGGAATGCCCTCTCCTCCAGCCTGCGCTGAAAATGAATGCCGGCAAGCGGCCCGTCAGCTCCGTAATCCTGCGGCGTCACGGAAACGATGATTGCGCTGTTTGCGTTTTTTCCGTCCCTGCCGCTGTAGCTCATCCCGTTCACCGCAAGCCGTCCGGGCTCGCTGGAAGCGTTGACCACATATCCGCCCGGACACATACAGAAGGAATACACGCCTCTTCCCTCCGAGGTTTTTGCGGTGAGCTTATAGGAGGCCGGAGGCAGAGCTTCAGGGCTTCGCTGTGCGTACTGGGACAGGTTGATCAGCTCCTGGGGGTGCTCCACCCGAAAGCCCACAGCAAAGGACTTCGCCTCCATGGGAATCCCTTTTTTCTCCAGCATGGCGAAGGTATCCCGGGCGCTGTGGCCGATGGCCAGCACCACGGCTCCGGCGTCAATGCGCTCTCCGCTTTCGCAGACCACGCCGCGCACCCTGCCGCCTTCCATCACAAGCTCCGTCACTCTGGTAGAAAAGCGCACCTCGCCGCCCCAGGAAAGAATCTGCTCCCGCATGTGCTTTACCACCCGGGACAGCACGTCCGTTCCCACATGGGGCCTGCTTTCATACCGGATCTCCTCCGGCGCGCCGTTTTCTACAAAGATTTTCAGGACCTCGGCGTTCCTGCCGTCCTTATCCTTCACCAGCGTGTTCAGCTTGCCGTCGGAAAAGGTGCCCGCGCCTCCTTCTCCGAACTGTACATTGGAGTCCGGCGCGAGCACTCCCGTTTTCCAGAAATCCTCCACCCGCCTGGTACGGCTCTCCACGTCCTCTCCCCGTTCCAGAAGCAGCGGCCGGTATCCCGCCTTCGCAAGCAGATATCCGCAGAAAAGCCCTGCCGGACCGGTCCCGATGATGAGCGGCCTTTCTGCCAGAATCTCCTTCCCCGGCTCCGGGAAACGATAGCGCACCTCAGGTGCAGGTCCCACATCCGGATTCTTCCTGCAGGATAAAAGGACCTTTTCCTCCCGCGCCACAAGCTTCACATCAACCGTATAGATCAGCCGGATTTCCGGCTTCTTTCTCGCATCTATGGACTGTCTGACCACCCGCAGGGAGGCGATTTCCTCCGGCCGGATGCGCAGAACTCTTGCCGCCTTTTCTGTAAGCTCCCGGTCGCTGTGTCCCGGCATGAGCTTCAACTGTCTGATCTGTATCATCTTTTCCTCTTCTTTTCGCCACCGCAGGCGGCATTAAATTCAGGAGAAGAATGGCTTTGCCATTCTTCGGCTCGAACCGAAGGTTCGAGCCATCCCCATTATGGCTCTTCATCTTTTGCCTTCAGGCGCTTAATGAGTAGAGTATATCGCAATCCCCTCTTCGGGACAAGAGTTTTCTCACCCTTTCCCCGCAAGAAAGCCGGAGGTCCAGGCCCACTGCAGGTTATAGCCGCCGCAGCGGGCGTCCACGTCCAGAAGCTCTCCGGCAAAATACAATCCCGCATGCTTCACGGACTCCATCCGGTCCGTCACCTCCGAAAGAGGCACACCGCCCGCACAGACCTGGGCGTTTCCAAAGGGATTCACCGATTTTACGCGCACAGGAAAATCCCGCAGGTCTGAGAACACCCGGCGGACTGCCTCCCGATTCCTTTCGTCCACTGTATCCTGGGGTCTGAGCCCGTTTCTTTTTAAAAGCGTCAGAATAATTTTCTTATTCACAAGGCCACAGAACAGCACCTCCATGGAGCGGCCAAAGCAGGCGGAGATCCTCTGCTCTGCCATTCTTTCATAGTCCTTTCGGCTGTCTGGCAGGGAGGGCAGGAAGTCGATCCGGGCCTGCACCCGTTTCCCCTTTGCCAGCGCGCAGGAAGCGTACCGGGAAAACTGGAAAACCGGGATGCCGGAAATGCCGTAGTCCGTCAGCTGAAGCTCTCCCTCCTCCCGATAACAATCCTCTTCCCCTGAAATAAAAAGCCTGAGAGAAGCGCTGCAGCGCACACCGGCCAGACTTTTCCAGAAATCCCCTTCACAGCGAAGCGCTGTGAGCGCCGGCTGCGGCCGGATCACCCGATGCCCCAGGGATTCGGCATAGGTATATCCGTCCATTCCCTCGCCCGCCTTCTGTCCGGCGGGCGAACCGCAGGCGAGGATCAGCCGGTCAAAGTGCAGGTTTCCGTCCTCCGTGCGCACCAGATATCCGCCCTTTCCGCGCGGTTCGATTCCCACGATCCGGCATTCCGTCAGGATACGAACCTGCAGCCGCTCCAGTTCAAAGCGCAGCACATCCAGAACCGTGGATGCCTGCCCGGACAGCGGATAAACATACCCCTCTCTGGAGGTGGTCAGCATGCCCATTCTTCCGAACAGCTTCAGGGTATCCTCCGGCGAGAAACGGGAGAAAATGCCGCGCAGCCTTTCCTCCGGCGCGCCATGGTAGTATTCCCCGATTTTTTCCATGGAAAAAGACAGGTTGGTCAGATTACACTTCCCGTTCCCTGTCACCAGAATTTTCTTCCCGATCCTCTCTTTTTTTTCCAGGATGACCACCTCATCCCCGGCTCCATTTCTTCTGTCCGCAGCGGCAACTGCCGCCATCAGGCCGGAAGCCCCGCCTCCGATAATCCCCGTTTTTCTTCTGTTCATCACTTTCCTCACACTCAGCTAACTGGAATAGGATTCCAGAAAATCATAAAGCTCCGCCTCACTGCCCACATATTTGAAATTCAGAAGCTCCTCCGCCAGCTCATCGGAAAGGCTCTGAACCGGAATTCCCGTGGACATAAAGCGGGTCTTTTTATCAGCTTCATAGACCACCACATAATTATTCTCTACCGCAAGATAAAATTCCTCCGGCTTCGTGCTGCTCTCATAATTTTTCCGGATCACCACCTCTTCCGCCGAAAACCGCTCCACATACATGGACAAAAATCCCCGGTTCTGATCCTCAAGCGAAGGCGAAGCCTCATAGACCTCACAGGCTTCCACAAACTGCTCCCGGTTCATTCCGATGTACTGCTCCGGCAGAGGCTCCTCCTCCTCTGTCCGGATGGAATCGGTGAGATCAAACCGTTCCACCACATACCGGGTATCCGCCGTGATCACCTGCTCCTGACCGCCTGCAGCCTGCAGCGTCTTCTTTTCTTCCGTCTCCCGGCTCTCTTCGCTCTCTTCCTGCCTGATGTACTGCCGGTTCGGATAAAAAAATTCCTGTACGCTGAGTCCGGCGAAAAGTCCAAGGGCGAGCATACATGCCGGATAAATGAAATAAATGCTGATTTTCTTCCAAAGACGCATCAGAAACCTCCTGTTTCTTCGTTTCTTTTTCAAAAGTATCAGCATTATTCCGGCAGTTTATTCAAAAGCGCTGCTTTTCCCGCTACATAAACCGCAAAAATCTCCCTACCGCAAGAAACACACCGCCTCCGGGGATGCTTTTCAGATCCCGCTGTGTAACGCCGCGCAGGGAGAGCATCAGACAGACAAAGATGATCAGTCCCGCCGCAAAGCAGAGCAGGCACAGAAGGCCCGTTCCCATCACAGCCGCAAGGAAGCGGTTCATCAGATAGACAACAACTCCCATACCTGCGCTGGAGATAACCGGAATACCGATCAGCCTTCCCCAGTCTCCTCTCCATGAAATCGTGCGGAACGCGCAGACCAGTCCCAGTATCACAAATACTGCATAAAGCCCCGTTACCGCGTAGACCACTCCTTCGATCCCCAGCCCGAAACTGTGAAGCAGGAAATAGAGCAGAATGACATGCACAATCAGGGATATCCCGGCACTTCCAAACAGCAGCTTCTCACGTTCCAGCCCATGAAGGATGCAGGAAACCGCAACCGCAAGCGCCTGAAGAACGATCGCCCCGCTTCCGATCCGTAAAAGCCTGGCTGCCGTTTCCATATTTCCTGTCGAAAAAAGGGCCGGTACCAGGTTGTCCGCCGTGATGGCAAAATAGACTGCCAGGGGCAGAGACACTGCCAGGGACAGCTTCAGCATGAGAAAAGCCTTTTCCTTCGCCCGCCCCATGTTCATTCCCAAAGCGGAAGCGGACAGAGACGGCACCAGGCCGGTGCAGGCCGCCGCTGCCAGCATGGCGGGAATGCCAGACAGGATTCGGTACTTTCCCGTATAGATTCCCCACTGTGCAATCGTATCCGAACCCGAAGGCATGAGCTGCAAAAACAGAATCTGGTCCAGAATAAAGCTTCCCTGCATGGCGAAGCCGGTCAGAATGACCGGGAGCGCCGCGCCTGCGATCAGACGGCCGATACGGCGGTATCCCTCCATGCCCTTACCCGAATCCTTCCTTTCCCTGCGCCGGAAGCTTCCCTGAAAAAGGAAATAAAGGATGACCAGAAGCAGTAGGGAAATCAGACTTCCGAGCAGAAAAGCAATCGCGGCGCCGGCTGCGCCGAAGGCCTGTTCATAGTCCGGCTGAAACAGAAGTGCGCCGACCTTTTTCCCGTGTTCTCCCATACCGGAGACGAGCACAAACATGAGAATGAGACCGGCAAGCTCCTCCGCAAACCTGGAAAATACCGTGGGAATCATGCTTCCCATCCCCTGAAAATAGCCGCGCAGAGCGCCCAGAAGGGATGTGACGAAAACAGCCGGGGCCATGCAGCGGATCACCACCGCTGCTGTCCCCGTCCGAAAGAGACCATCCGAAAGCACGCCTGCGGAAAGCAGCATGGCTGCGGTTCCCGCGACCCCGAGCACCACAGTATACAGAAGCGCCGCATTCCAGACCCTGCGCGTATTCCGGTACTGGCCCTTCGCACATCTTGCCGCCGTCAGACGGGCCACCACTGTCTGCATAGCGTAGCCACACAACAGAAAGAAAAACAACCAGGTATCATAGGCCATGCCAAAATAGGCGTTGCCATTGTCTCCAATCCGATTGGTCAATGGGATTCTTTTATAGACGGCCAGCGCCCCTGCCAAAAAGGCGATGCCGGTCACCAGGCCGTTTCCCCGGCGCTTTTTCCCGTGGCTGACCGTTCCTCTCCCTTCCTGTCCTGATTTTCTGTTCTGTTGAATCGTTCCTGCTTTCCCTCTCATGTACGTCTTCCCGGTGCCAGAAGGCACTTTCCTGTTCTTAATCTGTGATCTGTCTTGTAATATTCAGTCCTTCCAGGATCTTCTCCTGCTTCTCCTCCATCACAGAGGCCTCCTGCGGTTCCATGTGGTCATAACCGCAAAGATGCAGCATACTGTGCGCCACAAGGAAGGCGAATTCCCGTTTCTGGCTGTGGCCATAGGCCTCCGCCTGCTGTCTGACCCTGTCGCAGGAAATGATGATGTCTCCCAGGATCAGCTCTCCGCTCTCAGGCTGGAAGCAGTCCGCCTCCGATTCCTCTGCGGCAGAAAAATCCGCCGGACGCTCGAAGGGCACATTGGGAAAGGACAGCACGTCCGTCGCACGGTCAATCTCCCGGTATTCCCTGTTATAAACCCGGATTCCTTCATCATCCGTGATCAGCACATTGATCTCCGTCTCATAGGGACAGTCCTCCGCATCCAGAACCGCCTCCGCCACCTGGGATGCCACCTCAAGCGGGTCAAAGGGAAATTCTGTATGAATCTCATTTTCCACATAAATCGTCATCTGCTGTTTCTCCCCTGCCGTTTCCTTCCGGCAAACCGCACCCGGGCCGGTTCCTGTCTGTCGGAATGGGAAGCGGCTTCTCTTCTTTCGTAATTCTCATATGCCTTCACGATCTTCTGCACCAGAGGATGTCTCACCACATCCCTGCTGGTCAGAGTGCAGAAGGCGATGCCCTCGATTTTCTGAAGCACCTTCACCGCCACATCAAGACCGGACCGGGTCCCCGGCATCAGATCCTTCTGAGAGGCGTCTCCGGTAATGATCACCTTGGAGCCGAAGCCGATTCTGGTCAGAAACATCTTCATCTGCGCCGGCGTGGTATTCTGCGCTTCGTCCAGAATAATATAGGCGTTGTCCAGCGTGCGCCCGCGCATATAGGCAAGCGGCGCCACCTCGATCAGGCCCTTTTCCATATTTTTTGCAAAGCTCTCCGCGCCCATGATCTGATAGAGCGCGTCATAAAGGGGCCTCAGGTAAGGGTCCACCTTGCTCTGCAGATCGCCGGGAAGAAAGCCCAGCTTCTCTCCGGCCTCTATGGCGGGACGGGTCAGGATGATCCGCTCCACCTCGTTGTTTTTAAATGCTGTGATCGCCATCGCCATGGCGAGATAGGTTTTTCCCGTTCCGGCGGGCCCCATGCCGAACACGATCATGTTGTCCCGGATGGCGTCCACATACTGCTTCTGTCCCAGTGTCTTTGGCTTGATGGGCTTTCCGCTCACGGTGTGGCAGATCAGATCCCCGTCGATTTCCAACAGCGCGTCCGTATTGTTTTCCATACTCATCTCTATTGCATATTCCACATTCTGTTCCTGAATGAGGTTTCCCCTTTCCGACAGTTCCTGCAGCCGCTGCAGAACGTCCGCGGCCTGTTCCACATGCCGTTTCAGCCCCCGTATCCGGACGGTACCGTTCCGGTCAATGATCGTCACCTGCAGGATCTTTTCAATTCTTTTCAAATGCTTATCGTAATCACCGAACACATTCAGGGTATGTGCTGCGTTCAGTTCAATCTGCTTCTCATACTGCTCCATGAATTGACTGCTCCCGTCTTTACGTTTCCTCTTCGGCGACAGGCTCCGGCTGCTTACCGGAAAGCGGCCGTGACTGACCGGTTTTTCCTTCCACTTGAAACGACGCGTTCAGAACGGCCGAATCGCCGACTGTATTTATTGTAACATTTTTTTGCATGATTTGAACCCCCAAATCATACAAACCTTCGATTTTTTTCTCCAGACGCCCTTCCAGGATCTCTTCTGCCTGTTCTTTCTGATACACTGCCTCCACCTCAAGGTATTCCCTTTTCACCTCAAAACCATAGTAAAAAGGCAGATAAATCTGTCCCAGGACCTTCAGCTGTCTGGTGTCCATCAGGGTATCATATTTCAGGAAAGAACAGCCTCCCAGCCGGAATACAAACTGTCTTCCCCCGAAGGAAAGAAAAAAATCCTTCTTCTCCCTCCCCGTATAATTTTTATATTCATAGTCCAGCGCAAGCGTTTCCTCATAGGTCACCTCATAGGAGACCACCACATCCGCATCGGCGTGGCAGTACTGGTATTCTCTTACGGTACCGTCATCCGCAAGGACGGGAACGGCTCCGGACACGAGAACATCTCCCTTTTTCACCTCCATCCCGGCGGTCACCTGCGGCACGCCCTTTCTGGTCAGAATGGAGACCACCGTTCCATCTTGGGTGGCCAGAAGATCGCTTCCGGGGTATCCGTCAAGCGCTTCCTTCGTTTCCTCCTCCGTCATGACCAGGTCGTTTTCCCGGACATTCACAATCAGTCTCGTCCCGTCTATGGTGACGGAGGTCCAGGTGATCCCGTCAAAGGTTTCCCGCAGCTTTTCCTCCAGATGCTCCATATCAATCCCGCTTCTTGCCGTTCCGTACCCCACTCCGTTTTCCACCAGGAAATCCATGAGCATATCGTCCGTAACCGCTCTGTTCCCTTCAAAATCGATGGCCCAGATAAAACGTGACATGATGATGAGAAAGGCGAGGCATGCCGGAAGCCCCATGACAAAAACCTTTCTTTTCCGCATTCTGCGAAGCAGAAAAGGCAGGCCGCGCCGTTCCAGAACAGCGACCCGCGTTCCCGTCTTTCTCACAACCGGCCGAAGCCGGAAGAAGCCGGAGAGACTGATATACATCAGATAATCCGCTTCCCGGCGCGTGATGTCCCACAGCAGGATGCCGCGGTTGCTGCACAGGTTCATGAAGCGCTCCGGGGAATAGCCCCATACCCTTATCTTCAGATAACCCTGCAGATACCGGAAAAATTCTTTCACATCCAACACACCCTTTACCTCCGCCCGGTCATAAGTAGCTGATGCACCTGATGTCCCCGATGATCTTCATGTCCTCATTGGTGTAGTAGTCAATGACCAGCCCGCAGCCGCAGATGGAGATCTGTCCGGTTTTTGCCTGCAGGATAATGGACTGGGGCGTGTATTCGATGATCCCTTTATAATTTTCCACCCAGAGCTCATGGCTGCCCGTCATGGTCAGAATGGAGGCGCCCAGAAGCATATCCTTTGGAAGCTTCAGGGACTCCGCCAGCTGTTCCTTCCTTCCGAATGCGGGCCGCTGATCCGCGCTCTCTTTTTTCTTTTTTCTTCCAATTCTGCTCATGCTTCAGTATATGACTGTCACGGCATGACCCATACCCGTTTCCTTGAAATGCCCCTTCCGCTGTCTCCATTGGCTCTTCATCTCAGCCGTTTGCTGAAATACAGATTCAGATCGTCATCATTGCATACCTGTCCGTATGCCTCTGCGGGAGCGTTCTGATGCCAGACGCCGGAGCCATCCGGAAGATAGCCGCGCTTACAGTACATCCGCTGGGCGCTTCCATAGCCGTCATGCAGACCGACCGCCAGATAGACCGTATCCGCGAAGGTCGCGGCGATTTTTTCCGCACAGTCCATGAGAGCGGTGCCGATCCCCCGGCGGCGGTATTTTTCCAGCACGCCGAAATCCACAATTTCGCACCAGCCGCTGCCGCCGAAGGGGCCCCAGGGGGCGTTTGGATACACATTGATATAGCCTGCCGTGTTCCCCTCATATTCCGCCACCATGCTGATCGACTTATGCGCCGCATGATCCACAATCCTTTTGTAATATTTATCCTCCTTCTGATTCACCCATCCCTGGGCCACTTCCTCCGCACAGATCACCTGAGGGTCCGGCTCTCTGATGGCACGGATCCGGATCTTTCCCCATTCATAATATACCGCTCCTTCCTGCCAGAAATCCGGCCTTTCTTCCGTCGGCGTCTCACTTGTCTGTGGCATCTCATTTTCTGCCTGCGTCATGCTGTCCGCGTCTGCCTCTCTCACCGGGGCGGTCAGCTCGATATGGTTTCCTTCGCTGTCCACGAATTCCGCAACCCAGTTGCTTCCGATTCTGGAAAGGGGGAAACAGACAGGAAGACCGGAAAGCTTCTGCCGCAGCGTCTCAAGATCCTCCACCTCAATGCTGGGCAGGCAGTTGCTGCCAAATATGTGCTCCTCTCCTGCCTTCTGAAAGGCAAACAGTCCGAGACGGAAGCCATCCGCCTCAAAAACGCTGTATACCTCATCCCTTTTCAGAACCGGCCTTTCCAGAAAATTTTCATAAAAGTCAATCGCCCTGTCCATATCCGTCACACACAGATACAGGGATCTGATCCGAACGTTCATTTTTACCTCCATGCCGAAGCGTTTTACGCTGAGGCACGCGCGCCGAACCTCCAGTTCGGCGTCTGCGCCAGAATAGAAATCCCAGTATGGGATTTCTATTCCAAGGATTTGCGACGCTTCGGCGCAAATCCTGATTAAAAAATGCGCTATCGAGCGCATTTTTCAATCTTTCCTCCATTTCCAAACATAATATTGTGGGACGGCCGTTCACCTGCGTTCCATGGCGGCCGCCATCCCCCTGATCGCATCCCGTGAAATCGCCGCACTGCCGAACGGCCTCATGGCAAGCGCCATGAGCTTCATCGGATTATCGTCCGCTGCGGTGCGGTTGGAAGCGATTTTTCCGCACTTCACACATCTGTGGATGATGGCCCATTCCCCGTTTTTCCTGACCCACACGCCGATGGGTTCCATGCGGCCATGGCAGTTGGATTCCCGGTCGCCCGGCGCCTCGTCCAGATGAACGCTGTACAGGCAGTTGGGGCAGTGGTTTCTGTGGTCGCTCCCCGCTCCTGCCGAAACCACCGGCCAGCCGCAGACCTTGCAGGTAAAGGAATCCGTGCAGGGATGTGTTCTGAAGTATTTTTTATCATATTTTCGTTTCTTATTTTCTCTGTTCATTCTGATGCCCTCCTGTCGTACTCTTCTCAAGTTCTCCGCTGCCTCCCATGATTCTGGTCAGTTCTTCCAGCTTTTCAATGGGAAACGGCGGAAATGACAGCGGCTTTGACGCAACTGATAAAAGCTTGATGCGGTTGTCGTCGTCCGCGACGGCGGAAGCCGTCATTTTTCCGCACAGGCGGCATCTCTGAATGATTTCCCAGCAGTCGTCCTCCTTAATCCAGACGCTCACCGGTTCCAGGGTTCCGCCGCATTCCCCGTATCCGACGTCTTCCCTGTGAATTCCACACAGGCAGTTGGGGCAATGATCCCTTCCGCCGCTTTCCTCCATGGAGGTCCAACCGCAGTTTGGGCACCGATCGATTTCTTTCTCACGTTCCATAATAGTAATCCTCGCAAAGTCTTTTCTGATCTGATTGTCATTTTCTTCTCTCCTTTTTCTTTTGACAGACAACAAAAAAACGAATAACCCGCCTCACCGAGTTATCCGTCTGCCTGTTTGCCGGTAATCCTGCTTTCTGACACAGGAAAGCAGCCTTCGCCGCTTTCTAATAAAAAAAAATGCTCTGAAAACAACAGATGACGTGCAAAGCACGCCATCCGTTCCGTATCAAAGGAGACCGGATGAAGCTGTCCGCAAACAGGTACGACAAAAAAACTCATCACACAGACGTGGGTGAGGAAAATTTTTATTGTCCATCTATCAGCGAACAGTCGACATCAAGCCACCTCCCTTTCTTTAAACTTCTGATATCATATCATAAAGCGGCCCATGATGCAAGTCCCGGATAAGGTACGGCTTAAGATGCGGTAAAACCGTTCCCTGTCAACGCCTCTTGCGATCTCCACATTTCCGTCCGCAGAGGGAAAAAAGGCTGTGCCGCCCATATTGCTTTCCTGCTCTGTCTCCACCTGCACCTTCCCCCGTTCAAACCGGCAGATATCCGGGTAGAAAACAGAAACAGCAGCCAGCGGATCATGCAGCGTCAGCTTCCCGGAACTTTCCAGCCAGGCATTTCCAAAGGAAAAAACCGCTTTCATCAGCTCACTGTCTGCCCGGAATAAAACCTTCGCCTGCCCGGATTCTATCGTAAGCCCGTCCGTGACCTCCAGAGGGACGGCACGGTGTACCGCGGTGCGCGCAGAAAACACGATTCCGGATGCCGCAGGATCGGCCCAGGAATTCCCCCTATTTATGATACGGCTCCCCACTCGTGATGCGCTGCGCCCGGTAAATCTGTTCCAGAAGGATCACCCGCATGAGCTGATGGGGAAAGGTCATGTCGGAAAAGCTGAGTTTCAGATCGGCGCCGTTCAGAAGTTCCTGATCCAGACCGAGAGAGCCTCCGATCAGAAACTGAACATGACTGACCCCGGAAACGCCCAGCTGTTCCAGCCGCGCAGCAAAACGGACAGAATCCATCTTCTGCCCGTCAATGGCAAGCGCCACATGAAAAGCGTCCTTTGCCAGAACTTTTTTCAGCCGCTCCCCTTCCTTTTTCAGAATCTGAAGCCGCTGTGCCTCACTGGGCTCATCCGGCGTCTTTTCATCCGCCACTTCCAGAATTTCCAGCTTTCCATAGCGGGACAGCCGTTTTGCGTATTCCGCAACCGCATCCCGGTAAAAGCTCTCCTTGATTTTCCCAACACATAAAATGGAAAACTTCATACTTCCTCCGGCGCGTCAAAATACTCCGTGTAAATCTCATCCACAAAGCCTTCCAGCCAGCCCTCATCCAGGTTTTCAAAATTCCGGACAATCAGGCTGTGGATCCGCTCCGTCCGTTTAAAATAGCGTTCCTCCTCGGATTCCGGAAGCTCCTCGATAGAAGCGTCAATTTCCTCTGCCAGAAGATGCTCCCGACACCAGGCAAGCAGCTCCTCTCTCAGTCCGGCTTCCTTCTTTGCCTTTCCTTCCAGCTGGCGGGAGGTTTTCAGAGAGGAAATGCCGGAAAAAAGGAACGCCAGAAACAGAACGCCCATCACCAGGCCGGAAAGGACTCCGGAAAATCCGGAAAGACGCACAGGCAGAAAGCCCGCGATGGCGAGCGCCAGAAGGATCAGGCCGGCCGCTCCCACAAGGATCAGCATCCAGGCTCCGGAGCGGAAGCTTTCCGCCTTCTGGGAAGCGTTTTCATAGACGGCAGAGCCGGAAAGGCCCTTTGTCTCCATCCG
>CAJFMW010000017.1 GCA_904392525.1 uncultured Eisenbergiella sp.
AGGCGCGAAGGTGCTGGGCTCCTTCACCATCGGAGAGAACTCCAAGATCGGCGCGGGAAGCGTGGTGTTAAGCGAGGTGCCGCCAAACTCCACGGTGGTGGGCGTGCCGGGCCGGGTGGTGAAGCGGGGCAACCAGCCCATTCCCAGAGAAACCATGGATCAGGTGCATCTGCCCGATCCTGTGCGGGAGGAAATCTCCGCGCTGCAGAAAGAAAATTCGGAACTGGTAAACAGACTGCTTGACCTGGAGGCGCAGGTGCGGTACCTTAGAAGAGCGGAAGAAAAGGAGAAACAGACGAAATGAAGATTTACAATACTCTCACAAAGAAAAAGGAAGAATTTGTCCCCATCACCCCGGGCGAGGTAAAAATGTATGTATGCGGCCCCACCGTATACAACCTGATCCACATCGGCAACGCCCGCCCCATGATCGTGTTCGATACGGTGCGCCGCTATTTTGAACACAGGGGTTATAAAGTGAATTATGTCAGCAACTTCACCGATGTGGACGACAAAATCATCAAGAAGGCCATCGAGGAAGGCGTGGACGCCGATGTGATTTCCGAGCGCTACATCGCGGAGTGCAAAAAGGATATGGAATCCCTGAACGTGCGTCCCGCTACGGTGCATCCCCAGGCAACCCAGGAAATCTGCGGCATGCTGGAGATGATCCAGAAGCTGATCGATGAGGGGCACGCTTACGTGGCGGACGACGGAACGGTGTATTACCGGGTGAGAAGCTTCCGTGACTATGGAAAGCTGTCCCACAAGAATCTGGACGATCTGGAGGGCGGAAAGCGTTCCCTTCTGGTGTCCGGCGAGGATCAGAAGGAGGATCCGCTGGATTTTGTGCTCTGGAAGCCCAAGAAGGAAGGCGAGCCCTACTGGGAGTCTCCCTGGTGCAACGGTCGTCCCGGCTGGCACATCGAATGCTCCGTGATGAGCAAAAAATATCTGGGAGATGAGATCGACATCCATGCGGGCGGAGAGGATCTGATTTTCCCGCACCATGAAAACGAGATCGCTCAGTCTGAGGCGGCGAACGGAAAGCCCTTCGCCCGTTACTGGATGCATAACGCTTTCCTGAATATCGATAATCGGAAGATGAGCAAATCTGCAGGAAACTTTTTCACCGTGCGGGATATCATTTCCAAATATGATCCCCAGGTGCTGCGCTTCTTCATGCTGTCCGCCCATTACAGAAGCCCCCTGAATTTCTCGGCGGAGCTGATGGAGGCGGCGAAGAACGGACTGGAGCGCATTCTGACCGCGGTTTCCAACCTGAATTTCCTCCTTTCCAAAGCGGAGGATAAGGAAATGACAGAGGCGGAAAAGAAGCTTCTGGAGGATGCGAAGGTCTATACCACCCGTTTCGATGAGGCCATGGATGATGATTTCAACACGGCGGATGCCATTGCGGCCATTTTCGAGCTGGTGAAATTCATCAATACCAATACGGACGGCGAATCCTCCAAAGCCTATCTGTCCGCCCTTCATGAGCAGATCCGGGAGCTTTCCAATGTCTGTGGCCTGATCGTGGACCAGAAGGAAGAAATGCTGGATGCGGATATTGAAAAGCTGATTGAGGAACGGCAGGCGGCCAGAAAAGCGAAAGACTTCGCCAGAGCCGACGCGATCCGTAACGAGCTTCTTGAGAAGGGGATTGTCCTGGAGGACACCCGTGAGGGCGTGAAATGGAAGAGAGCCTGACGCTGCTGAATCTGATCAAACGGGACTTCGGGCTGGGCGAGGTGGATTTGAAGACCCTTTCTCCGCTGACCCTGGCCTTTGTGGGGGATTGTATTTATGATCTCATTCTGCGGACCGTGATCGTGGAACGGCATAATGCGAGCCCCAACCAGCTGCACCGGGAAAAAAGCCGTCTGGCCAAGGCGCCTGCCCAGGCGGAGATGGCGGAGGTCCTGCAGGAGCATCTGACACAGGAGGAGCTTGCCGTTTATCGGCGTGGACGCAACGCCAAATCCCATACCACGGCTAAAAATGCTTCCGTGCTGGACTATCGGAAGGCCACCGGGCTGGAAGCCCTGTATGGCTGGCTGTATCTGTCCGGACAGGAGGAGCGTTTGCTCCAGCTGCTTCGCCTGTCGCTGGATGAGCTTGGCTGGAAGCTTTGAAGAGGAGGTAAATATGCGATATCAGGAAATGACCATAGAAGGAAGAAACGCTGTGGCGGAGGCTCTTCGGGCCGGGAAGCCCATTGACCGGCTTTTTATCCAGGATCACTGCCAGGACGGACCGGTGCTGACGATCAAGAGACTGGCCAGGGCGAAGGACATTCCGGTGAAATATGTGGAGAAGGAGCGGCTGGATCAGCTTTCGGAAACGGGCCGTCACCAGGGAGTGATCGCCTATGCGGCAGCTTATGAATATGCTCAGGTGGAGGACATGCTGGCAGCCGCGCAGGAGAAGGGAGAGCCCCCTTTTCTTTTTCTGCTTGACGGGATTGAGGACCCCCACAACCTGGGAGCCATTATCAGAACGGCGAATCTGGCCGGAGCGCACGGCGTCATCATTCCGAAGGACAGGGCTGCCGGTCTGACTGCTACCGTTGCCCGTACTTCCGCAGGAGCGCTGAATTATACGCCGGTGGCCCGGGTGACCAATCTGACAAAGACCATGAAGGAGCTGAAAAAGCAGGGCATGTGGTTTGTCTGTGCGGACATGGAGGGAACAGCCATGTATGACCTGGATCTGAAGGGCTCCATCGGTCTGGTGATCGGAAATGAAGGAGAGGGAGTCGGTAGACTGGTGAAGGAGACCTGCGATTTTACTGCTTCCATCCCCATGAAAGGTGATATTGACTCCCTGAACGCTTCCGTGGCGGCAGGAGTCCTGGCTTATGAAATCGTGCGGCAGAGGCTGGGAAAATAAATGAAGGGAACGGGATTTCTGACAATCGTCAGCTGCGGCCTGCTGGCCGCCTTCCTTTTGTCCCAGGCGGGACCTGCCGCATCCGCTGCGCCGGGGAAAGAGAAGGCCGCTGCCGTGGAAAGTGAAGAGGAGACGGCAGAAGAAACGGAATCAAAGCGGCATATTCCTGAAAGAGCCGTTTCCGAAAATAATGTATCAGAAAACACCGTTTCAGGAAACGATGTGTCGGGAAACAAAGTCTCAGGAAACACTGTTTCAGGAAATACTGTTTCCGCAAATCGGATTTCCGCGAAGCTGCTTCTCCGGCCTTCCGGCGGAAGAAGAACTGATGTCTCTGGAAACGGCGTATCTGGAAACGGCGTATCTGGAAACGATGTCTCAGGAAATAGCGTTTCAGAAAATACCGTTTCCGGAAATGGCGTCCCCTCGAACAGCACTTCCGCAAGCAGAGTGTCTGAAAATCGTGTTTCCGAAAATGCAGTGTCTGAAAACCGTATTTCCGAGCGTGGCGTTTCCGAGAGAAGCGTTTCAGAGAACGAAGGTCCCGAAAAAGATATTTCCGGAAATGATGTCTCCGGGAACGATATTTCCGGAAATGATATTTCCGGAAATACCGTTTCAGAAAATGCTGTTTCCGGAAACAGCATCTCCTCGAATCGTGTCTCGGGAAACGGCTTGCCGGATACGGACCTGGCCCATCGGCTGACGCTGAAGGAGCGGCAGGAGGCAATGAGTTCCCATAAGCAGACGATGCTGGCGAACGAACAGGACAGGAAGACCATTTCCGGAAATGATATTGATTTTTCGGAAATTAAAATCGCCTGTCTGGGGGACAGCATCACCCAGGCGGTGAATCTGGATACGTTGGATCATTATCAGGAGCTGGCCTGGCCGCATATTCTTAAGGAAGCGCTGGGGGCTGAGGAGGTTGTAAACCTGGGGATCGGAGGCTCTTCCATCGGAAGATACTGGGCGGATGCTTTTGTAGACCGGTATACGGAGATACCGGAGGACACGGATCTGATTTTTGTCATGGGCGGAACCAACGACGGCTTCTGCGCCAGCTTTGTGGAGTTTGGAAATTCCGGGGAACGCGCGCCGCGCACGTTCTGGGGCGACCTGGATGAGCTGATGGATGGCCTGAAGGAGAATTATCCGGATGCGGAGGTGATTTTTCTGACGCCGCTTCCCAACAGCCTGCATGATTATCTGAAAGCGGAGCGGAAATATCTGATGTCCCAGGAAAAGTTCCCGGAGGTAATCATTACTCTGGCAGAAGAACATGGCATGGAGGTTTTCGACCTGTACAATTCCAATATTCTGGACGGACACGATAAGGACAATATTCTGCATCTGATGCCGGACGGGGTGCATCCGAATGCGGAGGGCTACCGCATTTTGGGCGAGCATGTTGCGGCGGAGCTCATCCGGCTGCTGGATGAGAGAAAAGAACAGCTGCCTGAAATGAGCCTGCCGTCTGAGGAGCAGGGCCGTAAGGAGGCCGGCGTGAACCGTTCCGGTTCCCGCCAAAGAATGGCTGACGCCATTCTTTTGGAATGAATGCCGCCTGCGGCGGCAAAATGAGGAGGTAAAGTGAGCGCTTTATATGCGGATTACAGCGACGAGGAGCTGATCGGGCTGCTCCGGGAGGGCAGACGCGATATTACGGATTATATCATGGAAAAGTACAAGGGAATGGTGAAGGCGAAGGCCAGATCCATGTTCCTTTTGGGCGGCGACAGCGATGACCTGATTCAGGAGGGCATGATCGGCCTGTTCAAGGCTGTTAGGGATTACGACAGCGGCAGAGACGCCAGCTTTTCCACCTTTGCGGAGCTGTGTGTGTCGCGGCAGATGTATACGGCAGTGCAGGCTTCCACGAGAAAAAAGCATATGCCGTTAAATACCTATATTTCTCTCTATGGCGCGCAGGGCGAGGCGGAGGAAGCGGAGCTGATGAATGCGATACCCGCAGACAGCGAGAAAAGCCCGGAGGAGCTTTTCATAGACAGAGAAAATGTGGAGGTTCTGGAACGGACCATCGAGAAGGAGCTGAGCGCCTTTGAAAAGCAGGTGCTGGACCTGTACATCACGGGAATGCACACGCCGCAGATCGCAAGGGTGCTGGGAAGAGACGCCAAAAGTACGGATAACGCGTTGTCACGGATCAGAAGCAAGCTGAGAAAGGCGATAGGCGATGAAGGAAGAAAAAGGAAATGACCCCATGATCAAGTTGAATTTTGCCGGAATACATACCAGACAGGAACTGCATGAATACCTGGAGGAAAAGCTGCAGCTTCCCCGGTCTCAGGGAGAGAGTCTGGATAATATTTATGATTTTCTGACACTGGCCGCCGGACGGCTGCATATCATCGTAGAAGGGATGTCCAGAAACCGTTCAAAGCTGGGCGGCTATATGGACGGCGTGGTGCGGACGCTTCGCGCGGCGGAGGCCGTGACGGAGGGGCTGACGCTGGAGGTAAGGGAGCAGATGGACGCGGATAAGGAATGGCTGGATAACCCGGCGGTCGTGGAGCAGTCCTGCGCCTACAGCCGCCCGGTCATGGTGGAGATGGGAGATACGCCGGTTCCTGCTTCCGGCCAGGAGGGCCTGATGTACCGGGCGGAGGGCATGCCGTATCTGCGGCTCTGCTTTGCCAACGCCGTCGATGTGCAGATCGATATCGGAGGCATCCGCTATCCCTTTCTGGAAACGGATAAGGACGTCTGGACTGTGGATCTGCCGTTGGATCCGGGTTTTTATTATGTTCATCTTTACGTGGACAACTGCCTGGTATTGAGCCCCTTCCTTCCCATCGGCTACGGGCACTGCAGGCCGGCCAATTACATAGAGGTGGGACCGATGGAGGATTTCTGCCTGATGAAGGATGTGCCGCACGGCACGATCCGTCATGAATATTTCCAGTCCCGGGCGACGGGAAGGACGGAAACCTGCGTCTGCTATGTGCCGCCGGGATATGACGAAAGCGGAGCGGAATATCCGGTTCTGTACCTGCAGCACGGCTTCGGAGAAAATGAGAGGGGATGGATCTGGCAGGGAAAGGTAAACCATATCATGGATAATCTTCTGGCAGAAGGAAAGGCCGTGCCCATGCTGATCGTGATGGCAAACGGCATGGTGATGATGGAATCCGATCCTGGTAAGCTCTGTCTGAGGCATGAGCTGTTTCTGGAGGAGCTTGCGCAGGATATCATTCCTTTCATCGAACAGAAGTACCGGGTGAAAAAGGACAGACAGCACAGGGCCATGGCAGGGCTTTCCATGGGTTCCATGCAGACCAGCATGCTGCTTGGAAAGCGCCCGGAGCTGTTTGCCTGGGCTGGACTGTTTTCCGGCTTTATGCATAATCTGGTCGGAGAGCATCCGGACAACAGCCATCTGGATATCATCAAAAAGCCGGAATTTTCCCAAAACATGAATCTGCTGTTCCGCGGTATGGGAAGACAGGATGATTTCTGGAAAAATTTTGAAGAAGACGATGCCTTCTGTGAGGAATATGGTGTGAAGTGCATCCGGCGGGAATATGAGGGCGGTCATGACTGGAATGTGTGGAGAAAATGCATCCATGATTTTCTGCCGATGCTGTTCGTCTGAATAGGAATCTGAAACCACACAAATGTGGTAAAATTTTCCCGTAAGGGTTGGCACAGAAGCCTCTGCCATATATAATAGACAGCAAATGGCGGTTATGCCGAAGAGCTGTCTGCAGCTAAGGAGGCGCGATGGAAAAAGCAGTGGAAAAAGAGAGGGAGATACAGAAGGAGCGGGAAATGGCTGTCGCTGCCGTGAAAGGCTGTGAGAAGCCGGAGGAGCTGGGGCCGCTTTTGTGGCGGGTGATCGAGCTGTATGCCGGAGAACCTTTTTTTACCAGCAAGCAGCTTCCTTTCACATATACCGTAAAGGGACGGGAGCTGTTCTGCGACCGGAGGGAAAAATCGATTACAGAAGCCACGTTTGCGCGCGCCTATGAAAAAATTCAGGCGGCGGAGGCGGCAGGCGATCCCATTAAGGGGCCGAAGAAGCTCTGTATGTTCGGCACACCTTATATCTGGGGAATCCTGAAAGGAACGGGACTGGCCTGACAGGAAGAAGTGGACATCACAGGCAGAAAAAATTTTGCCTCTGATGTCCAAACTTTTTTTACCCTTCCGCATCTTTATGATGTAAAAAAGAAAAGCCCGGGTACGGCCCGGCAATATAAATTGGAAACCGCCCGCAGGGCGGAAAAGGAGGAAATATGAAAAAGAAATCAGTGATTGCAATAGCGGGAATGATGAGCCTGTGGCTTGCTGCCTGCGGTCAGGCGGGAGGAGGGCAGAACGTGCAGACAGAGCCTTCCGTTGTGGAAACCGTGCAGGAAACCCAGAACAGTGAGGAAACGCCTGTCGCTGAAGAAACACAGGCCGCACAGACGGAGGCTCCTGCAGAGTCAACTGCTCCTACAGAGACAGAAACGCCGGTGCAGACCGAAGCGCCTGCGCAGGCAGCGACGGATGCGGCAGAGACAGAAGCGGCCGCCGGTTCGGAAGCAGCATCCTCTTCCACTGAGGAAACACAGGCTTCCGGCGGATATGCGGATAATTTCGCGGTTGACAGTGAGGCTGCCGCGGCGTTTGGGACCCAGATAAAGGATGCCGTTGCCGCACAGGATATTGAGGCGCTTGCGGATCTGGCGTCTTTCCCGCTCTATGTGGGATTTACGGATGAAAGCGTGAACGTTACCTCCAGAGAGGAATTTGTGGCCCTGGGTGCAGAGCGCATTTTCACTCCCGAACTGGTGGACTCTGTGGGCAATGCGGATGTGAACGGTCTTTCTCCCAGCATGGCAGGATTTGCTCTGTCCTCTAACGACGGTCCCAACATCATTTTCAGCGTGGTAAACGGCGCGCTCGCCATTCAGGGAATCAATTATTAAGCGGATGAAAAGAAGGAAAGGGGGACGGATGCGATGAGGAAAAGAATGCTTACGATGTGTGCGCTGCTGCTGACCGGGCTGCTTACTGCGTGTGGAACGCAGCAGCCACAGGGGACGGAAAGCGCGGCGGAAACGGAAAGCATGGCAGAAACGCAGCCGGCAGAGCAGACAGAGGCGGGCGCGCAGGAAACCGCGGCCGGGCAGAATACCGATCCGCAGACAGCGCTGGGAGAGATGGAAGCTCTGCTGGGAATGCAGGATGAAGAGACCGCAGATCTCCTTGGCGGCGGAGAGGAAAACTGGACAGAGGATAAGAGCTTTTATATTGGCCGTCACTATGAAGTGGAGATGGGCGGCACCGTTTATCAGGTTCATACGAGCTGCGACGATGCAAAAACAGTGAACTCGGTTTCCGTATGGCTTTCTGACGGGGAGCGGAGTGTGCCGCAGGAAGAGGTGGATCAGTGGGTGCAGATCCTGAACGAGTTTACCGGAACAGAACCCGTGTATGACGAAACCACTTCTGAGGCCGGAAGCAAGAACTGGAAATGGATGGCCGATGGAAACATTATCACTTTGAACTGGCTGGATACGATTTTCACCATCAGCATGAACCCGGCGGTTGGGGAATTAAAATAGTTGAAGGAAAGGGCAGCGCAGGATCATCGAATGAGATGAGGGAGCGCCGCCCTCTTTTTTTCTTTTGATTACGCTTTGCCACCTTCCCGAAAATATGGTATGCTTTCAGACATAGCGTAAACAATATTTCAAGAAGGCTATGAGCAGATGAACGACAGAGACAGAGAAAATGCAGGTCAGGACGGCATCGCCGTGGCATGCAGGCTCCAACCGGAGCTGACCCGGGCAGAACTGACAGAAGCGGCAGAAAGGTATCATTTTGGCAGGACGGCAAAAGCAGGAGAGGCGGGAGGCCTTTCTGAGGTTTATGAAAGGCTGCAGAAAGCCGTGGACTGCCGGGCAGTTTATGGATTGGATGAAGAAAGGCGGGAAGCGGCCGCCGTCATCACGCTGGGAGAGCACGTGGACGCACTGCAGGAGGAGTACCAGAGGCAGGGATTGCTGACGGAAGCCTATCAGGTGGACTGTCTGTGCAGAGAACTGCTCCGGAAAGGCAACAGGGCGCTGGATGAGGTCATCCGGAAACAGGCAGGTTTGTACGCCGAGCGTTATCTGTTTCCGGGGCAGAATCTCCCGCTTGAGAAGATGGAAGGGATTTTCACGCGGCTGGAAGAAGGCCTCCGGTGCGGCCCTGCACATGGGGAAGGGCCTGACCGGCGCCTTCCCGTGCGCCTGCTGCCGGGATATGTGTTGCTTCCCAGGCAGAGCATTGCCTACGTGATCCGGTTGTCGGAGAGTGCCCGGACGGAATGTGCCGGCATCTGTGCGGAATGTGAGCGACGGGAAAGCTGTGAGTCATTTGCCTGGCCAAAAGCGTAGAAACGCTTCGGAACGGAGGTAGAAATGGAAAAAGGTCTGATTCATTTATATACGGGAGAGGGAAAGGGAAAAACCACGGCGGCAGTCGGGCTTGCGGTGCGGGCCGCAGGCGCGGGGAAGCGGGTGCTTTTCCTTCAGTTCATGAAGGGAAGGGATACGGGAGAGCTTCACGCGCTGGATAAATTGCCGGGGATTGAAATTTTAAGAAGCGAAAAGGATTTCGGCTTTTATTTTCAGATGACGGAGGAGCAGAAGAAGGAGCTGACCCGAATTCACAATGGACTTCTGGAGCGGGCCCTGGAGCGGACGATGGCGGGAGAGGCGGATGTGATCGTGCTGGATGAGGTGACCTATCCCCTGAACTGGAAGCTGCTTGATGAGGCGCTGCTGAAAAGGCTTCTAAGCCGGACGGATAACAAACCGTATTTTCCGGAAATCATCTGCACGGGGAGAGATCCGCAGGAGTGGCTTCTGGATTGTGCGGATTATGTAACCAGGATGGAGTGTGTGAGACATCCGTTTGACAGAGGAATCGGCGCAAGGGAAGGAATCGAGTATTGAGTGTAAAGAAAGAAAAAATGCGGACAGGACGGCTGCGGGGAAGAAAATGGGCGGTTCTTTTCTTTTTTCTGTTGTTCTGGGCAGCGGCGGCCCTTTTCCTTTATGGAGATGATCCGGAAGGAAACGGCGTACAGGGGCAGGAGCGGTCCCCGGCGGACAGCTTTCCGGTGGGAAGCGTGTCCGGAAAGACAATGGTAAACCTGGCTCTGCAGGACGGCGTGTTGGTGACGGCGGACAGCGTGGAAACAGAAACATTTTCGCCAAAGAAGGCGGCAGATGGAGACCGGAGTGATTCTGCCAGCCGCTGGTCCTCCGCCAATGAGACGGGACAGCCCGTCCACTGGCTGATGTTTGAATTCGCGGAAGAAAAACAGGTTTCCTTCGTGCGGCTGTACTGGGAAAGGCTGAATGTGGAGGGCTTCGTGCTGGAAAGCTCTCCGGATGGGAAGAACTGGACAGTGGCCGCAGAAATCACAGAAAGCCCGGAAGCGAACGAGCAGTGTATCGTGCTGGACAATCCTGTTCCGGGGCGGTATTTCCGCATTCGCACGACGGCGGTGTCTGACAGCGAGGAAAATCAGTACCTCTATTATCAGAACGTTTCTCTGCTGGAGGCGGAGCTGTATGAGGAGGTGCCGCTGAGTTATTCGCTGGGGGAACTTTCGGTGGAAACGGCGGAGGACGGAAGCCGCCGCCTCACGCTTCCATCTGTACCGGCGGACGTGGAAATTGAGATCGCGGGAGCGGATTATGAGCAGGTGATCGGCCTGGACGGCACGGTTTATCCCACTTTGGAGGAAAAAGAGGTGGAAGTGGGCTTCCTTCTCACTAGGGACGGCGTGTCGGAGGAGACGCCGGGCTATACGGTAACGGTTCCGGCAGCAGAGCAGGAAGATCCGACAGAGGAGATTCCTTCCGGAAACTCCCGGCCCTCCGTCACGCCGGAGGTGGCGGAATGGCGCGCGGGAAACGGCTCCTTTTCTCTGCGGGACGGCTGTCGGCTCCTTGTGGATGAAAAGTGGCAGCAGGAAACTGCGGCGGCTCTTGACTCCCTGCAGACAGCGCTGAATGTGGCAGCCGGTCATTCGGATTCTGACGGCGGTACGCAGATTCTTGTGGGCACGACGGCGGATATGCAGGAAGGGGATATTTACCTGGGAATCGCATCGGAGGAGCTGGGACTTGGCGAAGAAGGCTATCTGTGTGAAATTCGTCCCGACGGCATCGTCCTGCTGGCACAGGAGGCGAAGGGCATGATCTGGGGTGTGAATACGCTTTGTCAGCTCCTGGATGCGGAGGATGGGGACACGGAGAATGGGGACGCGGAGAACGGGGAAGCGGAGCAAATCGCCTGCGGCGTCATCCGGGATTACCCGCGCTACTCCGTTAGGGGCTTTTCCATTGACATCGGAAGAAGGATGGTTTCCATGGATACGCTCCGGAAAATGGTGCTGGAGCTTTCCGCCCGCAAGATGAATACGCTGGGCGTGCATCTGAACGATAACGAGATCCTTTCCACCAGCGGGAAAAACGACAGCGTTGAGAACGCTTTCACCGCCTATTCCGGTTTCCGGCTGGAATCCTCCCTGCAGAATGAAAAGGGGGAGAAAATCACCTCTCAGGACGGCGCCTTTACCAAAGAGGAATGGAAGGAATTTACCGAATGGGCATCCGGCCTTGGCGTGGAGGTGGTACCGGAGATTGACACACCGGCGCACAGTCTGGCCATCACGAAGGTGTTCCCGGAGACTGCGCTTGCGGATGAACCGGAAAATGTGGATCAGCTGGACCTTTCCGGAGAGGAAACGGTTTCTCTGATCGAGGGGCTCTGGGGGGAGTATCTGGATGGGGAGGACCCGGTTTTTTCCAAAGGAGGAACCGTGCACATCGGCATGGATGAATATTATGGGGATGTACGGGACTACCGGGCCTATATGCAGAGACTGGTCAGCCTGGTAACGGAGAGCGGGCGAACTGTCCGCATGTGGGGAAGTCTGAGCCTGATTGAAAAAGCGAATGAGGCAGCCGTTCAGAAAGGGCAGTCCGCCTACAGCCTGTGGAGTGGGGAAGAAGAGGATGCGGTTTCACCGGAACAGATTCAGGTGCAGATCTGGAGTTCCCAGTGGGCCGACCCGCAGAAAACATATCAGGCTGGCTATACGGTGATCAATTCCTTAAACAGCAGCCTTTACATCATTCCGGGCGGGGGATATGATTTTCTGGATCTGGAAGCTCTTTCGGACTGGGAGCCCAACGAATATCCCATGGGCGGACAGACGCAGGTGCTCCCGGCATGGTCCGGAAGGGTGGCAGGTGCTGTCTACTGTCTGTGGAACGATACCATCGGCAGCCTGGAAGTGGGAATTACCGAGGAAGGAATCTATGAACGGTTTTCTCAGCCCCTTGAGCTGCTGTCCGGAAAGCTGTGGTAGACGCCTTCCTTCCGGTACTGCCTCGGGCTAATGTGATAGTAATTTTTAAAGGCCGAGGAAAAATGCTCGATGGAGGAATAGCCGAGATCCTCCGCCACGGAGGTGATGCTCCGCGTGGTGTCAGAGAGCAGGATGGCTGCGGCGGACATACGGGCTTCCGCTTTTTTCTGCAGGAAGGTCTTGCCATACTGGCGCTGGAGCAGGCGTTCCGTCTGCCTGGTGCCGAGGCCAAGCTTATTTGCCAGCTCCTCCAGGGACAGATTCCGGTATTGATAAAGAAAATATTCTTCAATGATGACAGCGGTTTTGTCCGCGGCCGTGGAAAGATTTGCGGCCTTCGGACGGCCGCTTTTTTCATAATTGCGGACCAGACCGACCAGAAGCTGACGCAGCAGCGCCTCGACCTGGAAAAGGAAGCCCGTCCTGCGCTTCTGCAGCTCCTCAAAGATTTCTGTCATCAGCGCTTCGGCCTTTTGGGTATCCTGTCCGAACCAGAAGGGCGTATTTTCAAAGGCGGAAAGCAGTTCCTCTTCTCCCGCAGGAAACGAGGAGGCGCTCTTCCTCCTTTTTTCCGCTTTCAGATAGATGCAGTATTCGCACATGGGGTCCTCAAGAAAGGGACTTTGCGCGTGTTCCACATGGGGGCCCGTGACGAAAAGCGTGCCCGGTGTGATTTCGTAGGAAACGCCGTTGATGAGCGCCCGCCCACGTCCCCGGGGGATATAGTGGATCTCATAGCTCCCATTCCCGTGGGAATGGCTGGGAATGGAACGCTCGAACCTTTCATAGACAAAATTCAGCGTATGAAAGCGGACATCCGCGATGGTAAAATGAATATCTGCGTCTTTGTAGTCAGTCCACATGACGGGCCTCCTTTTGACCAAAGGGCAGCTCCGGCGCTGAATGCCTCGCCCCTCCTGCCCGAAAAGTTTGAACATGGGATCAGTGTATCAGAGTAATTTTTAAAAATCAATCCGGAAACTTAAGAGGGTCATTCGTTGACTGCCTGACAGTCATATGCTAACATAAAATCACGGCAGAAGTATTTGCGCTTCTTTGATACTGTGGAAAAGAATACTTGCTGCGGAATGTGTGGAGGTATGATATAGATGGGCGTTTACCTGAATAGTCCAATTGCATACGGCTTGTTTCAGGAAGCATACTCCTTATCGTATTATGTTGATAAGACAGATATTCTTTCGGAACTGGTGCCTTTGGTTGAACTGAAAAAGAACAGCCGGGAAAGAGCCGGAGTGTATCAGGGGAAAGGCCTGAAATATGTGGCGATTACCAGGCCCAGGCGGTTCGGAAAGACAATCATGGCGAATATGATCTCATCTTATTTTGGGAAGGGCGCAGACAGCCATGAGGAATTTGACACATTGAAGGTGTCAAAATACGCCTGGTATAAGAGACACTTAAACCAGCATAATGTGATCCACATTTCGTTTAATGAGATGCCGTTAAACTGTAATTCATATGATAATTATATCAATCGATTTGTAAAAGGCCTTCATCTGGACTTAAGGAAAGCTTATCCGGATGCGGAAATTGATAAGGATGATGACATATGGGATGCGCTGAATAAAATATATGTGTACTGCGGCGGCGAAAAGTTCATCTTTATTCTTGACGAGTGGGATTATATTTACCACCAGAATTTTGCAACAACTGCCGACAGGGAAAACTTCACAAAATTTTTAAGCAATCTCCTGAAGGATAAAGCCTATGTGGAGATGGCTTATATGACCGGCATCCTTCCCATCGCGAAATACTCAAGCGGTTCTGAACTGAACATGTTCTGCGAATACACGATGGCGACAGAAGAAAAATTCAGTGAGTATTTTGGTTTTACTGACAATGAGGTGGATGATCTGTATGACCGGTATTTAAAGATGGATATCCCGGAGCATAATGTGAAACGCGAAGGCCTGCGTGACTGGTATGACGGATATCATACAAAGACGGGAGAGCGCGTTTATAATCCCAGATCAGTAGTGCTTGCGTTACAAAATAACAACCTGGGAGATTACTGGACCAGTTCCGGTCCATATGATGAACTCTTTTATTACATCAGCGCCAATGTGGACAGCGTGAGAGACGATGTAGGACTGCTGCTCTCCGACATTCCGATTCCCGCCAGAGTCAGGGAATATGCCGCCACATCTATGGAGCTTAAAACAAGAGACGAGATATTTTCGGCCATGGTGGTCTATGGATTCCTGAATTATGAGAACGGGTTTGTGTCCATTCCCAATGAAGAGTTGAAGGATAAGTTTGCGGAAATGGCAGAAAAAGAACCTTCTCTTGGTACCGTATATAACCTTACCAGAGAATCGGGAAGGATGCTTGCGGCTACGAAAGCAGGCGATACAAGGACCATGACCGAAATCCTCAGCTTCGTTCACAATACGGAAAGCCCCCTGCTTGTATATAATAGTGAGGCAGAGCTGGCCTCAATCATAAAGCTGGCCTATCTGCAGGCAAGAGATTTATACCGTATAGAGCGGGAGGACAAAGCAGGCACGGGTTATGTGGATTTTATCTTCTATCCCATTCAGAAAAATGATGACGTTATTATCATAGAGCTGAAAGTCAATCATACGGCGGAAGAGGCTGTCAAACAGATCAGGGACAGACAGTATGCGTTAAAGTTTGAAGGGAAGATCGGAGAAAAACCAGAGTACACAGGCCGTATTCTGGCTGTGGGTATTTCCTACTCCAAGGACGATCCTGAAAAGAGGCATGAGTGCAGGGTAGAGGTTTTAAGAGAAAAACTATAAAGAAATAACGGCCCCGTAGGTTTCTATTCAATCTGCTGAGAGCACAGCAGACTGGAACGTGACCTATGGGGTATTTTTGTGCCGTGAGAACGATTTAAAACCTGCGCTGATGCGACATAAAAAAGGCCAAGTTGTCAAAAGATTCTCTTATTCTTTTCAAAGGGGAAAATTATAATGAAGGTACAAAGAGATAAGAAATTTAGCGCCGACGTTCGACGGCAGACAAGGGGCGGAGAAAACCTGCGGTTTTCTCCTGGGAATTGGGCTTGCGCCCAATTCCTCACTGATTTAATGCCGCCGTTCGGCGGCAGAAAGCGAGGGAAAAATGGAAAAAATGAGAATGCGGGGAGCGACGCTTCCTGGAAACAGCACGGTGGAAATGAAGGAGTTTGAGATTCCGAAGCCGGGGCATGGACAGGTACTGATCCAGACGAAGGCCACGACGATCTGCGGAAGCGATATCCGCTGCATCTACAGGGCACATGTAGGAAAAGGGCCGGAAGGCTATATTCCCGGTATGGTTGCGGGTCATGAGCCCTGCGGCGTGATTGTGGAAGAGGGAGAGGGACTGAGACGCTTTAAGAAGGGGGATCGGGTGATCGTTTACCACATCTCCGGCTGCGGCGTGTGCAACGACTGCCGCAGGGGTTATTACATTTCCTGCAAGAGCCGCTTCCGCCAGGCGTACGGCTGGCAGAGAAACGGCGGAATGGCGCCTTACATTCTGGCGGAGGAAAAGGATCTGATCGCCCTGCCCGATGAGCTGACCTATAAGGACGGCGCGCAGGTGGCCTGCGGTTTCGGTACGGTATATGAAGCTATTGAAAAAATCGGCATCTGCGGAAATGACGCGGTTCTGGTAACCGGCCTTGGCCCGGTCGGACTGGCGGCACTGATGCTGGCAAAGGCCATGGGAGCCAATATGCTCATCGGTGTGGAGATGAACGAATACCGTGTGGAACTGGCGAAGAAACTGGGACTGGTGGACTATGTGTTCACGCCGGATGAGGCGATGGAAGGAATCATGAAGGTGACAAACGGCCACGGCGTGGAGCGCGCCATTGATGCCAGCGCCAGCGATCCGGGACGGCAGCTTGCCATCCGCGCAACCAGAGAGTGGGGCAAAATTGCTTTCGTGGGAGAGGGCGGAACCTGCACCTTCAATCCCAGCCCGGATATCATCCATGGTCAGAAGACCATCTACGGCTCCTGGGTAACCTCCCTGTGGAGAATGGAGGAGCTGGTGGAGAGACTGGTGCGCTGGGGCATCCATCCGGAGGATCTGATCACCCATGAATTCCCGCTGGATAAGGCGGACGAGGCGTATGCGCTGATGGCGGGCGGAAACTGCGGCAAGGTCGCAGTGGTATTCGACTGAGACAAAGGAGAACAGAAATGTCAGAAATCATAGAGCAGAACAAAATTCCCCGCAGGGCGCTGTATGACGGAACCACAGTTCCTGCCGTGGGAATGGGAACCTTTGGAAGCGATAAATACGGACCGGAGCAGATCGCGGAAGCCGTTTACGGCGGAATCCGGGTGGGCTACCGGCTGATCGACTGCGCTTCTGTGTATATGAATGAGGATAAAATCGGAGAGTCGCTTTCCCGCGTCCTGAAAGAGGGCGTGGTGAAAAGAGAAGAGCTTTTCATTACCTCCAAGGTGTGGAACGACATGCACGCCGAAGGAAAGGTTTTGGAATCCTGTGAAAAGAGTCTGAAGGACCTGCAGCTTTCCTACATAGACCTGTATTTCGTGCACTGGCCTTTCCCCAACTATCATGCGCCGGGCTGTGACGGGGATTCCCGCAATCCGGATTCCAGACCTTTTTCGGTGGAGGAATTTATGGTGACATGGAGACAGTGTGAGCGTCTGGTGGAGGAAGGAAAGGTCAGATATATCGGCATGTCAAATATGACGATTCCGAAGCTGGAGGCGGTTCTGCCGCTGTGCCGTATTAAGCCTGCGGCCCTGGAAATGGAGCTGCATCCCGGATTCCAGCAGCCGGAGCTGTTTGAGTATGCGAAGGCACATGGCATCCTTCCGGTGGGATACTGCCCCATCGGTTCGCCTTCCCGTCCGGAAAGAGATCGGACGGCAGAGGATGTGGCGGATACACAGATGCCTGAGATCGTGGAAATCGCGGAGCGTCACAATGTTCATCCCGCTCTCATCTGCCTGAAATGGGCGGTGCAGAGAGGACAGGTGCCGATTCCGTTTTCCGTGAAGGAACCTCAATATATCAGCAATCTGAAATGCGCCACTGAGGATCCGCTGACGGAAGAGGAGATGGAAACCATCCGCCTTGCGGATAAAAACTGCAGGCTGGTAAAGGGACAGGTGTTCCTCTGGCCCGGAGCGAAGGGCTGGGAGGACCTCTGGGACCTGGACGGAAACATTACACGTTAAAATTGTTAAAGCAGGCAAAAAAATACGATAGTCTGAATTGTTATAATTCAACTGTAAAAGGATAGACCGGACGGCGCTGACCACGGGGCGGCGCATCCGGGCAGTCAGGAGGAAAAATATATGTTAAAGGGAATACCGAAAATCATATCTCCGGAGCTGCTGAAGGTTCTGTGCGAGATGGGACACAGCGACCGGATCGTGATCGCGGATGGAAACTTTCCGGCAGAATCCATGGGAAAGAACGCGAAGGTGATCCGCATGGACGGACACGGCATCCCGGAGATTCTGGATGCCATTCTTCAGCTTTTTCCGCTGGATACCTATGTGGAAAAGCCGTTTAATCTGATGCAGGTCATGCCGGGGGACGACGTGGAAACGCCTATCTGGGATGTTTATGAAAAAATTGAGGAAAAATATGAGTCCCGGGGGAAGGCTGCAATCGGACAGATCGAACGGTTCACTTTTTATGAGGAGGCGAAAAAGGCATATGCCATCATCGCAACGGGGGAGACGGCGCTTTACGCCAATATCATGCTGCAGAAAGGCGTGGTGACGGACTGATGAAGGATATGCATGAATACTTAAAACAGATCGACGCAGTAATTGCGCACGGCCCCTATAAGGACAACTGGGATTCCTTAAGCGTTCACCCTCTGCCGAAGTGGTTTCGGAACGCGAAATTCGGCATTTTCATCCATTGGGGCGTCTACAGCGTACCCGCCTTCGGAAGCGAGTGGTACTCCAGAAACATGTACATCCAGGGCTCGCCGGAGTTTGAACACCATGTGAAAACCTATGGCCCCCACAAGAATTTCGGCTACAAGGATTTCATTCCCATGTTTAAGGCGGAAAAGTTCAACGCAGAAGAATGGGCGCAGCTTTTTGAAGAGGCGGGGGCAAAATATGTGGTTCCCGTGGCGGAGCATCATGACGGCTTCCAGATGTATAAAAGCGGGCTTTCCCACTGGAATGCGGCCGAGATGGGGCCGAAGCGGGATACCCTTGGCGAGTTGTGCGGAGCCTTTGCAGAGCATGGCCTGGTAAACGGCGCTTCTTCCCACCGCGCGGAGCACTGGTTCTTTATGGGACATGGAAAGGAATTCGACAGCGACATCAAGGACCCCATGCAGCGCGGCGATTTCTACTGGCCTGCCATGCCGGAGAGGGATCACCATGATATTTTCAGCGAGCCCGCGCCGACAGAGGAATACCTGCAGGACTGGCTGACCAGAACCTGTGAGATTATTGACGAATATCATCCAAAGCTCATTTATTTTGACTGGTGGATTCAGCATCAGTCCTTCCGTCCTTATCTGAAGAAGCTGGCGGCCTACTACTATAACCGCGCAGAGGAATGGGGTGAGGAGGTGCTGATCAACTATAAGCACGACGCCTTTATGTTCGGTGCGGCTGTGGTGGACATCGAAAGAGGCCAGTTTGCGGATGTGAAGCCTTATTACTGGCAGACGGATACGGCCGTGGCCCTGAATTCCTGGTGCTATACGGAAAACAACAACTATCGCCCGGCATCTGACATCATCTGTGACCTGGTGGATATCGTGAGTAAGAACGGAAACCTGCTTCTGAACGTCGGACCGAAAGCGGACGGAAGCATTCCGGAGGAGGATGCAGCGATTCTGAGAGAAATCGGATCCTGGCTTAATGTGAACGGAGAGGCCATCTATGGCACCCATGTATGGAGAAAATACGGAGAAGGCCCTACTCAGGTGGTGGAAGGGCAGTTCTCTGACGGCATTAAGAAGGAGTTCACCTCCGACGACATCCGTTATACCATGAAAGGAGACAGTCTGTATGCGATTGTGATGCGCTGTGCGCAGGACGGAAGCTATACCATGCCTTCCCTTGGAGAGCAGGATGCCTCCCATAAGCCCAATTTCGCGGGAATCATCAAAAATGTTTCCGTGCTTGGCTTTGACACGCCTTGCGACTGGACGCGGGATGAGGGCGGACTTCATGTGAAGGTGAACGGCGTGAAAACGGATAAGCCTGTGGTATTTCGGGTAGAGCTTGTATAACGACACGCTGGCTTGCCAGTGAACAGTAACAGAGCTGGCTGAACAGAATGGCGGGACCATCTTTTTCGGATGGCTCCGCCATAATTTTTATGCTATACTGAAAACAGTATCCCAAAGGAGAACAGTCAACACAGAGAGGCGATCTGATATGATATTCGTCTGTACGGTGGATGGAAGGATAGCGGGAAACTGTCAGATCAGCTTCACGCGGCGGATCAAAACAAGACACCGGGCGACGCTGGCTATAGGGATTCTTGAGAAATTCTGGGGACTCGGCATCGGAACCGCCATGTTTACAGAGCTGGAACGGATTGCCAGGGAGAACGGCATTCTCCAGCTTGAGCTGGATTATATTGAGGAAAATGAGCGTGGCAGGAGACTTTATGAAAAGATGGGCTTTGTTCGGGTGGCTGAGCGTCCGGATGCGTTCAGACTGAAGGAGGGAACGATGCGGAAGGAAATTTCCATGATCAAAAGACTTTGAGGGCAGAGTCACGATAACAAACCATTTCGTCCCCATCCCCCGAGTGGCAGCAAAACCCCTCCAATGGCGCAGAAAAAACTTGCTGTCGGGACAAAGGAAGAATATAATTATAAAGAATTCAGAAACTTGTTAAAACGGAAACACGCCGGAACAGAAGGCAGAGCTGCCTCCCCTGTTCCGGCAGATTGTTTTCAGACAGGAGGAGGTATTGCATGAGACAGAAAAAGAGATGGCTGTCTTTGGTGACGGCGGCTGCGCTGGCTGTTGGAATCCTTTTCAGTCCGGTTCCGGCTCAGGCTTCGGAACTCGATATGGCAGCGGCAAGGGAGGATTTCTATGAGGCGGCAAATGAGGAGGCCCTTGCGGGCATGACGATCCCGGCGGATTCGGCCAGCGTGGGAAGATTTGATGAGGTGCAGAACCAGATTGATTCACAGATGGAGGGGCTGATTACCGGCTATGCGCAGAACCTTTCCGGACTGGCAGAGGACAGCGACGAATATAAACTGGGCGCCCTGTATCTGTGCGCGGTGGATACGGCGACCAGAGATGCATACGGGCTCGGAAGCACGATGGAAAATTATATCGCGCGTATTGAGGCGGCGGCTGATGTGGAGGAGCTTCTGAACATCAGTCTGGAAATGAGCCGGAAATACAATATGGGAACGCTTGTCAGCGCCATTTATACGGCGGATCTGAAAAACGTGGAGGAAAATATGCTGACAGCAGGAACCATTTCTCTGCCGCTCTCCAAGGCATACTGGCTGGGAACAGATGAAACGAGCAGTATGGTAAGAGCATTGTATTTGCAGCTGCTTTCCGATCTTTATCAGATTCACGGGATGAATGAGACAGAAGCAGACTCTCTTGCGGCACAGTTCGGAAACCTGTTTACGGCGCTGGCGCCTGCGCAGTTGAACCCGGAGGACTATTATAACCCGGAAAAGCTGTATAATGTTTATAAGGTGTCTGATCTGGCTGATTTCTTTAACGGGAAGCTTCCGGTGGAAACACTCTGCCGTCTGTTTGAGGCGGAACCGGAAGATGAGGTTATGATTCAGGAACCGGCCTGGATGATGGCAGTCGGCAGCATGATGACGGAGGAAAATCTCCCTCTGCTGAAAGCGATTATGGTCGGATCCATTTATACCAGTCTGGCATCTGTGACGGATACTCAGTCCCTTGAGGCTGTGCTTACCTTTGAGCAGCTTGTCAACGGAGCGCAGGAGCCGGTGAGCTTTGAAAAGAATGCTATGGATAACACGGTTGCCGTGTTAACCGACTTCGCCAGCAGGGTTTATGTGGAGAACTGTTTTGATGAGACGGTGAAGGCGGACGTAGAGGAGATGACAAGGCAGATCCTGGCTGTGTTCCGCGAAAGAATCCTGAATCTGACCTGGATGCAGGAGGAAACCAAACAGGAAGCGGTTAAGAAGATTGATACCATGACGGTGAATGCTGCTTATCCTGATGAATGGCCGGAGTATATGGACAGCGTTCAGATCGTGCCTCCCTCCGAGGGCGGGAGCTTTGTTGACAATTATCTGAATATCCGGAGCATCTCCATGGAAAACAATATTGCGCGGAAGGATGAGCCGATAGAACCGGATGACTGGAGCGGAGTCAGCACCTATGCGGTGAACGCATTTTATCAGCCCTCTTACAATGCCATTTTCCTTCCTGCATCCATTCTGCAGGGAGAATTCTATGACAGCAGCGCTTCAGAAGCGAAGAATCTGGGAGGAATCGGAAGCGTGATCGGCCATGAAATCACACATGCCTTTGACAATTCCGGCGCGCTGTATGATGAGAAAGGAAATTTCCGTAACTGGTGGACCGACGAGGATTATGAGATGTTTAATCAGCTTTCACAGAAGGTTGTGGATTATTATAACGGCTACGAAGTGGAGGGGATGCAGGTGAACGGTACCCAGACGCTGGGAGAAAATATTGCTGATCTGGGCGGAGTATCCGCGGTTACACAGCTTGCACAGTCGAAAGGTCTGGATCTTGCCGAAGTATATGAACAGTGGGCTTCCATCTGGGCGGAAAAGGCGACGCCGGAAAATCTGTATATGCAGGCAATGATAGATGTGCATGCGCCGAATAAGGTGAGGGTGAATGCGGTGCTCTCCGCCATGCCGGAATTCTACGAGGTTTACGGCGTTATGCCGGGAGACGGCATGTACCAGGCCCCGGAGAACAGGCCTGCAATCTGGTAAAGCGACGGTGGAAAGGACAGAAAAATGAACATGGAACGAGATACGGAGAACAGAAAAACGGTAAGCGGCTGGCTGTACCGGTTTATGGAAAATCATGCGATATGGTTCTGGGTGATCTTCAGCACAGTGACGGTGCTGGTGTTATATAAGGCATTCAGCGTTACATTTCTGGAGAAAACGCCCTATATGTGGGACTATACCTTCCATCACATAACGCTGACGCTTCTTTGCATTTTAATGATGCGGGAAGCCTATCAGGGAGAATTTCATATGGGATTTCACGGAAAGCGGTTTGGGCTCGGTCTGCTTCTGTGTTGGCCGGCGCTTCTGTTTATCGCGCTGAATCTTCTGTCCACCCTGAGTGTGGGACGTATTTACCCGGAAAGTCTGATTATGGAAATGGCAAGAAACGTGTCGGTCGGCCTGTTTGAGGAAGTGGTAGTTCGGGCAATCCTTGTGGGGCATATGATGCATTACTGGAAAAATTCTCCCCACAGGGTGTTCAAATCAGTTTTATGGTCGTCGGTGCTCTTTGGCGTCCTCCATATAGGAAATGTTTTTGCCAATCCGGTTGGAACGGCCCTTCAGATTTTTTACGCGGCGGGGTTCGGCGTTATGTTTGCTGCCGCCTATATCCGGACGAGAAATCTGTGGAGCTGTATTCTGGTACATGCACTGGTGGATCTCGCCGCCAATTTGAACTCGATTTATGTACCTCTCCAGGCGGATATGGAGGCATACCAGATGTCACTGCAGGAAGTGCTGTCCCTGGCGTATTTTCTTGTTCCGCAGCAGATTGTCTCGATTTTGTCAGGTATCTTTGTGCCGGGCATTCTGGTTGGGGTAATATTTGCCGTGGCTGCCGGAGCTTTTTCACTGAGAAAGTCGAAGGCGGAAGAGATCGCACAGCTTTGGGAGAATATGTGAGCCGGGACATCCGCCTTACAGCAGAAAAAATTCTTTTACAGGAAAGGCAGAGAGCTGTTTTTAATACGGCTCCTGCCTTTTCGGCGTGCGTAGCCTCTGCAGCCGGACGGCAGAACGGATTTTTGAAAAACAGGCTGGAAAAGAGAAAAAGAATTTCTTATACTTTGATGGTAAGACAGGAAAACATGAAGGAGAAAGCAGTGCGGACGATAGCGATATGTGAGGATGACAGGAAGGAGCGGCAGGAGCTTCTTATGTTCGTGCGGGAGGCGCAGAAGCAGCTCAGCTTTGAAATGGATGTAGAGACCTTCCGAAACGGAGAGGAGCTGCTTGCATCCATGGTTTTTTCCGGCGTTCCGGGATTCCGGTGAAAATGCTTGAGCTGAAATGGGGATCCAAAAGCCTGTGCGTTCCCATGCACCGGATTACAAGAATCCAGAGCAGCAATAAGGGAGTGGACGTTTATCTGCAGGGGGCTGGCAGGCCGCAATGGGCGGATGTTTCTTTCTCAAAGGTTGAAGAAATGCTGGATGAAGAATACTTCCTGCGGATTTCGAGAGGGCTTCTGGTACAGATGAATTATATTCTCTGTATGGAACAGAATATATGCCGGTTTCGGGATGGCACCAGCTCTCTCATCAGCCGTCGGGAAAAGAAGGATATCAGAAGAAAATATAATGATTTTCTGTTTCGTGGAATGATGGAAGAGGAGGAAAATGAATGAGCGCGCTGGAGTATGCATTGCAGTTTTATGGCTTCCTGATACAGACGGTCCCGGTCGCTCTGCTGTGGTACGTCCCCTTTCCTTCCGAAAGCCTGCGTATTTCCGGAAAGAGATCCTTCGCGCTCCTGATGGGGACGCTCATCGCTTTTGCTCTGGGATTCACAGCGCTCTGCGGCTTCCTGAAGGCGGAAGGAAGGGGGCTGGAAGAGTTTATGCGGTCTGCTGCCAATTTTTATATGGGGATTGCGCTGCTTACAGAGGCAGGTCTGTTTTTTAAAAATGTGAAAACGGGGCCGGAACAGAAGATGCTTCCGGTCATTCTGCTGGTGCATTACGCGGCGATCCTGTTTACGATCTGCAGCATCCTGACGGGGCTCATGCATCCGGGCGCGGATCCGGCAGACGGATCCCAGATCATCTACGGATGGAGGAGCTGCCTGATCTACTCTCTGCTTTCTCTGCTTACGGTTCCGCCTCTTTTCTTTTTCCTGAAGGGAAGCGTCCGTTTCGCCTGCCGGATGATGGAACGGAAAACGGCGAAACGCGGTTGTATCTACTTTACCGGAGCGCTGCTTCTGTTCTGCGCTGCCATTTACGGGCTGAGCTTTACGGAGTATCGGAACAATTTCTATGGACTGGGGCTTTCCATAGTCCTTTTCGCTTTTCTGGTGACAGATTGTATTCTTTATATCATGTTTTTCCATGAAATGCGCATGGAGGTCAAAACGAGGGAACTGGAGAAGGAGCTCAGGCTTCTGAACAGCCGATACCGGCAGATCAATTCCAGTATAGAGGAAGCCCGGCGGGCAAGGCATGACATCAGACATCATCTGAACCTGATCAGCGTTCTGAACCGGGAAGGCGACAGGAAAGGGCTGGAGGATTATCTCGCACGGTATGAAGCTGTATTTCAACGGCAGGAGGAACGGTATTTCTGCGGATATCCGGCTTTGGACAGCATTCTGAAATATTATGTGCAGAAGGCGGAGGAGTCGGGCATCCATGTGAAAACGAAGATTGCTTCCATGAAGGAAGACCCAGGCGTCGATGTGGTGGACCTGACCGTCCTTGTGGGAAATCTGCTGGAAAACGCGGTAATGGGCTGCCTGTCACTTGACCAGAAAGAGGAGAGGCGCCTTGAAATCAGTGTCAGGAAGGCGGATGCAACCCTGCTGTTGCTGGTGAAAAACAGCTGTGGAAAGCAGGAACGGGAAAGTGAGAGCTTTGAAAATTATAAGGCCTTTCCTTCAACGAAACATGCGCAGGGGGATGGATACGGGCTTCGCAGCATCCACACCATTGCTGAAAAATATGGGGGAAGTGCGGAATTCAGGGCATGGGATGGAACCTTTACGGCAAGGGTGGTGCTGAATCTTTGATAACCATTCGTGCAGCAGGCGGTCCATTCGTGCAAAAACGGCCCACATCCTTTCCATATATGCTATACTGCATTTGTCCGAAAAAAGAGCGCTCTGCAGAATGAACGGACAGGAATGCTTCGGCAGGAAGGAAAGGATGAAAAACGGATGAAACAGGACAGAGAGAAAATGAGCCGGACCGGATACAGCTTTATCAGCAATGCCGCCTGGCACTGGCGGGAGCAGTTTACGAGGGAGCCGAAGGCGGCCGCCTCCGTGCTGCTCCTTTCATTTGTGGCAATCTGCCTGCCTCTGCTGAACGCGCGGCTGCCCAAGCTGGTGCTGCAGGGGCTGGAGGAACGCTGGGAGCTGATGCGGTTTGCGGCTGTGCTTTTGCTGCTTGTGGCAGTGCTGGCTGTCGCCAACATGCTGCAGGCGGCGCTGAAGGCCTACATGAGGAGGATGCAGGGACCGTTTGAGGATGATTTCAATCTGAGGCTACTGAAAAAGAGGCTGCGGGTGGATTATGAGCTTTTAGAGAGCAGAAAGTTCAACGAGGACGCCCATGCGGTATATGATTCCCTCTACCGCCCTCACTCGGTGGTGCGGGACAGCTCCATGATCTGGCAGCAGAGCCTGACGGCGGCAGGCGGCCTTTTGCTCTATGGGCTGATTCTGCTTCGGCAGAGCCCTCTCGTTCCTCTTCTGGTACTGGTTCCGGCGCTGCTTGTATTCCTGTTGAAAAGAAAGGCGATGCGAAAGGATCATGAGCTGCGTCCTGCGGCGGATGAGGCGGCACGGAAAATGCGCTATGTGGAGGAGCGGGGCTGGGATCTGAAAGCGGGGAAGGATATCCGTATGTACGGGCTGGGCGGATGGCTGCTCAGCATTCTGAAACGGGAGCGGAAAAACGGAGAGACAAACGTGCGCCGGTGGGAGAACGGTTATCTGGCGGCAAACCTCTGTGACGCCCTTCTGTGCTTTGGCCGGGATGCAGGCGCCTATCTGTATTTTATTCTTCAGATCGTGCAGGGGAATCTGCCTGTGTCGGATTTCGTGTGGTACATTTCTGTGGTGTCAAGCTGCCAGCAGGCCTGTAGCGCCTTTCTGGAAAACGTAGAGCTGCTGGGGAGGCTGAGTTTCGATTATTCCAGACTGCGGCTGTTTCTGGAATCGGGCGAAGGGGATATTTTTCAGGGAACCGGAGCGGAAGCGGAAAGAAGCGGGAAAAGGGTGGGGACCGATTCGGCAGCCTCCTCCCGCTGGAAGGAAGCGGTGAGCATCGAACTTGAGCACGTGAGCTTCACCTATCCGGGAAGCCGGGTTCCCACGCTGAAGGATCTGAACCTGACCATCCGCCCGGGGGAGAAAATCGCGCTGGTGGGCTTAAACGGGGCGGGAAAATCCACCCTGGTGAAACTCTTATGCGGCCTGTACCGGCCCACCTCCGGCACGATCCGGGTGGGAGGAAGGCCCATATCCTCCTATAACTTCTCGGAATCTCAATGAATGAGATCCCAACTGAAAATTGACAACTGAATATCGTGCAGGAAGCGAAGTTTGAGAAAAATGGACATAAACATT
>CAJFMW010000018.1 GCA_904392525.1 uncultured Eisenbergiella sp.
TCACGCAGGTGATTTCTCCTCTGCGATCACAGCAGTTTTGTGCTTCGGCGCAAAACTGCCGATTGAAAAATAAGCCATCGGGCTTATTTTTCAATCTTACCTCCGTTCTGACGTATTTGCCGGCTGCTGAAACAGGTCGGCAAATACAGGCAAGGGCAGAACCTCAAAAGATCGGCTCTGCCCAAAGGAACTTTTACCATATTTCTCACCCGTTTTTCCAGTTTATACAAATGATGGATCACCAGCGTTCCGACAGCAAAAAATCCGACAGGTGTACAATCCGGATTCCATTCTCAATCCCCACATCCATGCTGTTTGTCGTAACCACATATTTCGGGTAATGGTCCGGGATTTCCATCAGGTTGCCAATTTCCCGGTCCGAATTTTCAGGCAGCTGAACGCAGACCTGAACATAGATCTTCTCATCCCGACGCTCACCAATAAAGTCAATTTCTTTCGCCGCATTCTTTCCGATATAAACTTCATAACCGCGGCGCTTCATCTCCAAAAACACAATATTCTCCAGCACGCCGTCCAGCATCTTCCGGTTATAGCCCAAAAGGCAGTATTTCAGTGTGACATCCGCAAGATAATATTTCTCCTGCGTCTTTAAGATACTTTTCCCCTGGATATCGTAACGATGGCAGGGATAGATAATAAATGCCTGCTCAAGCCAACGCAGATAATTATAAATAGATTCCACCGACACAGTGCGATGCTCGTTTTTCAAAAATCTGGCGATAGCGCTTGCCGAGAAGGTTTTCCCCATATTTTCAACAATGTACTTCACCACCCTGTCAAAAAGATCCTGCCGGTTAATCCGATGGCGTTTTACAATATCTCTGGAAATCACCGTATGATAGATGCCATTGACAATCTGGTAGGCGCTCTGCTCATCATAATTGCCCAATGCAATGATGGGAAAACCGCCAAAGCGAATATATTCCTCCAGTAATTCCCTCTCCGAACGGGAATCCCGGCTTTTGAAATCCAGATACTCTTTAAAGGACAGTGTATATACAGGGATGGATACAAACCGCCCGGTCAGGTAAGTGGATAACTCGCTGGACATCAGCTTTGAATTGGAACCGGTTACATAAATATCCACGTCCTGCCCTTCCAGAAGGCTGTTGACGCATCGTTCCCAGCCTTTGACCTCCTGTATCTCATCCAACAGCAGATAACAGCGTCCCTTACCCTGAATCCGCCCCATCAGCTCCTGATACATATCCGCTGCGGAGATATCCTCCGGAATATCCATTTCCGTATACCGCTTTTGTATGATATGGTCGTCTGGAATCCCCCGGCTTCGGAGTTCTTCTGCCAGCATTTCAAAAATGGTTGATTTGCCGCACCGCCTTACGCCCGCAAGGATTTTCACCAGAGGCTGATCGATAAAAGGTGTAATTGCCTGAATATAGTCTGGTCTGATGATCATATGGACGCCTCCTTTTTCCAGTTTCATGATGACTGTTTATTTTATTATACCCAAAACACAAATACAGAACAAGATTTTTTATTGTCAGACCGAAAAAACTTTTAAATTTTTAAACTTTTTTGTTCCTATAACCAATTCATCCATATCCGGCTGGCCTCAATGCCGATAGAAATACTCCGAATCAACTTTTTGTGCAAAATACCCTGTTCCGCCCTCATTTTACATAAAAATCGACAGTTTTATGCATAATATGCATATTTTCCTTTTATTCAAAGATTTTTTATTGTATAATTGTTAAGATGTTTTGTGATATAACAAACCAGAGGATCAGGAGGGATAGTGTTTTATGAAAAGCAGCCTGCAGGAAAAGTTAAGTAAACTGCTGAATGCTTATTCGCATCTTTATGATATTGAACGGGATGTTATGGTGGAAGGACAGTTTTTCCCCGCTGCCGCCACCTATTATCTGCGGGATGAGAATTACCTGATCTCCAGGAGGCATGTGCTCTCCGCGGTGGAACAGCATGAATATGTGCATTTCCATCTGACCGGACATCTGGACGCGCGGGAGCTTCAGTCGTTAATCGATATTACCAGGCGGGACGGTCTGAAGCGGGTGCAGCCGTCAAAGGAACACATGTTTTCCTATATCACTCTCATCGTGCTGGCAGATACCATTGATCCGGAGGCTGTACGTCTGATCCGAAAGACCCGTTTCCGGAAAAATTATCTGCTGACGCTCCACGGCTGGACGGAGTATCACCTGGCGGCCCTGGAAACATCTTCCAACCGCTTTTATTCCAATCCGGCAGGAAGAGGAGCGAGAAAAATTCTGGAGAGCAATTTTCTTTCCAGAGACAGGCGGATAAAATCCCCTGTACACAAAAAAAACGAAAGGAGTAACTGAAAACATGAATGGTCTTGTACTTCTGATCATCAGCATCGCCATTCTCCTGTGCGGCTACATATTTTACGGCCGCTATCTGTGCAAAAAATGGGGCATTGGGGAAAAGGACGTTCCCACTCCCGCACACACCATGGAGGACGGCGTCGATTACGTTCCGGCAAAAGCACCGGTTCTGATGGGACATCACTTTTCTTCCATCGCCGGAGCAGGCCCGATTACCGGCCCCATCAATGCCGCAGCCTTCGGCTTCGGCTGGCTTGCCATCGCCCTCTGGGTGCTGATCGGCGGCATTTTCTTCGGCGGAGTCCATGACTTCGGCTCCCTGTTCGCCTCTCTGCGTCACGGCGGGAAATCCATCGGAGAGATCATCTCCGTAAACATGAGCAAACGCGCAAAGCGGCTGTTCATCATTTTTGCCTACCTGACGCTGATCCTGGTGGTAGCGGCTTTCGCTTCCATCGTGGCAGGCACCTTTGCTGCCACCTTTGATGAAAGCGGCGCGGTCAATGTTGCGGCCTCCACCGCCAATGCCCGTGTGGCCATGGTTTCCCTGCTGTTCATCGCGATCGCCATCGTTTTCGGCTTTGCGGTCTACCGCAGAAATATGCCTGTGGGTATCGCGTCCATCATCGGCGTGCTGGCAATTGTGCTCATCATCGTCATCGGCATGAATTTCCATCCCCTTTATCTCTCCAGCAATACCTGGATGCTCATCGTCGGCATTTACATTGCGGTGGCCTCCATCGTTCCGGTATGGATTCTGCTGCAGCCCAGAGATTATCTGTCCAGCTTCCTGCTGTATGCGATGCTGGTTCTGGCTGTAGTCGCCGTGGTTATGGCCCGCCCGGATATGTCCAGCATCGCGCTGATTCAGTCTGCGGATTCCACCACGCCGGTGTTCCCGGTGCTGTTCACCACCATCGCCTGCGGCGCGATCTCCGGTTTCCATTCCCTGATCGCTTCCGGCACCACCTCCAAACAGCTCGATAAGGAGTCCGACGCCAAGCCCATCGCCTATGGCGGCATGCTTCTGGAATGTGTGCTTGCCATTCTGACCCTGTGCGCGGTGGCCTACGCCTATTCCTGGAACGCGGCCAACCCGGATTCCGCTCTGGTGGGCGCAACCGCCATCTTCGGAGGAGGAATTGCCGGCATGATCGATCCGAGCCGGGGCAGCGTCTATGATATTCTGTATACGCTGCTGGTACTGACCTATTCCGCTTTCTGCCTGACCTCTCTGGATACCGCCACCCGTCTGGGCCGGTTCATGTTCCAGGAATTCTGGCTGGACGGCAGCAAGGGAGAAACACCGGAAAACGTCACGGGCTACAAAAAGGTGCTGTCCAATCCCTATGTGGCTACCGCCATTACTGTTGTGCTCGGCATCGTGCTGGGACTGAACGGCTACGAAAAAATCTGGGCTCTGTTCGGATCCGCCAACCAGCTTCTTGCGGCCCTCGCCCTGCTCGCCGTAGCCACTTGGCTGAGCAACATCGGAAAGGACAACAAGATGTTCCTGATCCCCATGGCCTTCATGCTTTGCGTTACCATCGCCTCTCTCTGGATCAATACGGTATCCCAGTTTAATCTGATCCGGGCAGGCGGCGCCGACTGGGGCCCTTACGCTCAAGTATTCTTCGGCGTGATGCTCATCATTCTGGCCGTGGTTCTTGCCATCGAAGGAATCATCACCATTGCCGGTACAAAGAAGAAAAAAGCTGCCTGAACTTAAATTCAGTTCACATGAAAAGGGACACTGTTCGTGATATGCTCCATCGAAACAGTGCCCCTTTTTTATATCCATCTATTATATTAATTCAAACTCCGTCTCCGGCTTTCCGCTGCTGTCCGGGAAGATTCCGGCCCGGAACAGACCGGGTTCCGCACGGTACTGCATATCTTTTCCATAAAAACGGAGCATTTCCTCCGTGATGACAAAGCTGACCCGTTTCGTTTCCCCTGCCTTCAGGAAAACCTTTTTAACAGCTTTCAGTTCCTTCACCGGACGCACCACGCTTCCGGTCACATCCTGCAGATAGAGCTGTGCCGTCTCCACACCGTCCCTGCTTCCCGTATTCGTCACATCCGCCCAGACTGTAATGCTCTCCTGCCCCTTCATGGTGCGGCTGTCAAGCTGCGTCTGTCCATAGGACGCGCTGTGGTAGGACAGGCCGTAGCCATAGGGGTAGAGAGGCGTATTGGGGCAGTCCGTATAGCGGGAAAAGAAACGATTCGGCGTTTTCCCGTCGTAGGGACGTCCGGTGGAAAAGGAATTGTAATACAGGGGAAGCTGTCCCACGCTTCTGGGCAGACTCATGGACAGCCTTCCCTGAGGCTCGCATCTTCCAAACAGCATATCCCGGATGGCCGTTCCGCCCTCCGTTCCCGGATACCAGACCAGCAGAACGGCATCCGCCAGCTCCTTCACCTCGTCAAGCACCAGCGGTCTTCCGGCAAAGAGCACCACAACCACTTTGGAAACACGCTTTCTCACCTCACGAAGCAGCTTCATCTGATCGCCGGGAATGGTCAGCTTCGTCCGGCTTCCGCCCTCTCCGCCCTGAACCGTATCCTCTCCGATGGCGAGAACTGCCACGTCCGCTCCGTCTGCGAGGGCCATCGCCCTGTTCCATTCCTTTTCTCTCTTCTCGCCGCTCCAGTAGCTTCTTTCCCCTCTTTCCACCAGCGCAGGCAGATCCGCGTAATCCTCCGGCAGAAGCGCCTCGCACCCTTCCGTCCATGCGAAGTCCAGCCCGGGCGTTTCCGAAAAGGCCTGCCGGATGGTCACGACCGCGCTCCTGTCCCCATGGATAGCCCACATGCCGAGGGCGTCCTTTCTGTCAGCAAAGGGGCCGATTAAAGCGATTTTATCCGCTTTTCCCGCTGTCCCGTCCATGCATTCCGCGCTCTTTTCCGCTCCGGTCTGCGTCCCGCTGCTCAGAGGAAGCAGATTTTCCTTATTCTCCAGCAGTACGGAACATTTCACCGCAGCCTCTTTTGCCAGCGCGCGGAACTCTTTCTTAAGAAAAACCTCCTGCTCCGCGGCCGCGTCAGCGCCGCGGAACGGATCCTCGAACAGGCCCAGCTTATTTTTCAGGCGCAGTATGCGCCATACGGCTTCATCCAGCTGCTCCTCTGAGAGTCTGCCCTCCTTAATCAGTTCCTCCAGGCTTCCCGCATAGCAGCCTGTGCACATATCAATGTCCACGCCCGCTTCCATGGCAAGATAAGCAGCTTCCTTTTTGTCCTTCGCCACGCCGTGGGCGATCAGCTCCGCGATGGCAGCATAGTCCGTGATGACCACGCCCTCAAATCCCCACTCCTTGCGGAGCACATCCCGCATCAGCCAGCGGTTTCCCGTGGAAGGGATGCCGTCCACCGTGTTGAAGGAGGTCATGATCATCTCACAGCCCGCTTCCACCCCTGCCCTGTAGGAGGGCAGATAGTCCTGCCGCAGCCTGCGCTCCGACATATCCACCGTATTGTAATCCCTGCCGCCCTCCGGCGCGCCATAGGCCGCAAAGTGCTTCACACAGGAAGCGATTCCCTTTCCTGCGCCTTCCTCCGAAAGCCCTTCCTGAAAGCCCTCCACGCAGGCTTTCACATATTCCGCGTTCATGTACGGATCTTCTCCGTTGGACTCCAGGCAGCGTCCCCAGCGCGCGTCACGCACCAGATCTCCCATGGGAGAAAAGGTGACCTGTGCCCCGCCCGCCACGCTCTCCTGCGCGGTCGCCGCGCACAAACGGTGCAACAGTTCCGGCTCAAAGGAGCATCCCAGCGCCAACGGAATGGGATAGACCGTGCGGAAGCCGTAAATGATGTCCGCCATGAACAAAAGCGGAATCTTCGCGCTGCTTCTCTTCAGATATTCCTCCTGCACCCGGCGCACCTGATCCGCTCCCACCACGTTCAGCGTGGAGCCCACATTTTTCAAAAGCTCTTCCCCGATTCCAAGCTCGTCCCTTACGCCAAGCTCCTGGCCCTCAGCGTTGAGCATATTGCCCGGAACCTGGATGAGCTGACCGATTTTCTCCGTCATAGAAAGCGAGTTCAACAGTTCCCTCAGTTTTTCTTCTTTCACGATAATACCCCCTTTTTATCCCCTTCTTTACCGATCCGGCTTCTGCCACTTAATATCGTCCGTGATCTCAATCTTCTTATCCCGCACCATCAGGTCGTTCATGGCCTGTACGGCCGGCTTTCCGTTGAAAAGCACTTCATTGACCTGTTCGATGATGGGCAGAGGCACGTCATACCGCTTTGCGAGTCCCATGGCGGCTTTGGCGGAATAGACGCCCTCCACCACCATTTTTACCTCCTTCATGGCTTCATCCATGCTGTAGCCCTTACCGATCAGGATGCCGGCCCGTCTGTTGCGGGAGTGCATGCTGGCACAGGTCACAATCAGATCGCCGATGCCGGACAGTCCGTAAAAGCTCTCGAAATGGCCGCCCATCTTCATGCCAAGCCGGGAAATCTCCTTGATGCCGCGGGTGATCAGCGCCGCCTTTGTGTTGTCCCCACAGCCAAGGCCGTCGGCAATGCCCGCCGCCAGCGCCACCACATTTTTCAGGGCCGCCCCAAGTTCAATGCCAAGCACATCCGGACTGGCATAGACGCGGAACACCTCGCTCATAAAAATGTTCTGGATATACTCCGCCGTTTTCTTCCGGTAGGCGCCCGCCACGATGGCGGTGGGCATCCCCTTTCCCACCTCCTCCGCATGGGACGGGCCGGAAAGGACCGCCACCTCGGCCTGAGGAATCTCTTCTTCGATAATCTGGGAAAGGGTGAGAAGAGTCTCTTCCTCAATACCCTTCGCCACATTTACGATGATCTGCCCGTCATGCACCAGACCTTTCAGCTGCTTCGAGGTGCTGCGGGTAAAAGGCGAGGGTACCGCAAGCACAAGAAGATCCATCCCCTCCACCGCTTCGGAAAGCTGCGTGGTGAAAACCGTATCCGGAGAAAGGATCACGCCCGGGAGCTTATCCTTCTGCTCATGATCCCGTTTCAGCATCTCGATTTCCGGCTCCAGCGCCGACCACATCGTCACATGATGTCCATTATTTGTAAGAAGCCAGGTCAGCGCCGTTCCCCAGCTTCCCGCTCCGATCATTCCTATTTTTGCCATCACTTTATCTCTTCCTTATTTTTTTTAAACAGATAGGTCCTGCGCTCTTCCCCGCGGATCAGCCGTTTGATGTTTTCCCGGTGCTTCCAGTAAGCCATGATGGTCAGAAGAGCGCCCACTATGTAAATCTCGTTCAGAATCGGCTGGCTCGTCTCAAAAATCCCCATCTGTCCCAGTATCACCAGCTCAATCATGAACCCCGCATAGACGAGAAGGGAGCCCAGAGACACGTAATGGGTGATGGCGAAGGTGACGAAGAAAAGCACCGCGCCAACCGGAATGAAATAGGGATGGAAGGAAAGGATCAGACCGGCCGTCGCCGCAATTCCTTTTCCCCCCCGGAAATGCAGATAGAAGGGGAAATTGTGGCCGAGGATCACGCCCGCCGCGGCATAAATCATGTACAGGTAACGCATTTCCGGATGGGACGGGCCGAACGCAAACCGCGCGATGGTCACGGCGATGACGCATTTTAATACGTCCCCGAAAAACACGATCAGACCGGCCTTTGTGCCGAGCACCCTGAGCGCGTTGGTCGTCCCCGCATTGTGGCTCCCATAGTCCCGGATATCAATCCCGTTCATTTTCCCATAGATGAACGCGGTCTGGAACAGGCCGCACACATACCCGATCAAAAGACAGATAATACGAATCATGACTCTTCTCCTTTTCGTTCCCTGATGATGAATTTCAGAGGCGTACCCCTGAAGCCAAAGGCTTCCCTGATCTTATTTTCAATATATCTGGTATAGGAAAAATGCATCAGCTCCCTGTCATTCACGAAAATGACAAAGGTGGGGGGCTTGACCGCAACCTGCGTAATGTAATACAGCCTCAGCCGTTTTCCCTTATCGGAAGGGGGCTGCTGCAGGGCGACGGCTTCCGCCATGATCTCGTTCAGCACGCCGGTTGCCACGCGCATGGCATGGTTTTCAATCACCGCATCGATGGTCTCGAACAGCCGGTTCAGCCGCTGGCCCGTCACTGCGGAAACGAACAGGATCTCCGCATAGGGCATGAAGGAGAGGGTATTTTTCACCTTTTCCGTAAAACGGTAAATGGTCTTGTCATCCTTTTCCACGACATCCCATTTGTTGACAGCGATGATTATTCCCTTGCCCCGCTCATGGGCGATGCCCGCGATCTTGGCGTCCTGCTCTGTCACGCCTTCCGTGGCGTCAATCACCAGCACAACCACATCCGCGCGCTCTACCGCGCCCACGGTACGCACGATCATGTAGCGCTCCAGCTCCTCCTTGATCTTGTTTTTCCTGCGCAGGCCCGCCGTGTCGATGAAAATATACTCCCTTCCGTCATGCTCCACCTCCGTATCGATGGCGTCTCTGGTGGTGCCGGCGATGTTGGAGACGATCACCCGGTTCTCACCGATCAGACGGTTGATGATGGAGGATTTCCCCACGTTCGGTTTTCCCACGATCGCAACCCTGGGCCTGTCGTCCTCTTCCTCCGCTTCATTTCTTTCCGGGAAATGGGCGATCACCTCATCCAGCATCTCTCCCAGCCCCATGCGGTTGGCAGCGGAAATGGGATGGGGATCTCCGATTCCCAGGTTATAAAATTCATATACATCCGCCATGTACTTATCAAAGCTGTCCACCTTGTTCACCACAAGGACGATGGGCTTATGGGAGCGGCGCAGCATGTCGGCCACCTTGGAATCCGCATCCACCAGCCCCTGCTTCACATCCACCATGAACAGGATCACATCCGCCGTGTCGATGGCGATCTGCGCCTGTTCCCTCATCTGGGAAAGGATGATGTCCGAGCTGTCCGGCTCAATTCCCCCCGTATCGATCAGGGTGAACATCCGGTCCAGCCAGGACACATCCGCATAAATCCGGTCTCTCGTGATTCCGGGCGTATCCTTCACAATGGAAATCCGCTCTCCCGCCAGCGCGTTGAAAAGCGTGGACTTTCCCACGTTCGGCCTTCCCACCACGGCCACGATCGGTTTTCTGATTCGTTCGTTCATTCTTTACCATCCTGTTCTGCCGCACAGGCGGCATTTGGTTCATCTTTTTCTCACAAATGCGTCCACAAAATCGTATCCGCTTGATTTTACAATATCTGTCCGGACTTGTAAAGTCCCGGCAATTTCCTCCACGGTGATATCATCCAGCAGCACATGCTCCCCGCTCCGCAAAAGGTTCTCCGGCAGACAGAGGATTTCTCCCAGCTCCTTCCCTTCAAGCTGGGCCAGGATATCCTGGCCGGTAAGAAGGCCGGTCACCGTGATGCGCTCCCCGAAGAAATCATTGCGGATCGGATAGACCAGAATCCGGATATCCGGAAAACGTTCCATGATCCGGTCGGCCATCCGTCTGATATAAGGATAGGAAATCTGCCCCGTCACAGAGGAATAGGTACCGGAAAGAATCCTTCCTTCCAGAGCGCCCGGCTGAGAAAGCCGCTCCATGGCGTCCTCGAATTCCTCCATCATCAGCCGGAGCATCCCCACGCCGTTTTCCAGCTGCAGATAGCCGTCATAGGTTTCCTCCGGCGGAAGCTCCTCTCCCGCAAGCACATACCACTCATCGCTGGCATGCACGAAATGCAGGCCGTACTGCGGATAAAGCTCTTCCTGCCAGCGACGGATCTGCGCGATCACCTCTTTCGCATCCTCCTTATGAAAAGGCTCCAGCGGTTCCAGTCCATCCCGGTATTTTGAAAGCCCCACAGGAACCACGGACACGCTTCTTAAGTGCGGCAGGTAACGGGTCAGATCCCGGATGGAACGCTCCAGCTCCTCACCGTCGTTGAAGCCCTTGCACAGAACGATCTGCCCGTTCATTTCAATGCCCGCCTCATAGAACCGGTCCACCTTTTTCAGCGCCTCCCCTGCGAACCGGTTGTGCAGCATCCGGCAGCGCAGCCCGGGATTGGTGGTCTGAAAGGAAATGTTGATGGGCGACATGTGGTATTTGATGATGCGCTCCACATCCTTCTCCGACATATTGGTGAGCGTCACATAGTTGCCCTGCAGAAAGGAAAGCCTGGAATCGTCGTCCTTAAAATAGAGCGTGGGCCGCATTCCCGGGGGCATCTGGTCAATAAAGCAGAAAATACACTTATTAGAGCAGGAATGGTAATCGTCCATCAGTCCGTTTTCAAAAATGATGCCAAGGTCTTCTTCATAATCCTTATCAATTTCCAGCAGCCATTCCTCCCCGGATGGCTTTGCCACCAGCACCTCCACATAGTCATCCTGGGTCAGATACTGATAGTCGAACACGTCCTCAATCGGCTGTCCGTTTATCTCAAGGAGCCTGTCTCCGGCCCCGATTTCCATTTCTTCCGCGATACTGCCCGGTTCAACCCGGGTGATCAGATGTCCTTTTTCCTTCATCGATTTTCTCCTGTCTGTCCGGGCTGCCGTATTTTACCGTTCACCGGCACTGGTATGAACCATAACACGGCTCCCTGCTTCCTATCCATTCTACTAGAATTTCCTTGACGTGTCACTAGCATAATGTTATAAATTAAGTACTATGTAATGACAGGAGAGAAAACTATGCCGAATGTACGTGAACTGGAAAACGCCCTTCCCGTCGCTCCTCTAAAGGTTCTTGCCATGGAGTCTGCGGCTTCGCTTGGCTCAAGGGTGAATGATTATCTTGTTTCCTTTCGGAAGGACATGAAGAGTCCCAAGCATCAGGACCCCGCTTTCCAGGGATATATTGAGGACAGCTATCTGCTGGACGCCGTATGTCCCCGTTTTGGAAGTGGAGAGGCAAAGGGAAGCATTCATGAGTCCGTTCACGGAAAGGATCTGTTCATTATTGTGGACGTATGCAATCACAGTCTTACCTATTCCATTAACGGTTATACCAATCACAAATCCCCGGATGACAACTATCAGGATCTGAAACGGATGATTGCGGCAGCCGCCGGAAAGGCAAAGCGCGTCAATGTCATCATGCCCTTCCTGTATGAAGGACGCCAGCACAGAAGAGCCGGCCGGGAATCTCTGGACTGTGCCTATATGCTCACAGAACTGGCTGATATGGGCGTGGATAATTTCATCACCTTCGATGCCCACGATCCCAGAGTGCAGAATGCGACGCCTCTGCATGGCTTTGATAACTTCACCCCTCCCTATCAGTTCATCCGTGCCCTTCTGGATGTGGAGGATGATCTGATCATCGATAAGGATCATGTCACGGTCATCAGCCCTGATGAAGGAGCGCTGGACCGCGCTGTCTATTTCGGCAATGTGCTCGGCGTGAACACGGGTATGTTCTATAAGAGACGCGACTATTCCGTCATCGTTAATGGAAAAAATCCCATCGTTGCCCATGAGTTCCTGGGCGACAATATTGAGGGCAGAGACGTCATCATCATCGACGATATGATTTCCTCCGGAGAAAGCATGCTGGATACCTCGAGACAGCTTAAGGAGATGAAGGCAAAACGTGTATTCATCTGCTGTACCTTCGGCCTGTTCACCAACGGCCTGGATGCCTTTGACAAGGCCTACGAAAAAGGCTGGTTTGACCGGGTAATCACGACCAATCTCACCTGGCAGCCGCCGGAGCTGTATCAGCGCCCTTACTATACAGAAGCGGACATGAGCAAGTTTATGGCTTCCATCATCGATTTCATGAATCATGATGTATCCATGGCCCATGTAATGACCCCGACGGAAAAGATCAATGCGATTCTTGCGAAATACAACCGTCGTGAGGAATATCACATCTGAAAAACTAAATGACTGAAAATAAAAGGGTGTGCCGCCGGGCGTGCCGTCAAAAAACGCTTCCCATGATTCTCTCATGAGGAAGCGCTTTTTTTGCCCGAACCGTCATGCTTTTTCTTCTTCCATACACGGGAAGGTCAATATCACCTTAAAAAGATCGCCGTCCAGGTAAATATCAAATTTTCCGTTCTGAAGCTCTGTCAGATTTTTTGCAATGGAGAGGCCGAGGCCGCTGCCTTCCGTGCTTCGCGATACATCTCCCCGGATAAACCGTTCCGTCAGTTCGTCGGCATCGATGTTCAGAGGCTGTGCCGAAATATTCTTCATGGAGAAAACCGCCGTTTTCTGTCCGTTCTCCTCCTTTTCCGTCAAATCCAGATATACTCTGGTTCCTTCCAGCGCATATTTATAGACGTTTCCGAACAGATTTTCCACCACGCGCCAGATTCTCCTGCTGTCCGCCTCGATATAAACCGGCCGTTCCGGCATAACCGGAATGACCTGAAGACATTTCTCTTCCATTTTCTCCATGAATTCGCCAATCGTCTGATTGATCAGCTCCACAAAATTGATACGCTCCATCTGAAGGGAAATGTTCCCGGAGGAAATCTTGGAGGCCTCCACCAGATCATCCGTAAGCTGCTTAAGCCTCTGGGACTTCGCATCCAGCACTTCGATATAGCCGCGGATCCTCTCGTCCGCGATATCCTCCCGTTTCAGCAGCTTGACAAAATTGATGATGCTGGTCAGCGGGGTCTTGATATCATGGGAAACATTGGTGATCAGATCGGCCTTCAGCCGCTCATCCTTCATACTGGTTGCCACGGCATCCTGAATTCCATCCCCGATGCTGTTTACCGCTTCTGCCAGCGCACGGTTCTCCCCGTGCATCCGGGAGGCGTCAATCTTGGCGTCAAACCTGCCTCCACCGATGGTCTGAGTTCCCTCAACGATGCTCTGCAGGTCCTTTCTCTCCAGATAAAGCAGACAGCCCGCCGCCACATCCACGATTCCCGCCGCCAGGATTCCCAAAGTCCCTCCAATAAAGCCCATGCAGAGATTGAACAGGACAATCACAAAGAACGGGATCAGCTCACGGCTCACGATGCTGCTGTGCTCATACAGGTTGATTGCTGTTTTCCGGATCAGCCTGCCCAGCTTCCACACCAGTGCGCCTCTCCAGAACATATGCGCCTTCAGCCTGCGCACCAGGCTCAGATAAAGGGCGGCGCCTGCCCAGTCCAGAACAAACACCAGCACCGCAGCGGCAGCAGCCAGAAGAAAAGGGTCCATCTCCTCTCCAAGAAAGCTGTACTCTTTATAACGGACGATTCTACCGAAGGAAAAAGCGAGCGCCGCCATACATCCGGCAGTTAAAACCATCGCCGCCGCGAGGAATTCTGTGGGAACATGATCTCCTCTCCGAAGGGCGATCACATAGCCGTCTCCGTCCTCCTTCACTTTTCTTCCCTCATATATGGTCAGAACCACCAGAATCCAGACTGCGAGAATGACCGCAAGCGCTCCTGCTCCTACCGTCTGCCAGTAATATGGCATGAACCGCATAAAGGCATTCCGCGCACGTGCAAGGCTGTCGTCCGCCGGATAGGAGGTATCCACTCCGATCCAGACCCGGGAGCCTTCCTCGAAGGCATATTCATAGAAGCCCAGAAACGAACGGATTTCCTCCGTCGTCATGTTCGTGTTGGTCTGCAGCTCCACCTGATCCGGGTTGTAATAAAGATTCCTTCCGTATGCGGAGAAATATTCCGTAATCTCCTCCTCTTTCATGCCGGAAAAATCCGCGGACACATTGGTGAAAAGAATAAGCTCCCCATCCACCTGCATCTGATAGCAGTAACGGATGTTCGACCGCTCTTCACTGTAATAGTTCTTGAAGCTGCTGTAATCCATAAAATTGTAGCAGAGCTGGTTGCCCGCATCCACCAGCGTGTTGCGCAGGGTTATGTATTCATCCAGGCTGGAGGCATAATCCGCGAGATCGCATCCGTCAGCCGAATAATATCTGGGAACCAGAATGTCCACGGCGAGCACCGAAGTGGTGTCAAGCTCTTCTCCGTTTTCCCCGGCGCGCTCCAGCCAGGCTTCCATGGAATCCGGCATTTCCGCAATGATGCGCAGGCTCAGAAGATCCGTCCCGGCGGCCTGCACCGAATTTTTGATGGCCTGTCTGGTCAGCTCCGACTGCAGGCTGTAATCTCCGGCGCTCAGATCGCTGTCCTCCGCCCCGTTTCCCATTCCGGTGGCAAAATACTGATCAAATTCTTCCCGTGTCCCATAAACCGTCTCATAGCTGAAACCATAGTTGCTCCACTTCACAAGGTCGTCCAGATAATACTCGGCCGTAACCACCTCTTCATCCAGCGTATTGGTCCGGTTCACGTATTCCGCAATATCAATCCGTTTCTTTCCGTCATAGGCCCCGTCCGTTTCCAGCTGGCTGCGGATGACCGCCATTCTGGTCACATCCCGGACATCCCCGGTAAAAATATCGTCAAAAATCTCCGAATCTTCAAACAGAGTCTTCTGCGCCAGAGGGGAGACAAAATAGCTCGCCGCTCCATCCGATCCTTCCACTGTAATGAATGAATTGGCGAAAACAGCAGCCACACAGCCGGCTGCAAGAGCGGTCAAAAACACCGCGAGAAACAGCAGCACCGCCCTCTTTCCCTTTCCCATAATGCCCTTTCTGCCCATTGCCTCTCCTTCCAGGCCCGTCTCTTCACAGGCCTACCTGATTACTGCTTTTCGATCTTATAGCCCACACCCCAGACCACCTTCAGATAACGGGGCTCCTTCGGATTGATTTCGATCTTTTCCCGGATATGCCGGATATGTACCGCCACCGTATTGTCCGCGCCGATCGCCTCTTCCTCCCAGATGCTCTCATAGATCTGATTGATGGAAAACACCCTGCCCTGATTCTTCACCAGAAGCAGAAGAATGTTATATTCAATCGGCGTCAGCTTCACCGGCTCATCGTCCACCGTCACCTCCTTGGTGTCATCGTTGATGACAAGCCCGCCAGCCCGGAAAATCGCGTTATTTTCCGTATTGAGATTTCCAAGCTGGGTATACCTGCGCAGATGCGACTTCACCCGCGCCACAAGCTCCAGCGGATTGAAGGGCTTGGTCACATAGTCGTCCGCCCCGATGTTCAGCCCCAGAATCTTGTCCGCGTCCTCCGACTTGGCTGACAGAATAATGATCGGGATGCTGCTGTATTCCCGGATCTTCAGCGTGGCATGGATGCCGTCCAGCTTCGGCATCATCACGTCTATGATCATCAGATGCACATCGTTCGCCTTCAGCGCGGCAATCGCCTGCTCCCCGTCATACGCCTTAATCACATGATAGCCCTCCTGGGCCAGATAAATCTCAATCGCCTCCACGATCTCCCTGTCGTCGTCACACACCAGAATATTCGTCATCTTCCGTATCTCCTCTATATCTATAAGTAAAACACAGTTCTTTTAATAATCCGAAAAGGAACTCTGTATTTTTTCTTAATTTTTCTCAACAGTTCAGGACGGCGGGAAAAAGTGGGCAAAAGCGGACGTTAAGCTTGCTTATAAGTATGCTTTTGCCCACTTTTTCACATCGGATGAACATCCGATGCTTCCTGCCAGGCCAAGGCCTGGCAGGAAGATGCGCCGCCGTCTCTGCGCCGCCCGTCTCTGCGCCGCCGTCCTGAACAGATAGAACTGAAACTACCCCTCGTCCGACAGCAGTTTTCCACGGCACAATGGCCGGATCGTTCTCTCCACCAGAACCTGGAACACCTCCACGCCGCCCCGCTCTCTCAGCGCATTCATCAGAAATCCCTTGCCTCCCGTGTCGAGGAAAGTATCCAGCCCTTCCAGAATCACGTCCCTTCCCGGCGTCTCATCCCAGACCGCCTCCAGCCGCTCCGCGTTTCTGCCGTCAAAATACAGGTTCAGCTTTCTTCTGCAGGCTTCCTCCAGAAAAGCGATGTCCAGCTTCAGAACCGACCTGCCGTTTTCATCCCGCCTGCATTGGGCAGACACACCCAGCCGGTAAAGCTCGCCGCCAAAGGAAACCTCTGTCTCCGCTGCCTGTCCGAAGCCCACGGGAAGCACCTTCTCCTCTTCTCCTTCAAGGAATTTCAGATGCAGAACCCCGCCGCGCATTTCAAATCCCACCGACCGAATTCCGTCCGTATAATTGTTGTGAAGGACCTGCATCAAAAGCGGCATCAGTCCCACATGCTTCTGCTCCATTTCATAGACTCTGCCGTCAAGCAGCGGCAGAAAGCCCTCACGCATCCAACATTCCTGATGCAGGGCCGCGGCAGACGGACCGTCCACATGAAAGCCTGTCTCCGCTTCCCTTCTCATTCTCCGGCCGCATGTTCTTCTCGTCCTTCCGTTTTTTCGGCCTTCCCGGCCGGTACGCAGGCCAAAGCTCCAGCCGCCTTCCCGGATTCCGGCAAAGCCGTTCCGCTTCCCTTCCAGCTCCTCCACCGTCCGGCACAGGAGGCTGAAGCCTGCCGGATCAGCCGGAAGCGTTTCCGGCGGGTTGAAGTCCGTTTCAAAATACTTTTTTATAACGCCCATCAGCTCACAGTTCTGAAACAGGTCATGGCTGCCTGCATTGGTCACCACCACCAGATTTATATCCGGATAGGCGACCACGTTCTGTCCCAGCATACCGTTAAAGTTAAACGAACCTTCCCTGCTTCCCATCCAGAGCTGATAGCCGTAGCCGTGGGTGCTCATCACCTCGGGCGCCTGGGCGCTGGGGCGGCAGGACGCCTCCACCCATTCTGCCGGAACGAGCTGCCGTCCGTTCCAGCTGCCCTTCTGCAGATAAAGCATGCCGAGCTTTGCGGCGTCCTCCGGGCGGAGGAACAGCCCCCAGCCGCCCTTGGTAATTCCCATGGGACAGGTCTCCCAGAAAATCCGCGCAATTCCCAGCGGCTCCCACAGCCTGGGCCGCAGATACTCCGTCAGCGTTTCTCCGGTCAGCTCCGTCACAATGGCAGACAGCATGTAGGTATTCATACTGTTATATTCGAAATCCTTCCCCGGCGTACCGGAAAGCCCTGCCTCCAGAAAGCCGTGCACCCAGTCGTTCCCGGCGATGATCCCCGTCTCCCGGAAAGCCACGCCGCTGGTCATGGTAAGCAGATGTTCCACCGTGACCTCTCTCATGCGAAGCAGGTTCAGCGGATTCTTTTTTCGGAAAAAATCGATCACCCGATCCGTCAGCGCAAGCCTTCCTTCCGCCACAAGCATTCCCACCGCCATGCCGACGATGCTTTTGCACATGGAGTAGCTGGCATGCCAGATTCCCCTCTGATACGGCGCAAAACCGCACTCACAGATCACATGGCCGTTCCTTGCGACCAGCACCTGGTGGATGTCCGTATTTTCCTTTTCCGCAAGCTCCTTCAGAAAATGGGTCAGGCGGACCGAAGAAATTCCCTGGTTCTCCGGAACGGCCCTTGGAAGAGAAATTTCCCCGTGCCCCTGCCCTTCTTTCGCCTCCTGCACCGGCACATAGTCGTCGAAAGCAGGCTTCTGCGGGAAGAAATCCGTCCGACTCACATTTCCCGTTTTTCCCGCAATCAGATTCCAGATCAGTTCCGCCACCGCAATATCCGTTTTCGCCATTGTTACCTCCGTTAAAGGAGCATGACAAACATGCCCAGATTCCCCCTCTTTCCTCCGCTCGCCCGATGGGAAAACAGGCGGTCCGGATTGCAGCAGGTACAAACGTCCGTCACACTGATGTGCTGCGGCAGAATGCCTGCCGAAAGGCAGACCGCCTCGTTGGCCTTCCAGAGATCCAGCTGATATTTCCCGTTCCCCTTTGCAGACAGCACATCGGAAAGCCGGACAGGAAGCTTCTGGAAACCCGGTTCCGAAAAAAGCGCCCGAAAAGCATCCGCCACATCTTCGCTCACCTCATAACAGTCCCGGCAGATGGAAGGCCCTATTCCCACAAGGAGGTCCTCCGGACGGCTTCCAAAGGCCTCGCGCATGGCCTCCGCCGTCCTCGCTCCCATTCCCTGCGCCGTTCCCCGCCAGCCGGAATGGGACAGTCCCACCGCACGCCGCACGGGGTCCACAAACAGAAGCGGCACGCAGTCCGCATAAAAGGTGGCGAGCGCGATCCCCGGCTCACTGGTGATCAGCCCGTCCACATCGGAATAATCCTTCGGGCGCACAACGCCCTTTCCCTTATCCACAGACGTCACCAGTCGGATGTTGGTGGTATGGGTCTGATCGGAGCAGACGATGTCCCCCGGACTGCAGCCAAGCAGCGCAGCCGCCCGCCGGAAATTCTCCTCCACATTTTCCTTTCTGTCTCCCCGTGAAAAGCTCAGATTCATGCTCCACAGATCGCCTTCACTGACACCGCCTGCGCGCATGGTCATCAGATGGCTTACCATGCCCGTTTCGCTGATGGCCGGAAAGGTCAGGTATTCCGCTTCGTTTTTTCGGGAAAGGGCCATTCCCGGCCGGATTCCCGCCTTTCTTTTCAGTCCGTCCTTCTTCTCCATATCTACCTCATATAATCAAAAGCATTCTGATACCAGTTCACACGCTCCGCGCAGACCGCGATTACGTCAAACCGTACCGGAACGCTTTCTCCATAGTGTTTCCGATATAAATAATACTTCGCCGTCCGGCAGATTTTCCGCTGTTTGACGGTCCCAACGGCCTCCGCCGGGAAACCCGCATCCGCATTTTTCCGGTATTTCACCTCAAAAAAGACCAGATATTCCCCGTCCCGGCCGATCAGATCGATCTCGCCCTGACGGCACCGGAAATTTCTTTCCAGGATCCGGACGCCGTTTTTCTCCAGAAAAACGGCCGCCGCTTCCTCATATGCCGCTCCGACTTCCCGTTTGTTCACTGCCGCCTCCCTCAAACCGTGAAATGTCCGATAAAGCTTCTCCTATGAATCGGACAGGGGCCGTATTTTTTCAGCGCCTCTATATGCGCCGCCGCGCCGTAGCCCTTGTGGGCGGCAAATCCGTACTGAGGAAAGACGGCGTCATACTTTTCCATCAGCCTGTCCCTGGTGACCTTTGCAATGATGCTGGCTGCGGCGATGGACGCGCTCTTCGCGTCCCCCTTGATGATCGGCACCTGATGTATGGCGACGCCCGGTATGGTAACCGCATCGTTTAACAGAACCGACGGTTTGACAGAAAGCTGCGCGATGGCATCGCGCATGGCCTCATAAGTGGCCTGCAGAATGTTGATCTCATCGATCCGCTCCGGGGAAGCGTACCCCACCCCGACAGCGACGGCCTCCTGCATGATCACCTCATACAGCTCCTCACGCTTCTTCGCGGACAGCTTCTTGGAATCGTTCAGGTACAGGATTTCCTTTTCTGGCAGAATCACCGCCCCCGCCACCACCGGGCCTGCAAGCGGGCCTCTGCCTGCCTCGTCAATTCCGCAGACATAACCTTCCGCGCCATATTCCCGCTCGAAGCGTTTCATTTCCCACATCCGCTCCCGCTCATTCTGAAGAGCGTCAAGCTGCTTTTCGGCCCGTTTCAAAAGTGCCTGCACGCCTGCACGCTCATCCTCCCGGTAACGGGATATCAGCTCCCGCAGCGCTTCTGTCTCCTGTCGTCCGGCCAGCTCTTCCTGCGCCTCTTCAAACTGTTTTCTGATCTCCTGTATGCCCATTTTCATCCCCATTTTACTGATGCTTCAGAACGCCGATTTTATTCAGAGGCCAGATGCGCACCCACGCCTTACCGACAATATCATCCCTGTGGATGTTTCCGACGCTGGCATCCCGGCTGTCCGAACTGTTGTTACGGTTATCTCCAAGCACAAAATATTCATCCTCTCCCAGTGTGATCGGCTCTGCCGCGAGCCCCGGGAACAGAATGGGTTCCAGCCCGTAGTCCTCTTCCAGAATCTCTCCGTTGATATAGATATTTCCCTCCAGATCGATCTGCACGGTCTCACCCGGCAGGCCGATAATCCTTTTCACATAATAGGTATCTTCCTCATACTGAAAGGGAAATACAATGATGTCAAACCGTTCCGGGTCCGAAAAATGATAGGTCAGTTTATCCATAATCAGCTGGTCTCCATGATGAAGCGTCGGTTCCATGGAGCTTCCGCTCACGGACGTCCGCTGTCCCACAAAGGTGATGATCAGCCAGGTGCCAAGGAGCACCACCAGAATATAAAGGATCGTGCTGAAAACTTCCTTCAATGCTTTTTTCATTTTGTTTCGCCTTCTTCCGTCAGTTTCTTTTCTACCGTCTCCGGCCTTTCCAGGGAAATCCGGCCCAGCCGTCCGGCGCGGAAATCCTCCATGATCAGAGCGGAGGCACGGGCCAGATCAGCCTCACCGCCCTTTTTGATGCAGCCCCGTCTCTTCGCGGCCGCCTCCAGCACCTGCACCGGAGTCAGTCCGACCTCACAGGCATAGCGCTCTGTCAGACTGTCCGGATAAAATCTTTGCAAAAATTCGATCAGGCTGAGCGCCAGCTCCTCCATCACAATGATTTCATCGTTCATGGAACCGATAAAGGCAAGGTGCATCCCCACCTGCTGGTCCTCAAACTTCGGCCAGAGAATGCCTGGCGTATCCAGAAGCTCCAGCTCCTTATTCAGCCGGATCCACTGCTTTCCCTTCGTCACGCCGGGACGGTTTCCCGTCTTCGTACAGGCCTTCCCCGCAAAGGAATTGATGAAGGTGGATTTTCCTACATTGGGGATTCCCGCCACCATCGCCCGCACAGGCCGGTTCTTAATGCCCCGCTTCCTGTCTCTCTCGATTTTCTGACTGCAGACCTCACGCACCGCATTCTGAATCTGCTTCATGCCCTGCCCGGTCTGCGCATTGATTTCCAACGCCTTCACGCCCTGTCCTTCAAACCAGCTGATCCACTCCCGGTTCACCGCCGGATCCGCCAGATCGGCCTTGTTTAAAAGCACCAGCCGCGCCTTCTGTCTTCCCAGGTTGTCAATATCCGGATTCCTGCTTCCAAGCGGCATCCTGGCGTCCACCAGCTCGATGATCAGATCGATCAGCCGGATATCCTCCTGCATCGCCCGTTTCGCCTTTGTCATATGGCCCGGGTACCATTGATAATTCATTTCTACCCCTTTTCCCGCTGCCGCAGGCAGCATTTTAATCGTGCTCCTCTGTCAATGTACAAAACCCGTGCTTCCTTCTCCCAGCTTAAACCAGGCCTCTCCCACGATATGATCCCGCAGCACCGGCCCAATGTTTCCGGATCTGCTGTCCTCGCTGCTGTTACAGTTATCTCCCATCACGAAATATTCGTTGTCTCCCAGCCGGATTTCATTTTCTGCAATCCCGGCGTCCGCGATCAGGTCATACGCATCCTCTACGGCCTCCCCATTAATATACAGAACGCCGTCCCTGATCTGCACCGTATCTCCCGGGCAGGCCACCACCCGCTTCACATAGTAATGGGTGTTCTGGTTCCCGTTCGGCAGAAAAACGATCACATCCCCGGCTTTGGGATTCGCCAGCTTATAGGCGAACCGGTTCACCAGAACCTCCTGCCCGTTCACAAGCTCCGGCTCCATGGAGGTCCCGATCACTCCTGTCCGGAGGCCAAACAGATAGACGATCACCACAGCCAGAAATATGGAAATGGCAATTCCAAGAATATATTTCAGCACCTCGGCCAGAATGGCCGCGTTTACCTTCTTTCTCTTTCTGTAAAAGCTCAGCCCTTTATTTCTTCTCATCCTTCCCTCCGTCCGGGAGCCTGTCCCTTTTCCGGCTGTGTTCCATTCTATCATGTCAGCAGGAAATCGCCAAGGCGATTTCCTGAAAAACCTTCGTTTTTCACCCAAAAAAGGAAAAAGGGGCAGTCCAGCGCCGGACTGCCCCTCATGCCGTTTTCTCAATTATTTTACCAGCTCTTTAACCTTGGCCTTCTTGCCCACTCTGCTTCTCAGGTAGTTCAGCTTCGCACGTCTTACTTTACCCTTTCTGACAAGCTCAACCTTCTCCACGTTAGGGGAATGTACGGGCCAGGTCTTCTCAACGCCTACGCCGTTGGAAGTCTTTCTTACAGTGAAGGTGGCTCTGCTTCCGCCGCCCTGTACCTTAAGCACAACACCCTCGAATACCTGGATTCTTTCGCGGTTGCCTTCCTTGATCTTTCCGTATACCTTAACGGTATCTCCCACGTTGATAACGGGAACCTCTTTCTTAAGCTGTTCCTCTTCGATCGCCTTAATGATCTCGTTCATTGCTTTTCCTCCTGTTTTCATAGATGTTCTTAATACAATTCCTGTAACAGAGGACCATCTCATTATCGCAACATTAGTACTATACCACATCCCTGTCCGGGACGCAAGAACAATTTCTTCGAAATTTCCTCATGGTTACAGTTCACTTCGCGCCATTCGCAAAGCCGCGCTCCGCGCTCTCCGCTGCTTCGCAGCTACCTTTGCTCATGAACCGGCGCTCCCTTCGTCCGCTCAGAACCAGCCATCTGTTCGTGCAAGCACGACATCTGGCTGGTTCTGGCGGACGAGTGAACTGTAACCCTCAGGAAATCCAGTACAGCCTTCCGGAAGCCAGCTTCAGGCCCAGCTTCTTCTGAAGGCGCAGGGACGGCTCATTTCCATCGAAAATCTGGCAGAAGGGCACCCATCCCTTCTCCAGCTGCCGGGCAATCAGGCAGGCTTCCAGCGCTTCCCCCATCCCCCGGCGGCGATGATCGGGAAGCACCTCCAGCATACCCATGCTTCCTTCCGCATGTGTGCCCGCAAAAGCGGCAAGCCTGCCGTTTTCATCAATGCCGAACATCTCTCCCGCCTCAATGCGCTCCAACAGATACGTTCTGGAATGAACCGCATGATAGCTCTCATACACCGCGTCCACATTCTGCGGCACAAGCGGGCGTACCATGAAATCCGCCGCACAGGCCGGAGGCCGTTTTCTGGTATAAACCGCCTGTATGCACTCATTCACCAGATTCCGGTGAAACCGGCGGGCGATGCTGTCCCGGAGAAAAGCCTGATGCACCAGAAAAAGCAGTTCCTTTTCTTCCCGTGGGATTTCAGAAAGAAGGCGCTCTCCCATGTCCTCGTCGGAAGCGGAAAGCATCCAGGCTCCGCTGGGCCTGTCATGGAGCAGAACCCCGCTTTCCTCCGCGCGGATCACATCCGCCTGGCCTCTTCTTATGACCTCCAGCATGTCCATATGGCTCAGCCGGTCCTTTGACAGATAAGAAACAGCCCTGTCCGTCCGGCTGTATGCCTCATACAGCTCCGGCCGCCTCTGCCGGGTTCTCTCCTCGGACTGTTCCAGCCGCCATTTTTCCACCTTGCTGTGATCTCCGGAAAGAAGGACAGGCGGCACCGGACGGTCATGCCAGACTTCCGGTCTGGTATACTGGGGATATTCCAGAAGGCCGCCCTGAAAGGACTCCGTTTCCGCCGATTCCTCGTTTTTCAGGACGCCGGGCACCATGCGGGAAACTGCATCGATCATCACCATGGCCGGAAGCTCCCCTCCGGTCAGCACGTAATCCCCGATGGAAACATAATCTGTAACGACTTCCTCCAGCACCCTCTCGTCAATCCCCTCATAATGGCCGCAGAGAAAGATCAGATCCTCCTCGCGGGCAAGCTCCTCGGCCATCTGCTGGGTAAAAACCTCTCCCTGAGGGGTCACGTAGATGACGCGCACACGGGGCAGCTCTCCTTTTTCATCCGCTGCGTCAGGAATTGGTGTGCCCTCTTCTGCCCTCCGCATGGCGATCCGCTCCTTCACGGCCGCACAGGCATCGTAAACGGGCTGAGCCTGCATCAGCATGCCCGCTCCGCCTCCGTATGGATAATCGTCCACCTTTTTGTGTTTATTCTCCGTATAGTCCCGGATGTTCACCGCTTCCAGTTCAATACAGCCCTTTTTGGCCGCACGTCCCAGAATGCTCTCCGACAGCCCCTGTGAAACCATCTCCGGGAACAGGGTCAGAACATGAAAATGCATCGTACCAGTGCCTCCTACAACAATCCGTCCAGAAGATGCACCCGCATCCATCCCTCTTCCACATTCACCTCAAGAATACATTCCCGGATTGCGGGAATCAGAAGCTGTCGTCCATCGGCAAGACGCACGTCATAAACGTCGTTCGCGCCGGTTGAAATCACGTCCTGCAGGACTCCCAGCTCGCTTCCGTCCTCATTCTCCACCCGCATACCGATCAGATCCGCGATGAAATATTCATTCCTCTTCAGCCTTACTGCGTTTTCCCGGGTCACATAGAGCGTTCCTCTCCGGAGCCGTTCCACATCGTTGATATCGTCAAGCCCCTGAAATTTGAGGATAACCATCTGCTTGAAAAATTTCACGCCCTCGATTTTAAGGACGCGTTCCTCTTTTCCGGTATCCAGAATCACTTCCTTCAGCCGCCTGAACCGGTTCGGATCATCCGTTGTGGGAAAGACCTTCACTTCCCCTTTCAGCCCGTGCGTTGCCGTGATCACGCCGACCTGCAGTCTCTGTTCCATCCTCTGTCCTGCCTTTCTTTTTCTGATATGAATCGGATTTCGTTCTCCGCGCTATGATTGCACGCCGCTACGAATGAAAGCCGATTGCCGGGGCTTTCATAGAAAAACAGCGGGCAGCCCTTACGGGTGCGCCCGCCGGAAAGTCAGATGATTTCCACATCCACCTGTTTCTTTTCTCCCAATGCAGCCGCCTTTACGACCGCACGGATTGCCTTGGCGATCCGGCCCTGCTTGCCGATCACCTTGCCCATATCGGAGGGCGCAACGTGAAGCTCGATCGTCAGATTCCTGCCGTTCTCCTTTTCCGTAACGACCACTTCCTCAGGGTTGTCAACAAGCGCTTTT
>CAJFMW010000019.1 GCA_904392525.1 uncultured Eisenbergiella sp.
GACCTGAACATGGAAACCAGGATTGCCATCAAGGAATATTTCCCGGTGGAGCTGGTCACAAGGGATACCACCCGCCGGACGTCGGGCGGAGGTGGCGAAGCATCCGGCAGCTCTGTCTCGGGTAACGCTGCGCCAAGCGAATCTGCATCCGGCGGCAGCGGCGCGTTTGTGAGCGGCGTTTCCTCTTCCGGCAGCGGAAGCGACCGCGTCATTTCCTTAAGCGGCGAGAAAAGCAAAACCTACCAGCAGGGGCTGAAAAAATATGTGGATGAGGCCCGCAATGTATCCCAGTTCTCCGGCATTCCCGGCATCGTGTCGGTCAAGGATTTCTTTTATGAAAACAATACCGCCTATATCGTGATGGAATACATAGAAGGGATCAGCCTGAAGGAGTATCTGAAGCAAAAGGGCGGGAAGATTTCGGAAGAAGAAGCCCTCGCCATCCTTCGCCCGGTGCTGGAGGCGCTGGAAAAGGTACACGCGGCGGGGATCGTGCACCGGGACATCAGCCCGGACAATATCATGCTGACCTTCGTGGAAGAAGGGGAAGCGGGAGCAGGGAAGTCTGACGTTTCCGCAGTTTACGGAAACATCAGTGCGGTAAAGCTCATCGACTTCGGCGCGGCGCGGATGACTTCAAAGAACGACCAGAAGTCCCTGACTATCATTTTAAAACACGGCTACGCCCCGGAGGAACAGTACCGTTCCCACGGGGAACAGGGGCCGTGGACGGATGTGTACGCCCTCTGCGCGGTGCTCTATCGGATGCTCACCGGGAAGGTGCCTGAGCCTGCCATGGACCGGTTTTTCTCAGATGGATTAAAGCGCCCGGAAGAGGTGGGAGCGAAGGTCAGCCCTGCGGTGTCCGAAGCCATCATGCGGGGGCTGGCAGTGAAGAAGGAGGACCGGATCCGGAGCGTGCGGGAACTGATGGACGCGCTGTATGCGGGAAAAAAGATAAAAAAAGCAGGACAGAAAGAACGGCGCTGTATTTACGTAATGGGGGCTCTTGTTGCAGGCGTGCTGGTTCTGGCCATGGCAGCGGTGGGGATTGAGACGGCTTTTCGGACAGGAAAGAACAGGAACATCGGAGAAAAGAGTACGGAACAGGCAGAAGTGACCGCGCAGGACGGACAAAATCTGAATGTGAGTCAGACTGCGGGAAAGGGGCAGGAAGATAACTCCACCGCTTCCGAAGAGATAGAGAGCAATCCTGTGGAAACGGCAGGAGAGGAGATTTCTCTGGTGCAGGAGACGGAGGAAATCGGGGAAGCTATTATAACACGGACACCGCAGACCTCTATAGCCTCCGGAGACAGGCATGTGGTGGCAATACAGGAAGACGGAACGGTGAAAGGGATGGGGGCAAATACCGAAGGCCAGTTGGAGGTGGAAGATTGGAAACGGATCGCGGCCGTTGCGGCAGGCAGAACCTTTTCCGCAGGGCTGCGGGAGGACGGAACGCTTGTCATTGCCGGAGAACTGGAAGCTGCGGATGAGGTAGAACGATGGGAAAACGTGGTGGAAATTGCGGCGGAAGATACGACGTTGTTTGCGCTTACTGCGGACGGAACTATCCTGAGCAATGAAAAATATGGGGAGACGGGTGCGTATTATGAGTGGAAGGATATCGCCCATATTGCCTGCTCAAATTATTGTTTTTCCGCCCTTACCCGGGATGGAACGGTGTTGAATGAGATTACCCGGGAGAACATTGACTTCGACAGCCCGGCAAGGATTGAAGGATGGACGGACGTAAAACATCTGATCGCCGCACAGTACGCGGTGTTTGGAATTACGGAAGAGGGAGATGTCCGTTCTGCGCTCATTTTGGATGCAGTGCCGGAGACCTCTTATGATTTTTCGGGAATCGAAAGCTTTCATGACATTACGGCTTTCTACTCAGATGGAGGATTCTGGCAGTTTGGAGTCAGAGAAGATGGAAGCCTGTGCGTCGCAGGAAGGACAGAGGATGCGGAACGCCGTCCCCTCCTGGAAAGAATGGAGGAATGGAATGAACTGCAGAGTTTTACCGGTGTGGATTATAGAGGAAGATATGTGGGGCTGAAAAAAGATGGAGACCTGGTAACGGACAGTCTGAGTTATGGTAACAGTACACCGGAAGCTATGGAAAATCTGGCGAGTATCACTTTTCTGGATGGACAGGATCTGGCAGGCGTGACAAAGGACGGAAAGGTGCTGACATTTTCTAAGGGCACCGACATTATGGTGCTTGATGGGATTTCAGGGATCAGCCAGGTATGTAGTTTCTATGGTTTCTCATCCGACATACACGGATATTTATGCCTGGATCAAAACGGCCGGATGATTGGAGTGCCTGAGACACCGGGGGAGGCCGCAGCATGGGAAGAGCTTAACCAGATCGTGACGCCTTGGACATATGGGAATTTTGCTGCCGGACTTTTTCAGGATGGAACGGTCAGAGTGCTGCTTCCGGAGGAGGGGGAAGAAAGAATGGGAGGCCTGAGGAAAGCGGAGGAATGGACAGGGATCGAACAGCTTGCATGCACGCAGGAAAGTATTTTCGGACTGCGTGAGGACGGTTCCGTACAGGCATTGATGGCCAATGGGGCGGAACGCGAGCTGCCGGATGGCTGGACAGATATTGCGGCGATTTTTTCCGGACCGGATGTGGGCGCGGTGCGGAAGGATGGAACCGCTGTGATCGACAGGCCGGAGAAGAACGAGTACGGCCAGAAAAATGTGAGCGGCTGGGAAAATCTGACTCAGCTCGCGCTGAGTGACAGCCATACGGTAGGACTGCGAGAGGACGGCACCGTAGTTGCGGTCGGGAGCAACGCTTCCGGTCAGTGCGATGTGGAGGACTGGACGGACATTGTATATGTGGCGGCTGGTAATGACTGTACATTGGGAATCCGCGCGGACGGCACTCTTGCCATTGCTGGAGCGGTTGGATGGTAGCGGCGAAACCAAAAAGGCGGAGGAAGTTCGTGTGCTTTTTGAAGTTGTAGTAAAAAATCCTTGTGAATGGAAGGAAAACAGAGATGGATCAGAATAAAATCTGGGAAAGCTTTGGAATCAAGACAGACAAACAGAATCCCCGCGCCCTGGCGGTGAACACGGTCCTTGCCGGAAAGTATCTGGTCGGCCCGGTGCTGGGCGAAGGCGGATTCGGGATCACTTATGCAGGGTATGACCTGAACATGGAAACCCGCATCGCAATCAAGGAATATTTTCCTGTAGAGCTGGTGACAAGAGATACCACACTCCGAAACACAGGCGGAGGTGGCTCGATTTCCGGCAGCTCTGCTTCTTCCGTCAGCGAACCGTCAGCAGGCGGCGTTTCCGCTTCCGGCAGCGGAAGCGACCGCGTCATTTCCTTAAGCGGCGAGAAAAGCAAAACCTACCAGCAGGGCCTGAAAAAGTACGTGGATGAAGCCCGCAACGTCTCCCAGTTCGCGGACATCCCCGGCGTCGTATCGGTGAAGGATTTCTTTTACGAAAACAACACCGCCTATATCGTGATGGAGTACATAGAAGGAATCAGCCTGAAGGAGTATCTGAAGCAGAAGGGTGGGAAGCTTTCCGAGGAAGAATCTCTCGCCATCCTTCGCCCGGTACTGGAAGCGCTGGAAAAGGTACACGCGGCGGGAATCGTACACCGGGACATCAGTCCGGACAATATCATGCTGACTTTTACCGAAGAAGGGAAAACGGGAGCAGGGCAGTCTGGGGCTTCTGCTATTTACGGAAACATCAGCGCAGTAAAGCTCATCGACTTCGGCGCGGCCCGCATGACATCGAAGAACGACCAGAAGTCCCTGACCATTATCCTGAAACACGGCTACGCCCCGGAAGAACAGTACCGTTCCCATGGCGAACAGGGGCCGTGGACAGATGTGTATGCCCTTTGTGCCGTCCTATACCGGATGCTCACCGGAAAAGTGCCGGAGCCTGCCATGGACCGGCTTTTCTCTGATGGATTAAAGCGTCCGGGGGAGCTGGGAGTGAAGGTTACTCCGGCGGTGTCCGAAGCCATCATGCGCGGTCTTGCAGTGAAGAAGGAAGACCGGATCCAGAGCGTGCGGGAATTGATGGACGCGTTGTATACCGGAAAGAAGCTGAAAAAGCGCGGAAACGGAAAGCTGTCCCGTCCGGTGCTGATTGCGGCGGCAGCGGCGGGGATGCTGATCCTGGCTGTGACTGTCGTGGGGATCGGAACGGCCGTCCGGAGCGGAAATGGAATGAGGATGGAAGAGGCCGGAGCAGATCAGGACGACGTGGGCGGCGCCGGTCAGGATGGTCAGCTGCAGAACGCCGGTCAGGATGGCGCGGGTGGTCAGACGCAGAATCCGGACGGAGGAAATGCTTCCTCTGACAATGCTTCCGGAACAGACCGGACGGGAGAAGAAAATACGGTTCTGCTGGAAGAAGAGGAAGAAGAGGAAATTGCTTTTTACAGTCCGCAGAACGCCATTGCGGGAAATATTCAGTCTCCGATCCTGATGTGTCTGTCAGATGGAAGGGTGAAGGCGTTCGGGGATAATGTAACAGGACAGTGCCGGGTGGATAACTGGGGAGATGTGGTTGCCGTTTCCGTGAATGTGACTCAGTCTCTGGGACTTGACGCCAACGGAACCGTTTACGCGGCAGGGGATAATTCGATGGGTGAATGCGACGTTGAGGCGTGGAACGATATCGTTGCGGTAGCGGCCGGATTTTACGCGAGCTTTGGCCTGAAAGCGGATGGTACGGTTGTGGGCTGCGGGGATGTGGAAAGGTATTCGGAGGCGCTGGAGAGCTGGAAGGATATCAAAGCGGTCGCGGCTTATCCCGGAAATAACTATGGGCTTGTGGGCCTGGATCGGAACGGAAATACCCTTTACGCAGGCTTTGAGCAGGAGCTGCCGCAGGTGACAGGCTGGGAGGATGTGGAACAGATCAGCATGAACCAGAGGGGAGAACAGCTCATGCTTGCGGGTATCCGGAAGGACGGTTCCGTCGTCTCATACAGGCTGACGGTCGATGAAGAATCCCATGAATATGATGAGCTGGAAACCTGGACGGAAATGAAGCAGTTCAGCATGAATACGCCGGTTCTCGGTGTGCGGTCAGATGGAACGGTGGTCTGTTCCTCCGATGCGGGAGAGGCGGTTCAGGCGGAGCTGGCTTCCTGGAGCGGCATGGAGGCTGTGACCGCCATCGATCAGAGCGGCGGCGTGTACGTGGTCGGCATCACGCAGGACGGGGAGATCAGGGAGTACAGAGAAAATATGGGAAATACGCCTCTGGAAGAAATGAAGGATCTGAAATGGGTTCATGTCCTTCCGGATGAGGCGGGCAGCATTGCGGCGGAAACGGCGGATGGCCGCATTCTGACCTACGGACAGGACTGGATTCTGCCGATGATGGAAACGGGTCTGAGAGAGCTGGGAGGCAATCCGGGGCTCCTTTGCGGAATGGAAGGACGCAGAACCTTTTACAGTGAAGATGGAAATGTATACGGAATCGGATACGGGGACCGTTCCTCCTGGAAGGAAACGGGTGTGAAGCAGGTGGAGGAATTGTGGGATTATGCGGTTTACCAGGGAAGGGCGATCGGCGTATACGCACTCCTGTCGGAAGACGGAAAGGTCCGGATCCATGTGGTAGACGACGGGACGGCAGGCAGTGGACTGGATCTGGAAGACCGGCTGGAAAAAATAAAGGAAGCGGAGAACTGGACGGATATCATTCAGCTGGGCTGGGACGGTTATAATCTGTACGGCCTGCATGGTGACGGATCGGTATCCTGCACGTCAGATACGGCCGTTTCGGAAAACGGTCAGCCCGTGAAAAAGCTGGACGGAAAACAGGACGTTCTTGCAGGACTGACAGAGGATGCCAAAATCGTATTCCTTCATTCCAACGAAGAGGCGGAAGAAATGGGACTGAAAGCGGCTGAACTCTGGGAGGGCGTGGCGGACTTTGCGTTGGGAGACAGCCACATCGCCGGCCTGCTTTCGGACGGCACAGTGACTGCGGCGGGAAGCAACCATGCGGGCCAGTGCGACGTAGAGGACTGGGAAAATATCGTTTTTCTTGCGGCAGGGCGTAACTGTACCCTGGGCATTACGGCGGACGGCGACCTGAAAATAGCCGGTTCCCTGTACTGACGGAAAAACGTCTGTCGTTTGGGAAAGATGGGAGGCAGGATGATGGATCAGAATCAAATCTGGGAAAGCTTTGGAATCAAAACGGATAAACAAAATCCCCGCGCCCTGGCGGTAAACACGGTCCTCGCCGGAAAATATCTGGTCGGCCCGGTGCTGGGGGAAGGCGGTTTTGGAATCACCTATGCGGGTTATGACCTGAACATGGAAACCAGGATTGCCATCAAGGAATATTTCCCGGTGGAGCTGGTTACAAGGGATACCACCCGGCGGAGCGCGGGCGACGGCGGCGCGGCATCCGGAGGCTCTGTCTCCGGCAGCTCTGTTCCAGGCGCATCTGCATCCGGCGGCAGCGTACCGTCTGTATCCGATGGCGGCATACCGTCTGCAAACGGCGCTTCCGTATCCGGCAACCTGGCATCCGCCAGCGGACCGTCAGCAGACGGCTTTTCTTCTTCCGGCGGCGGAAGCGACCGTGTGATTTCCCTAAGCGGCGAAAAGAGCAAAACCTACCAGCAGGGCCTGAAAAAGTACGTGGATGAAGCCCGCAACGTCTCCCAGTTCGCGGGCATCCCCGGCATCGTATCGGTAAAGGACTTTTTCTATGAAAACAACACCGCCTATATCGTGATGGAGTACATAGAAGGGATCAGCCTGAAGGAGTATCTGAAGCAGAAAGGTGGGAAGCTCTCCGAGGAAGAATCCCTCGCCATCCTGCGCCCGGTGTTGGAGGCGTTGGAAAAAGTGCACGCAGCAGGGATTGTACACAGAGATATCAGCCCGGACAATATCATGCTGACCTTTGCGGAAGAAGGGAAAACGGGAGCAGGGCAGTCTGACGTTTCCGCAGTTTACGGGAATATCAGCGCCGTAAAGCTCATTGACTTCGGCGCGGCGCGGATGACTTCAAAGAACGACCAGAAGTCCCTGACCATCATCTTAAAACACGGCTACGCCCCGGAAGAGCAGTACCGTTCCCATGGCGAACAGGGGCCGTGGACAGATGTGTATGCCCTTTGTGCCGTCCTATACCGGATGCTCACCGGAAAAGTCCCGGAGCCTGCTATGGACCGGCTTTTTTCCGATGGCCTAAAGCGCCCGGAGGAACTGGGAGTGAAGGTCACTCCGACGGTATCCGAAGCCATCATGCGGGGCCTTGCGGTGAAGAAGGAGGACCGGATCCAGTCTGTGCGGGAGCTGATGGACGCGCTGTATGCGGGAAAGAAGCTGAAAAAGCGCGGAAACGGAAAGCTGTCCCGTCCGGCGCTGGTTGCGGCAGCGGCGAGCGCGTTGGTTTTGGTTGTGGCCGCTGTGGGAATCGGAATGGCTTTCCGGAATGGAAACAGCGGTACGACAGGAGCAGGACCGACGGAACTGGCAGATGGCCAGGAAGCGCGGGAGAATACCGACACAGCCGGAAATACAGGGGTCGAAAGCGTGTCAGATATGGAAAATGGTGAAATCATGTCTGAAATGGGAGAAAATCTGCCTGCGGAGGATATTCTGTCTCTGGAAGAGGAAACCAAGGAAGAGGAATGGGAAATCATGGTATCCAGATCGCCGCAGACAAGCTGTGCCAGCGGAGGAGGACATGCAGTTTTCCTGCGTGAGGATGGTACGGTAGTCTCATGTGGAAGCAATGCGTACGGACAGAGAAATCTGTCCGAATGGGAGCATGTGGCGGCTGTTGCCGCCGGATGGAATTTTTCGGCCGGACTTCTGGAAAACGGCACCGTTGTTGTGGAAGGAAGTCTGGAAGGAAAGGATGATGTGGAGCGCTGGGAGGATATTACGGCTATCGCGGCAGGGTGGGATCAGATTTTTGGACTCACGGCAGACGGACATCTGCTGGCAAATAAAGGATACGGCGAAAACACTCCTTTTCTGGAATGGGAAAATATCAAGTCGGTGACGGCATTTAAACAGATGGTGGCGGCGCTTACCCGGGATGGGCGTGTCCTTTGCACAGCGGCCTATGAACGGACACCGGCGGAGATCTCCGGATGGGAGGATGTGACGGCGATTGCCTGCGATTATCAGACAGTATATGGGCTGTGCGAAGACGGAACGGTAAAATACGCAGATATGTGGACAGATTATAAGATTGAAGAAAACGAAAGCCAGGATCTGGAAAATCTGCAGGATGTGGTTCAGCTTTTTGCCTGCAACAGAACCGTTCTTGCCGTGACGGAAGAAGGGAAAACTGTCTGTGTGGTACCGGAAGGAAAAGAAGATATCCCGAAAGAGGAGATCGCCGCATGGGAAGAAGTTGTCGGAGCAGTGGCGGCAGATAATGGTAAAAGTGTGGCTGGGATGATGAAAGACGGGACTCTCGTAAAAGCTTCCGTCAATTCGGGAAACAGCGAAATCGAAACGATGACCGATTTAAACCGGATCAACATAATGGACAGGAGTAATGCTTTGGGAAACTGGGATATGGCGGTTGTTGGGATTACGAAGGAAGGAGAACTGCAGACCTGGGGATCAAGTTCTCTTCTGAGCAGGTTTGAGTGGGAGGGCGTGGAAAACGTACAGGATATTACAGATGCTGTGTATCCTTATCAGGATGGTTCAACAGCGGGTTATATCTGGCTGGACAGAAATGGAACCCTCTATATGAGCGATCTGGATGACGGACAGAGAAGTCCTGTTGTGGAAAACGGAATCCAGATGGCTGTGGGAAACTGGAGATTTGACGGATATAAACAGCTCTGTGCCGTCCTCCTGAAGGACAATACAGTTACACTGCTGTCTACGGGAGGGAAAGACCCGGAGGACATTCCGGAGGGCTTCGCAGAAGCGGAAAACTGGGAAGATATTACTATGCTTGCCTGCTGCAGCGGAAGAGAGGACGGAACAGGGATCCTGATAGGGGGAAAGGAGGATGGGACGGTTGAATTTGTAAAATCTCCGTCTTTTCCCGGGAATCCTGATGAAGGCTGGAATGAAATTGTCTCTATCCATGCGGGAAAATATGCGATAGGCGCGGTGAAAAAGGATGGTACCGCAATTTTCCTTGAGGATGCGCCTGAATATAACTATGGACAGTACAATACCAGCGGCTGGACCGATCTGTCCCAGCTTGCTCTGGGCCAGTATCATACGGTGGGCCTGCGCAAAGACGGTACGGTTTACGCCACAGGAAGAAATGATGCGGGGCAGTGTGAAGTGGAGGACTGGACAGATATTGTATGGATCACTGCAGGAGACTCATGCACCATTGGAATCCGTGCGGACGGAACACTTGCCGTCGCCGGGGAAATCGGATGGTGATGCTTCGGCATGGAGGGAAACAGGACAATGGATAAATTTCAGAATGGAATCTGGGAAAATTTCGGCGTTAAGCCACAGAAACAAAACCCCCGCGCCCTGGCGGTAAATACGGTCCTCGCCGGGAAGTATCTGGTTGGCCCGGTACTGGGGGAAGGGGGATTCGGCATTACCTATGCTGGATACGACCTGAATATGGAAACCCGGATTGCGATCAAGGAGTATTTCCCAGTGGAGCTGGTCACAAGAGACACCACCCGCCGGAGCGCGGGCGATAGTGGCTCTGTATCCGGCGGCAGCATACCGTCTGCAAAAGGCGCTTTTGTATCCGGCAATCTGGCATCCGCCAGCGAACCGTCAGCAGGCGGCGTTTCCTCTTCCGGCGGCGGGAGCGACCGCGTCATTTCCTTAAGCGGCGAAAAGAGCAAAACCTACCAGCAGGGCCTGAAAAAGTACGTGGATGAAGCCCGCAACGTCTCCCAGTTCGCGGATATCCCCGGCATCGTATCGGTGAAGGATTTCTTTTATGAAAACAACACCGCCTATATCGTGATGGAGTACATAGAAGGGATCAGCCTGAAGGAATATCTGAAGCAGAAGGGAGGGAAGCTCTCCGAGGAAGAATCTCTCGCCATCCTTCGGCCGGTGCTGGAAGCGCTGGAAAAGGTACATGCGGCGGGGATCGTGCACCGGGATATCAGCCCGGACAATATCATGCTGACCTTTGCGGAAGAAGGGGAAGCGGAAACAGGGCAATCAGGTGTTGTAGCAGTTTACGGGAATATCAGCGCAGTAAAGCTCATCGACTTCGGCGCGGCCCGTATGACCTCCAAAAACGACCAGAAGTCCCTGACCGTCATTTTAAAACATGGCTACGCCCCGGAAGAGCAGTACCGTTCCCACGGGGAACAGGGACCATGGACGGATGTGTACGCCATCTGCGCCGTCCTTTACCGGATGCTCACCGGAAAAGTCCCGGAACCTGCCATGGACCGGCTTTTCTCTGACGGCCTGAAGCGCCCGGAGGAACTGGGAGTAAAGATCACTCCGGCAGTATCGGAAGCCATCCTGCGCGGCCTGGCGGTGAAGAAGGAAGATCGGATCCAGAGCGTGCGGGAACTGGTGGATGCGCTGGACGGAAAAAGGAGCAAAGAAGCGAAAACAAAGCGAAAGATCTGGGGCATCATGGCAGCCATAGCTGGAGCTATTGGTATCTTGGCGGTGTCTGGGCTGGGACTTGGAAATCTTGGACGGGGAGAGATGGGAAAAAATATTGATATCCCTGAAAAGGATATGACAGTTCTGGACACGGAAGGGCAGGATACTGGAAGCATGGCTGCGGAAGAAAATCAGGTTGAGGAAGGAAAGTCTGCGGAAGAAAATCTGATCCTTCTGGAGGAAGAAGAGGAAGAAGCAATTGCTTTCAGAGATCCGCAGACAGTGATCGCAGAAGACGGCTCTGTTATCTTGCTGTGCCTGCCTGACGGAAGCGTGAAAGCGTATGGAGACAATGAAGAGGGACAGTGCGAAGTGGAGAACTGGGGAGACGTGGTCGCGGTATCCGCGAATGTGACACAGTCCCTGGGGCTTGACGCCAATGGCACGGTCTATGCGGCGGGAAAAAATACCAGGGGAGAGTGTAACGTGGGAACCTGGAAGGATATCGTGGCGGTAGAGGCGGGATTTTACGCCAGCTTCGGGCTGTGCGCGGACGGAACGGTGGTGGCCTGCGGAGATACAGAAAGATATGACAGTGAAATTGGAAGCTGGAGCAATATTAAAGCGATTTCTGCCACGCCGGGAAATGAATATGGACTGGCGGCTCTCGATACGGAGGGAAAGGTTTTCTGCGCTGGCTTTGATCAGGAGCTTTCAGAGGTGACAGGCTGGGAGGATGTGGAGCACATTCAGCTTGATATGATCGGAAGTATGCTCATGCTTGTTGGATTGCGGGAAGATGGTACGATAGTGTGCCACAATCTGACGGAGGGAGCGGAACTTCAAGAATATGACGAAGAATACTTGCAGTGGTATGAACAACTGGAAACCTGGAGCGATATGGAACAGATCAGTCCTAAAGCGCCGGCCTGTGGGGTAAAAAAAGATGGAACGATCGTTTTTTCAGAAGATGGTCTGATTTTTGGATACCATATGCAGGAAGAATCGCGTCTGAAATTGGCAGGTTGGGATAATATGGAGGCGGTTACCGCTACATATGGTTCGGGCGGCGTTCTGGTCACAGGAATCACACGGGATGGACAGATCAGGGAATTCAGAGAAAATTCAGGAAACACCGAGCTGGAGGATATGAAAAATCTGAAATGGGTAAAGGTTTTGAATGGCGGAGACGGGAGCATCATCGCAGGGACGCAGGAAGGACAGATTTTGACATATGGTTCAGATAATTTTATGGACTATATGATGACGATGCTGCCACAGGATGGCGCGGAGAAATGGATCGGCATGGAGGGACGTGCGGTTTTGCTAGCGGAAGACGGGAGTGCGTATGGAGCAGGGTATCTGGGACAATGGAAAGAAGAAAATGTGAAGCAGGCTGTTGAACTGTGGAATTATGCCGTCTATGATACGGCCGCCTATGCGCTGCTTTTGGAGGATGGAAGTGTCAAGATACTTTCTGTCGGGCCGGGAGATCCGGCGCTTGAAGGAACTGCGTTTACGTATGAAGGTCAGTTTGAAGAGATAAAAAGAAAGGCGGAGAGCTGGACACAGGTAAAACAGCTTGCCTGGAATGAAGACTTTTTATATGGCTTACGCGAGGATGGTACAGTTGTGAGCACATCTGACAAGGAATTGTCATTTACAGAGGCGCGGCAGGAAATCAGGACTTTCATTGGAAAGGAAAGGGCACTTATCGCTTTGACGGAGGAAGGGGTGATCCGTTTCCTTATCTCCAATGCAGATATGGAAACATCCGGAATGGAAGCCGCAGAAAGATGGGAGAATGTCACGGATTTTGCCTTGGGAGGAAACCATGTTGTCGGTCTGCTGGCAGATGGAACCGTAACGGCTGCCGGGAGAAATTATGCCGGACAATGCGACGTGGAGGATTGGGAGGATATCGTTTATGTCACTGCCGGGACGTGCTGCACCATCGGCATTACGACAGACGGGGAATTGAAAATAGCAGGTTTCCTGTATTGACGTGAAACGGATGGATTGAGAAAGTTGGGAGACAGAATGATGGATCAGAATAAAATCTGGGAAAGTTTCAATCTGAAAACAGACAAACAGAATCCTCGCTGCCTGGCGGTGAACACAGTTCTCGCCGGAAAATATCTGGTTGGCCCGGTGCTGGGGGAAGGGGGCTTCGGGATTACCTATGCGGGGTACGACCTGAATATGGAAACCCGTGTTGCCATCAAGGAATACTTTCCGGTGGAGCTGGTCACAAGAGATACCACCCGCCGGAGCGTGGGCGGAGGCGGCGAGGCTTCCAACAGCTCTGCTTCTGGCATCAGCAGGTCATCTGTGGCCAGCGTTTCCGTTTCCGGCAGCGGAAGCGACCGCGTCATTTCCTTAAGTGGCGAGAAAAGCAAGACCTACCAGCAGGGCCTGAAAAAATATGTGGATGAAGCCCGCAACGTATCCCGGTTCGCGGACATCCCCGGCATCGTGTCGGTGAAGGATTTCTTTTATGAAAATAACACCGCCTATATCGTGATGGAGTACATAGAGGGAATCAGCCTGAAGGAGTATCTGAAGCAGAAGGGTGGAAAGCTCTCCGAGGAAGAATCTCTCGCCATCCTTCGGCCCATCCTGGAAGCGCTGGAAAAAGTACACGCGGCGGGAATCGTACATCGGGACATCAGCCCGGACAACATCATGCTGACTTTTACAGAAAAGGGGAAAGCGGGAGCAGGGCAGTTTGGTGCTTCCGCCATTTATGAAAACATCAGCGCAGTAAAGCTCATCGACTTCGGCGCAGCCCGCATGACATCAAAGAACGACCAGAAGTCCCTGACCATCATTTTAAAACATGGCTACGCCCCGGAAGAGCAGTACCGTTCCCACGGGGAACAGGGTCCGTGGACGGATGTGTATGCCCTCTGTGCGGTGCTGTACCGGATGCTCACCGGGAAGGTGCCGGAACCTGCCATGGACCGGCTTTTTTCTGACGGCCTGAAGCGCCCAGAGGAACTGGGCGTGAAGATCACTCCGGCGGTGTCCGAAGCCATCATGCGTGGCCTCGCGGTGAAGAAGGAAAACAGGATCCAGAGCGTGCGGGAGCTGATGGACGCCCTGTATGCGGGAAAGAAGCTGAAAAAGAACCGAAACGGAAAATTGCCCCGCCCCATTCTGACTGCTGCGCTGGCGGCGTGCGCATTGATTGTGGTTCTTGCTGCGGCTGGGGTTTGCTTTTTACCAGAAAAACTGTCGTTCTCCTCCAAACCGGAATCGCAAGGAACCATTTTGTCAGATGGTGACGGACAGCAGAGTGCTAACATGTCTGGTGAAACCGCTGCAGAAAAGGAAGAAAGCCATGCTAATGGAGCGGATACGGCTTCGGTGGATGGAGCCGATCAGACGGCTGGAGACGCGGAAACGCTGAAGCTGGAAGAGAACGGATATGAACCAGGTGAGCAGATTGTCTGGCCGAAGGCGGGGACAATGGTTGCAGCGGGATCGGATCATTTGATTTCCCTGCGCGATGACGGGACTGTCCTTGCGGCGGGAGATAACAGATGGGGACAGTGCCGTGTTCAGGGCTGGCAATCCGTTGCGTCCGTTTACGCCTCCCGCATGATGTCGGCGGGCCTTCGGACGGACGGTACGGTGCTTGTCGCGGCAGCAAACGATACGCTGCAGGAAAGCGTTTCTTCCTGGCGGGGAATCACTATGCTTGCGCTGGGGAAAAACCATATCCTTGGACTGACGCAGGATGGCAGGGTTTTATCGGCCGGAACCAATCAGGACGGATGCTGTGAAACAGGAGACTGGGAAAATATTGTGTCTGTCTGGGCTTATGACAATTTTTCAGCAGGAATCCGGGAGGACGGAAGTGTGGTACTTGCAGGACGTCTGGGGTACAGCCTTCTGTCGCAGGAAGAGCAGGAAGCGATGGAGACGGAGATCAGTTCGTGGGCAGGAATGCGGCAGATCAGGGGATATATGAGAGATGTCTATGGCCTGAAACAGGATGGAACCGTGGTATATGCCGGACGTGAAGACGCAGAGATAGAAAGGTAGCTCAGTGTATGGAGCGGCATCGTTTCCCTGTCGGTGGGGGATGGTTTTATCGCAGGACTGAAAACGGACGGAACAGTAGAGACAGTACGATATTCCGTTAACGATCAGAACGAGGAGACAGCGGAATGGAAAAATGTGGCTGCATTGACAGGGACTATGTACAATCTGGTAGCTCTGTGTCAGGATGGGACCATCTTAGTGACGGAACCGAGCCGGAGTGGTAATAGCACGGTGGAGGAGATTTTATCTCTGACAGACGTGGTACAGGCCGTATGGCAGGGGAACAACCTGGCAGTGCTTCGGCAGAATGGAACGGTCAAAAGCACAGGCTATACGGCGTATTATGATGACGAGACAGCGAAAACGGATGATTGGCATGGCGTGGCCGCACTCGCTTCCAATGATGAGTATCTCGGTGCGCTTCTGCAGGACGGAACCGTGATTCGAACGGTTTTTGACGGATTTTCCATTCCGGCGGAATGGGAGCAGGAAATGGGGATGGAGAAGGCGAGTGAGCTTGCGGAGGAAAGAAAGGCGCAGACGCCGGAGCTGATTTCTGGCTGGACGAACGTAAAGATGCTTTCCATGGCCACCGACCATGCAGCTGTCCTTCTGGAAGGCGGAACCGCAGCGGCGGCCGGTTTCCCGGAGGACCAGGACATCATAGATTATCGGACGGGCCTGACGCAGAATGGTTCCTGCCAGGTAGACGGCTGGTCTGATCTGAAGCAGGTGCTCGCCCTGAACGGAGAAACTATTGGGCTGAAAAATGACGGAACCCTCCTGACAACTGCTGAAATGCCGGAAGAGTGGAAAGATTACAGAGATTTGAAAAGCATCTGGGGCATCAGCTCCGGAAGTACGGCTGTGGCCATCCGAGCCGAAGGTACTGTAGTTTATCTGTATAAGGGTGACGACAGCTACGGCCAGAACAATATCAGTGGCTGGACGGATATGGTGCAGCTTTCTATTGGAAGAAGGTATATTGTAGGCCTGCGTGCGGACGGCACAGCCGCTGCGGTGGGCGACAACTATGCCGGACAGTGCGATGTGGAGGACTGGAGCGGCATTGTGAGCGTCGCCGCAGGAGAAAGCGGTACTGTGGGAATCACGCAGGACGGAAGGGTGCTCCTTGCAGGAACCCTTCCGGGCGACTATTTTGTGGCTGAAATCTGGCCCGCTGTGACGGTACCGGAGGAATGAGTCCGCCGGGCATTCCTGCGCACAAAGGCGCTTTTGCATGGAGGTAAACAGGACAATGGATAAATTTCAGAACGGAATCTGGGAAAAATTCGGCGTTAAGCCACAGAAGCCAAATCCCCGCTGCCTGGCGGTGAACACGGTTCTCGCCGGAAAATATCTGGTAGGCCCGGTGCTTGGTGAAGGCGGCTTCGGAATCACCTATGCGGGGTACGATCTGAACATGGAAACCCGTATCGCCATCAAGGAATACTTTCCGGTGGAGCTGGTCACAAGAGACACCACCCGCCGGAGCACGGGCAAAGGAGGCGGGGCGTCCGGCGATCAGGTTTCCGGAAGCGCTTCTACGTCCGGCGGCGGAAGCGACCGGGTAATCTCCTTAAGCGGAGAAAAGAGCAAAACCTACCAGCAGGGTCTGAAAAAATATGTGGACGAGGCCCGCAACGTGTCTCAATTTTCCGGCATTCCCGGCATCGTGTCGGTGAAGGACTTCTTCTATGAAAATGACACCGCCTATATCGTGATGGAATACATCGAGGGTGTGAGCCTGAAGGAGTATCTGAAGCAGAGGGGCGGAAAAGTATCGGAGGAGGAAGCCCTCGCCATCATACGCCCGGTGCTGGAAGCGCTGGAAAAGGTGCATGCGGCGGGGATCGTACATAGAGACATCAGTCCGGATAACATTATGTTGACCTTTGCGGAGCAGGGAAATGCAGAGCAGCCGTCCGCATCCAATACCGCATCCCATGATGTATCTCATACCGCCTCCGCTTCGGCGTCCGCTGTGTCAACCGCGACGCCTGCCATCATTTACGGAAACATCAGCGCCGTGAAGCTGATTGACTTCGGCGCGGCCCGCATGACCGCAAAGAACGACCAGAAGTCCCTGACTATCATCTTAAAGCACGGCTACGCTCCGGAGGAACAGTACCGTTCCCACGGCGAACAGGGCCCGTGGACGGACGTGTACGCCCTTTGTGCGGTATTCTACAGGATGCTCACTGGAAAGGTGCCGGAGCCTGCCATGGACCGGCTTTTCTCTGACGGCCTGAAGCGCCCGGAGGAATTGGGATCGAAAGTCAGCCCGGCCGTATCCGAAGCCATTATGCGGGGACTTGCGGTAAAGAAGGAAGACCGGATCCAGAGTGTACGGGAACTGACGGATGCCCTGTATGCGGGAAAGAAGCTGAAAAAGAAAGGAAAGCGGATTCTGCTTGGGAAATATTCCGTTTCCGTCCGCGCGGCGGCGCTGGCTGCTGGCTGCGTGCTCGTCCTTGCGGCGGGGATTGCTGCTGTCGGGATTGGAGCGGCTCTTCAGACGGGAAGTACAACGTTGGGGAAGGATGCCGTGCTGTCGGCGGATATGGGAGACGGAGGAAGCGCGAACGGCGCGCAGGGGCAGACGGCCCAGGATGCGTCGGACGGAATGGATGAAGGCTCAGGAAGCGCTTCTTCCGGGCAGACGGGCGTGGGAGCGACTGTTGCCCCGTCCGGCGAGACGCTTTTGCTGGAAGAGGAGCAGGAGGAAGACTGGGAGATCCTGGTGGAAAGAACGCTCCAGACGGGCAGCGCGAGCGGACAGGGACATGTCGTTTTCATAAAAGAGGACGGAACCGTGATCTCCCGTGGTGACAATTCCTTCGGCCAGAGAAACCTTTCCGAGTGGAGTCGGGTGGCCGCCGTGGCGGCGGGATACAATTTCACCGCAGGGCTTCGGGAAAACGGGACCGTGCTCGTGGAAGGAGAATACAACGGAAAGGAATCAGCGGAACGGTGGGAGAACATCGCCGCCATCGCGGGCGGAGGAAATCACCTGTTCGGCCTGACCATGGACGGAAAGATTCTCTCGGCGGCGGACGTAAGCGGAGACGATCTGTCCTGGCAGGAATGGGAAAACATCAGGGCCATTGCGGCCGGCAGCGACACGCTGGCGGCGCTGACCGAAGATGGAAGGGTGCTTACCGTGGAGCTGATGGGACAGGGCTGGGAACCGGCGCAGATTTCCGGCTGGGAGGATGTGACCGCCATCACCTGCAACCAGTCTGCGGTATTCGGAATCCGCGCTGACGGGACGGTAGCCCGGGCAGATATGTGGACCGGACAGACGGACGGCTTCGATTATTCGGGTGTGGACGGTTTTTCGGATATCATTCAACTCTGTGCCTCTGCCGGAACGGTCTGCGGCGTAACAGCAGACGGCGTGCCGCAGGTCGTGGACGGCTGGGGGTATCAGTCCGGAAACGAATCAGTGGATCGAAGGAATCTTTTGGATATGGAAGGCTGGTCGGGTCTGGCGGGCGTCGCGGGAAGCGGAGACGGGGCCGGGATAGCCGGGATCAAAAAGGACGGCACTCTGGTGGTAACCTTTGCCAATTACGGAAACAGCAGCCTGGAGGAAATGAAGGATTTGGCATGGGTCGGCCTGACCGGAATGACCAGGGATGCACAGACCTCTTTGATCGCATTTACGAAACAGGGAGAGGCTCTGACCTATGGAGACGATACCACCTGCTATATGGCCCTTACGGATCTGGAAAATGCCGGACTGACAGAGGGGCTGACTCAGATTATCAGCCTGCACTATCAGTTTGCGGATCAGGGATATGGGACGACAAACTTCGCTTTTCTCAATGACAAAAAAGAACTGATTCTCCGTGACCCGGTAAGCTGGCGTTATACCGTGAAGGAGACGGACGTGAAGCAGGTCTGTGCCCCGGCGGAGCAGCCCTGGTGCGCCGTGTTGAAGGAAGACGGAACGGTGTCTGTGATTTCCCTCAGCACAGACAGTTCGCTTCCGGATGGGCTTTCGGAAGTGGAAGGCTGGACGGGGATTACGCAGCTTGCGGAATGCGGAGAGCGGAACGCTCCTGTGAGCGTTCTGATGGGGCTGAAGGAGGATGGAACCGTGGTCATGGCGGGACTGGATTATTTCCCGAGAAATCCGGTGGACTGGACGGGGATCCGCTCTATCCACGAGGGAGAATATGCCATCGGAGCCATCCGGGAGGACGGAACGGCCCTGTTTTATGAGGAAAATCCGGAATACAATTACGGCCAGTACAACACGACAGCCTGGACCGATCTGACCCGGCTCGCACTGGGACTGAACCATACGGCGGGCCTTCGTTCCGACGGAACCGTATACGCTGCCGGACGCAACGATGCGGGCCAGTGTGAGGTAGGGGGCTGGACGGACGTGGTCTACATCGCTGCAGGCGCCAACTGTACGCTGGGAATTCGCTCCGATGGAACCCTCCTGATCGCGGGAGAAGTGGGCTGGTAAGAAGGTAAGCCGCGCGCCCGATTCGCCCGACGGGATGTAGGAAACTTCGGATGCAGGAGACTTTGGATGCATTGAGCTTCGTCAGAGCTGTGCTTTATCGTGGAGGAAAAGAAGATGCTTTTTTCAGTCCCAATCAAAAATTTTAGAAAGCAAAGAAAGAATGGAGGAGATGTCAGACAAATTTACTGCATGGAAGGTCCATCCTTCAGGACGGGCCTAAGGCTCCTTTCGGTTCTCCTGTGCATGACACTGCTTGCCGGATTTTTCCCGGTACAATCTGCGGCATCCGGGATCGTCTCTGGAACAGCAGGGACAGCCTCCGGGCTATCCGGAACCGCTTTCGGATCATTCGGAACCGCCTCCGGAACCCCGGCGGGAGCGGATGCCGGACAGCCGGTAACGCTCACCGACCTGGGCGAGCTGGACGCCCCGGAAACCTACCCGGCAAAAGGCGCGCTGTGCCTGCAGGTGGCCCGCTCCAAAAGCATCGGGGCGGACGGCGGAACCAGCTATCTTTATGAGGAAGCCTACCTTCCCGTGGTGGTGGCGGAAGATCACAGCGTGTATGGGGAACTGGACACCCTGGCCGGGCTGCTTGACATGAACGTACAGTATTTCGACAGCACCGCCCTCGTCACCTTTTTTGAAACGGACGTATACCTGGCGCTGGGAGATCCCCAGGCCGGATATACCACGCCCCTGTTCAGCGTGATGGCTGAGATGGGGCGCGCTCCCGTCCTGCTGGATCAGATGTGGTATGTCCCTCTGGACGAGTTTCTGAGCCTGACCGGGACGATCCAGAAATACGGGGAGACAAACTGGCTCGGTAAACAGCAGCTCGCCCTGATCCCGCCCCAGAGGACGGTGCTGGACGACATCGGTATTTTTTACCGGGATGCTTATTCCCGGTACGCGTTCAGCTATGTGAAGGATCTGGGATATGCGGAGGATCAGGCGGCGGAGCTTGCCGGACAGGCCTCCGTGATCCAGTATGTGGAGGGCATTGGTTCCCTTGATCTGCGGACCTGGCTCGCCATCGCCTTCGGCAGATACACGCGCGCGGCGATCGATTATTATGAAAACGGCTATGGGGAAGCCTTCATGAACCGTCTGCTCCAGGAAAACGAGGAGATTGCCGTGGAGTGGGTGGAGGGCGGCAAGAAGGTATTGGACTATATGGGCTGTATGCTTGACATCTGCGCTTCGACAATGAAAACATCAGGCGCAGCGGCATCCGGGGCAGCGGCGGCAGCGGCAGGAAGCGCGGCGGCGTCCGGGACCGCCGGGGTGCAGGCGGCCCTGTCTGAGGCGAAGACGGCGCTTTCTCAGCAGGGGGCCGGAAATTTCCTGGGAGAGTATGGAAATTATATTACTGCCTGGCAGAACGCGGCGACAGGCCTGTCCCATCTGACCACGCTGGCAACACTGTTTATGACCTTTGGAAATGTAGATGAACAGATGGTGGAGACGGCGGAGCTGTTTTATGAGAAAAAGGATCTTCTTCCCGAGAGGACGATGCGGGAGGAGCAGTACCGGATGGTGGAGAAAAAAATCGGCCAGTTTTCCGGATCCTCCGCCAATGCCGCTGTGACGCAGTTCTTTCTGGATAACGGCGCGCGCCTGTTCCTGGATGTGGGAGCGATCATGGAATATGCGGTGGCCAAAAAGCTGGCGGGCGGCTCCGCTCTCTGGAGCGCGGCGGCAAACCTGGTGGGCGGAGAGGAAATCAGGGCCTCGGACAGCTTCCTCATCGGCATGTTCGGCATGCAGTATGAGGCGGACGCCGTGGCTCTGGCCAGACAGGAGCTGGACGACATTTTTTTCGGAAAGGAAGCATCCGCGCTGAGCGAGACAAGGGAAGAGGAGATCCGGGATCTGGTCTTTCATGCGGCGAAAGCCTGTATGGTGACCCGCACCTACGGCTGCGCGGGCTGTCCGGCCCTCCTGGAAAAATATCCCGAACTTCAGGAAAAACAGAATGAGATCAATGAGGAGCTGGCGTCCATCGCCGCCAATGTTTCCAACCGGATGATCCCCTTCGGGCGGCTCCCCGGACAGCTTCGTACCGCCGGGCCTTACCGGCAGGAGCATTACAAAAATGTACTTTACAACTTCTGCGGCCTGAGGGGACAGATCCTGGACTGGAAGAACGAACGCCCCGCGAAAAACGTGCGTGTGGAGGTAGTGAGTAAAAGCGGCAAGGTGCTGTCGGAATTTGTCACCGATAAAAACGGCCGGTTCGAGGCGGAATTTGCCCTGGAAGAGATCAACGTCTGGGAGCAGACCCCGCTGGTACAGGAGCTCACCCTGCATCTGTATTATAAAAGGAATCCCGTGGTGCTGGAGGACATCCAGGCCGACTATTTTCACAGCTATGAAGTGAACGGCCTGCATGTGGGCCGCAAAACTGTGGAGACTCTGGCTTATGTGCTCGGCGCGTCCACACAGGACGGACAGACCGCGGTAGAGATTCTCCGCTTTGAACTGGACGAAGCGGCGATAGGCTTTGACGCGCCGGACGGCTTCGGCGGAAGTTATCCCGCCTACGTGGCCCTGCCCGGACAGCTTCATACCGCGTCCGATGCGGAAACCGTCCTGCTGAAGGAAGGGGTGGAGCTGGAAACCCTGTACGGACGGCTGATCCCGGAGGGAAGCATGCTGCGCGGGATGCTGGACTACGCAAACGAAGCGGACGGAATCGGCGGGAGCGGAGTGACCCAGGCCAGCCTTTCCGACGCGCAGGCGATCCAGGAATATGTGGACGCTTACTATGAGGTCAACGGCCAGTATCCCTCCTTCCTGCTGGAAATGGTGAACAGCCTGATCGTTTCGGGAGAGGTCGCGCTGGTGGATGCGGATGAGACGGATATCCCGCACTGAATACAGGACAGCCGTTTCCGCACGCTGCGCAGCAGGACCGCACAGGAAACGACTTTTCGGGAATGGAGAATATAATGAAAGAAAAAAAGATGATCCTGATCGCGTCAATATCGGGCGGAGTCGTTTTACTCGCCATGATCGCTGCTGTCGCGGCCTTCATAGGGAGCGCTTCCCGTTCGGCGGCCGGAGCCGCCCGCACCTTTGAAGCCCTGCTTTCGGAGGGAAAACTTACGGAACTGGAGGCCCGCTGTTATCTGCCGGAGGAAGGGCAGACTGCGGCTTTTTCGGAAGAAGGCGCGGACGCGCAGATCCGCTTCGTCACCCCGGCGGAGCTGGCGGAGCGCTTCGGCGCCGACGCCGTCCTCGCCGGACAGGAGACCTCTCAGGAGGAGGAACTGCTTTCCGTCGTCATGCGCTACGGCACCCTGCGCGTTTCCACCGGCATGGTGATCGGAAACAGGGCTTCGGCCCGTCTTACTCTCACCGCCCCCGATCTTTCCGACTGGCTTTCTTCTCTGAAGCCTGAGGAAGCGGTGCTCCTGGTAGAAGCGGGAGAGCGCATCCCGGAAATGCTGGAAGAGTATCTTTCTTCCATGGATACTTCCATGGATACTTCCATGGATACTTCCATGGACATCCCCATGCGTACCGTCAGTCAGTCGATTCCCATGCAGAAGAGGAACGGCTCCTGGCGCTTTGCCGTGACGGAGGAACAGGAGAGAGAATGGTTCTGCGGCCTGCTCCCTGCGGCCGTTTCTGAACCGGCGGCTGCTTCCGAACCGGCTGCCGCCGCGGGCGGCCAGGAATGACGGCTGCTTCACATTGTATTTTGACCGCAGATCGGCTATACTGAGGTGGAAAGCTGGAGGCGAGCGGACATGAAATATAATCTTTCAGACAGAGTGGTCAGAGAAATCTCTTTTTATGCGAAAAAGTACGGAATCGAGAAGGTCGTTCTGTTTGGTTCCCGCGCGAGAGGGACAAATACCGAGAGAAGCGATATCTATCGGACCGGGATTGTGGGTCAGTTTAATCTGACCTTTGAATTGGCGTGGAAAGCGCTTCAGGAAGTGCTGAGGCTGCATGGCGCGGCAGAGGCAGGAACGGGTTCGCCGAGAGAAATCCTGCAGTTGGGCTATAAACTTGGGTTCCTGGAAGATGCCGGACGGGATTGGGAAGATTCAGCTTCCGGTATCGTGTAACCATAAAATAAATACCATCAAATAGCAACTGAAAAATTATCGTTAAAAAGTCAGAATAAATGTCCCCTTTTTGTCCCAAACTCACAATTAGTTTGTGAGAGGGGGGCGGAACAGATGGATGACCGGGAGTTGCTGGGACTTTTGGAAGACGATCCGGGACTTGGTATGCTTGCGTTGATCGAGCAGTATACGGACCTGCTGAGTTATGTGGTTTCTCTTCGTTTGAGAAGTCCGCAGGATATACAGGAATGCGTACAGGATACCTTTACGGATTTTTATCTGAGCAGAAAAAATTTTAATCCGGAAAAGGGCAGTCTTTCCGCATATCTGGTAGCAATCGCCAGGCATAAGGCATTTTATCGCTACCGTGAGATCCAGAAGGCGCGTGAACTGGTCCAGGCGGCTGAAATGCCGGAGAATCCGGTGGGCATGGAAGAGCATGCCGCGCTGGAGCACACGCTTTCCCAGATGGCGGATTCTGATGCCAAAGTCCTGCGGATGAAATATTATGAAGGTTATACAGCAAAGGAAATCGGGGAAATTCTGGGGATCAGCCACGAGGCGGTAAAAAAAAGAATCCAGAGAGCCCTGAAAAAGGCCATGGCGCTGATGGCCGAATGAAAAATACGGAATCCGTATTCTTGAAAAAAAGAATGTCATTCGTTTATAATGATCGAAAGGCATTCTTTTTTTAAGGGAGATACGGATGAAAAAATATAAGGAACACATCAAAAAACACTGGTACTGCTTCCTGCTCGCTCCCATTTTCATGACGCTGGAGGCGGCGGGGGAATTCATCCTGCCGTTCATTAACGCAAACATCATCGATAAAGGAGCGGCAAACGGGGATATCCCCTACATTCTGGAAAACGGCTTTTACATGCTGCTGATCGCGGCCGCCATGCTGGCCTTCGGCGTGCTCGGAGCGTTTTTCGCGGTGCGGGGATCGGCCCGGGTGGCGGCGGGCGTGCGAAGGGACGCTTTTGCCCGGATCCAGACTTTCTCCTTTTCGGATATCGACCGGTTTTCCACCGGTTCCCTGATCACCCGTGTTACCAATGACATCACCCAGGTGCAGACCTTTCTCCAGACGCTGATGCGCGGCTTTTTTCGAAGCCCGGTCATGCTGGTGGGCGCGCTGGTCATGTCCTTTCAGCTGAATGCGGAAATCGCCATGGTGATTCTGATCGTCCTGCCCTTTCTGGCAATCGCCACTTTTCTCATCATCAAAACCGCATCCCCCCGCTATACCGTCATGCAGGAGCAGATTGACACGCTGAACACCGGAATCGGGGAGACGATCACCAATGAAAAGGTGATCAAGTCCTTCGTCCGTGAGGAATATGAAAAGGAAAAATTCCGGAAAATC
>CAJFMW010000020.1 GCA_904392525.1 uncultured Eisenbergiella sp.
TTTTGTATGCGGTAATCCCTGTTACCATTGATTTTGTCAATCTTCAGTATACAGGTAAATCCACGTTGCTACAAATGTGGGGTCACTTCATATTATCTAGTATATATTTGAATATATTCTATCGTTATAAAATTGTCGATCTTTATATTTTAATTTTTTCTAACAAAAAAATAGACACAGATACTTCCTGGCGGCCGTTCATGCAGGCCGTCCATGCAAACATGACGACCGCTTGCCAGGCTTATCGCGCACAAAATAAGGAGACCCCGTCCATTCCAGACAGGATCTCCCAATCGTATTCCGCCTTTTTCCAAAAGTTTTGTTTATCTTTCCATAAGTCCGCTAAAGATCGCTGAGCTCCATTCTCTCCGCAAATGCACGCAGAAGGCGAACCGGATCATCTGTTCACTGACCCACTTGGCTCAGCCTCAGTTCGGCCCATGTGTCGCTTCCGGTGGAATGCATATCATATGTAAGAATCGCATGGCCTTCCCACCCTTCCGGCGCGTTTGCCCGCAGCATCAGCCAGGTATTTCCAGTGAGCAGCGTTTCACTGAGAATGACCTCATCCGCCTCTCTCTTTGTCCCCCACGGCACCCTGCCGTCCCGGCGCTCATTGATGGGCATGAATGTATACAGCACTGCTTTTGTGTATTCCCCGTCCACTTCATAATCGACACGTACGCTGAAGGATGTGTTCAGATCGATTTCTTCATAATTTCCGCCAAATTGGCAGTCCAGTCCGACAATATCCGGCAGATCCTCCAGCTCCTGAGCCACAACCGCACGGGCGCTGTATTCTCCGTTCATTCCCAAATAAGCCGTCTGATCCGTCTCGTCGTAGAAGGAATAGCTGCTCTTTCCCCTTTCCGGGAAATAGTATCTTTTCCGGATCATTGTACCGACAGTTTCCGTTTTGTCCGCACTCCCCTCTTCCCGGTTATCCGGCAGGATCCGGTACAGCGTGAAGCCGCCGGCAGGAAGATCCAGCGTCAGCCCATCCTCCATTTCTTCTACGGTCAATACGGTCCGGGGCTCTATCTCAATTTTACCGTCCGTGTTCCAGTAGGGATCATTCTCATCGTTTACTGTGTAAATTTCACACGTTCCGGATTTACAGGGGAGATTTTTCCATGTAATCTGTACGTCCCGGCTCTCCTGTCCGTCGTTCCATATCAGGATACACGCGCTGTCCGCGTCAGAAGAAGCCATTGCATGTACTCCGGCTTCCAAACTATCCGAAAGGCCTTCTACGGCAACGCGTTCTTCCGGCATCTGGCTGTACATCCAATACGCCTGATACGGCGCTTTTATCCTTCCCTGCGGATCCACCATTCCCAAAGGCTCATATCCGGTATCGAGAAATTGTGCCCAGTGCGCGAGCGTCACATCCGTTTCTTCCAACAGGCGTTCAAAAGATGTCAGCATGGTGGCTCCGCCTATGGAATGCTCCGCGGGTCCGTCCGGAAGGAAAGGCTGGATCAGACTGTTGTATTCGTTCAGATGAAGCTCCGTTGTATCAAACTCCACATGCTGTGACAGAAGCTCCCTTGCCTGTCTGGTACGGGAAATATACTGGTTCTTGTCGCATCCATAGCTGTGGTAGCTGAAAAAATCCAGCGGTACATCTTCCTCAAGCACCCTGTCCAGAAAGGCGTTCATCTCCGCGGCTCCGGTGGCCTCAATAAACGCGCTGGAAGGCCCTCCCACCACCGCGTCCGGATCGCCCTCTTTGATGCCCTTTGCCGCCCTGACATAAAGCTCCGTATAATCTTCCATGGTTCCCAGGAAGAAAACGTCTCCGCAGTCCGGTTCATTATACACTTCATGGTAAGCGATCCGCATCCCGTTTTCCCGATAGTGGGCCGCCAGTTCCCGGAACATATTCTGCCATTGCTCCAGATTTACCGGACCTTTTCTCCAGTCTCCATCCTGTTGAAGCGGGATGGGAATATAACTCCAGCTCCAATAGGGCCTGACGCCATGCTCTTCCAGCAGTCTGACCAGTCCGTCCAGTTCTTCAAAATGATAGGTCATCTCCTCTTTTGTCCCGTCGACCACTCTGGCGAAGGGCTGACCTTCATTTCCCATAAACAGATCGATCCGCAGCGAATCCGTTCTCAGATCATCCAATAGATAAGCGTCTCGTTCATATTGTTCCAGCGATACCATACCGCTGTTAAACAGGCCAAATTTTTTCAGCAAGGGAACTCCGCCCCGCTTGGAAAAATCAATCGTTATCTGTACCGGCTCTGTCATCCGTGGAACACTTCCTTTCTCAAAGTTTTCGGAAGACGCCGCTTCCGCAGGAAATTCCTGGCCAGACCGGCTGCAGGCGGGAAGAAATACCGCCGCAGCCAGAAACAGGCCGAAAAGAATCGGCACTTTTCTACCGTTCATTCAGAACCTTCTTTCTTTTTCCAAATTTCCTCATTAATTCCAGTTCTTCCGTATCATAAGGCGTGTGGAAGGTATCGAACAGATCGTGCTGCCAGCGGTTAAGAGGCAGCTCTCTGTGATTCCATAACTCATCCCAGGGGAGAAAATGCTGGGATTTTCCAGCCACAAGCCCCCAGCTGTAGCTGCCGATTCCTTCTTCATAATACAAAGGCAGGTTATCCTGAATGAAGTTGTCCTGCACCCGGTTCAGCCATTCCGTATTCATCATCGGACGTTTCTCCTTTTTCAGCTGGTCTACCGTCCGTTTTACCCGGTCGAATTTTTCATATTGATGGAAGGTAATAATATCCGATTCATCCAGCGCAAGACGCTGTACCGGCTCCACATCCGCTTCTTCGTTAATTCCGTAATCTTTCGGATAGCTCCACACGCCTGCGGTAAGGGGCTGATCAGGATCCATACCCCTCGCCAGCGCAAATACCCTCTTGATATAGGGGATACTCCTGTCATGGCGATTGCTGTTGCCCGGCTCATTCCACAGATCCCATGCGTAAATCCTTTCATCCTTTCCAAACCGTTCCAAAAGAGCGGCAAGGTATTCTTCCTGCGCGCCTCTCCATTCCGGTTCATCCCAGAGGCACCATCCCACCTTCTGTTGTTCTCCTGTGAATGGATTCTCTTTATGGCCCCCATGATGGCCGATGTCATACTTCTGCCACCCATGCGACATCCTCGGCGTAACATCCGCAGGCCGTCCAAATCCTACGCAATCGTTGAAGATGACCGGCATCATCGTAATTCCCCGTCTGCCCAGCTCCTCAAGGAAGCTGTCCATCCGGTCCAGAAACTTCTCCCGCTCATAATACCAGATATGAAAAGGCAGGAACATGCGCACTCCGTTCAGGCCGATTTCCTCCATCAGCTTAAACTCCTCCCGCACGCTTTGAATTACCTCCGGATAAGTGTCTTCCTGCCACAGCTCCACCGCATGCATGGTGATGGAAGGAACATAGTTGATTCCCATCACCCACTGCCGTTTTTGATACCACTCCCACGCCTGTTCCACAGTCCAGCGTTCCCTCATTTTGCTTCCTCCTTTATCACCAGACGATTGCCTGTCATCTCCACCGGCAGAAATACCGGACGGGATCCTTCCTCCCCGCTGTTATGATCGTGCAGGGCCAGCATAAGCTTTCCGTCCAGAGCGGCAAACAACATGCCATGCCCGCTGTCATGCTCATAGAGAGGCTGATCCATCTGCTTCCAGGGGCCGAACAGCTGTCCGCTTTCGCTGTAGCATACCGCCTGGCAATAGCCGGTCCGGCAGAAGGAGGACCACAGCATTCCAAGCCCGCCGTCCGGCAGACGGAAAAGGAACGGGCCGTCCGTAATATAGCCGTTATTATGCAGAGGCATCCCTCCTTCGTTGGCAGTCACACACCAGGGCGCATATGTCGCGCAGAACAGCCAGCGCGGTTCTCCCTCCAGTCGGGTCAGATCCCTGCTCAGCCGCTGCGCATACATTTCTCCATCTACCATCTGAACGTATTCCCTGACGTAGATCATCCATGGATCGCCCTTCTCATCCACAAACAGAGTCCCATCCAGACAATGCCACTGTTTCGGCGTATGAGGCTCTTCGCTGATGGGGTAATACGGCCCTTCCGGCTTCTCTGAAGCCAGTACCTGCGTTGCCCTGCGCCGTTCGGGCGAACGGAAGCTCGCAAACATATAGTATCTGCCCTGATAGCTGTGAATTTCAGGCGCCCAGAAATCTCTGTCTCCCCAAAAACCTTCCGGCGGGTCAAACAGCAAAACCGGTTCGGAAAAATGTTCCAGATCCTCTGAAAAATATCCGTAAATCCCCTGCTTCTTCCCGAGTATATAAATGGTCCCGGTCATCAGATATTCTCCCTCCAGCGTGAGAATAAAGGGATCACGTATATTGATTTCCTCTCTCTTTATGTTAAATTTTTTCATCCTTTTACACCCCCCAGTACAAGGCCCTTGGTAAAATATTTCTGGAAAAAGGGATACGTCAATATGATCGGAAGCGAACTCGCAAAGATCTGCGCCGCCTCCAGATTACGGCTGCTCAGCTTCGACATCTGTTCCAGTTCCGCAGGACTGAGCAGCTCCGGATTATAGTTCACGACAACCGTCTGCAGATAAGTCAGCAGCGGAAATTTCGACAGGGTATTCAAATAGATGGTGCCGTCAAACCAGGCATTCCAGTGATTCAGCATCGCGTACACACAAAGCGTTGCTAGAGCCGGCTTGCTTAACGGAAGAAAAATCTGCACCAGAACCCGGATCTGCCCCGCTCCGTCGATCCTTGCCGCATCCTCCAGTTCCGAAGGAATATCCCGGAAAAAGTTGAGAAGCACCATGATGAAAAATACCGGAACCGCACCGGGCAGGATCAGGGACCAGATGCTGTCGATCAGGCCGGTGTCCTTTACTACCATATATGTGGGAATCAGGCCGCCGTTGATAATCATGGGAATGAAAAAAATCCAGGCATAGACGGTCCGCAGCTTAAACCTCTCATTCGGTTTGCTGAGCGGGTATGCAACCAGGCAGGCGCAGGTCAGATTCACGGCCGTTCCAAGAATCACCCGCACAACAGAGTTCAGCATGGCTTTCCAGAACATTTGGTTCTGTACCAAATACTCGTATCCGCTCAATGTAAAATCTACCGGCCAGAATACCACCTTTCCGGCGGTTACGGCGTCGCTGGAGGACAGGGATACCGCGAAAATATAAACCATGGGCGCCAGACATATCAGGGCTACCAGAATCAGAAAGACCGTATTAATTCCATAAAAAATCCGTTCGCCTTTTGAAGCTTTCATCCTCACACCTCCTAAAATACCCGGTAGTCAGCAACTTTCCAGGCCAGGAAATAGCTGATGGAAATCAAAATCGTAGATACCAGCGATTTGAACAGGCCCACCGCCGTTGACAGGGAAAAGTTAAAATCTACCAGGCCGATCCGATATACCAGAGTATCCAGTATATCCCCCGAACGATAGACCTGAGGAGAATACAGATTGTAGACCTGATCGAAGTTTCCGCCCAGCACCGAACCGATGTTGAGAAGCATCATCAGCACAATAATGCTCATCAGTCCCGGCAATGTGATATGAATGATCTGCTGAAATTTATTCGCGCCGTCTATGGCTGCAGACTCATACAGTCCCGGGTCTATGGATGTAATCGCCGCCAGATAAACAATCGTTCCGAATCCGAATTCTTTCCAGATATCCGTTACTACAAGCGTGAACGGAAACCATTTGTTGCTTCCCAGAAAATAAATGGGTTCTCCGCCGAGCGCCATGATCAGGCGGTTTACGATTCCTTCGCTGGGAGACAGTATATCAATAAACACACTGGCCAGGATAACCCAAGAGATAAAATGCGGCAGATAAACAATCGTCTGAATCGTGCGCTTCAGCTTTCTGTTTCTCACTTCATTGACAAGAATTGCAAAAAGAATGGAGGCAGCCATGGTCAGAATCAGCTTGCTGCAGGAAATAACCAGCGTATTACGCAGCGCATAGAAAAAATCATCCATGTTAAACAGATACCGAAACCAGTGCAGGCCTACAAACTCCTGTTCTCCAAACAGACCTTTTGACGGAATAAACCGTTCAAATGCCATTTTCAGGCCGATCAACGGCACATAAGAATATATAATCAAAAGAATCAGACAGGGCAGCAGCATAAGATGCAGCGCCTTATTCCTGGAAAAATCCCTGCAGATCACCTGCAGCAGCCCCTTTTTCTTCCCTTTTTTTGTATCGGTTCTACACATGTTCCGCCTCATACATCACCCTCCTGAATATCTTAAAAATGGCGGTCACCCTGCTGCGAATGACCGCCAGACTTATTCACCGCTTTTTAATCATTTTCCGTAGTAGGCGTTGATCTCTTCCGTGATCTGAGCGCCGCCCATGCTGTTCCAATTCTCCACAAAGGTATCAAACTCTTCAATGGGAGCGTCTCCTGTAATGATCCGTGTGAAGGTCTCAAGCTCCATCTTTTCAAGCTGTGCCAGGGAGTCTACCATGGTATCCGTAACGATCGCGCCGCACTTATCGTACACAAGAAGATCCTCTTTTGCCAGTTCCGTAGCCATTCCAAACACATATCCGGAAAAACGGGTTCCCCACTGTCCTTTTATAAAATCTTTTGCGCTCTCTTCCACTTCCGCACGGTTTCCGTCGCTGGTACGATATTCCGGATGTTCTTCCATCTCCTTCTGTCCCTCGTACAAGACAGACGCATTGTAGTTGTATTCCACCAGGCTGGGATCGTCGTTCTCCAGAGCTGCGAATACCGCCTCCCATTTAGGAATGTTTCCATGAATGGATTCCGGACGTACAGGCATCCATCCCCAGTCGCCCCATACTTTATTAAATTCATCCGCCGTCGGGAGCACATCCGTACAGTCTCCGGCTCCCAGCTTATGCATAATATCCAGCATCCGGATAGCCGCTTCAGGGTGCTCACATCCTGAAGTAACAACCATGAACTGTTTTGTATTATCATAAACAATCGGCTTTGCCGGCTCTTCGTCTACAGACGGCAGCTGCCATACCTTCCAGTCGGATTCCGGATTATTGATGTACAAATCAACAACCGCATTTGACATGAACTGTGCCCACTGAGCTCCGCAGAATGCTCCCATCTGCTCTTTTAATACCATTTCCGCTTCTTTATCCTGGTTTTTGACCGTGAATTCCGGATCAATCAGTCCATCCTGATACCACTGGGCCAGCTTTTCCAGGGCGGTTCTCATTTCCGGCTGGACAGAACCATAGACCACCTTGCCCTCTTCGTTTTCCACCCATGCATTGGGATAGGCATGCATCATATTGGCGATAGACGTGATTTCATATCCATCTCCGTACAGATCTTTATTCAGGCCGATGGCATAGGTGTCGTCCTTCCCGTTTCCGTCCGGATCCTGTTCCACAAAGGCATACAGGATTTCCTCCAGCTCCTGGAAGGTTGTAGGCTCAGGAAGACCGAGCTTCACTCTCCAGTCTTCACGCAGGAACAGGGCATGCATACTTTCCAGAACAGGAGTCGTCATCGGGATTCCGTAAATCCGGCCGTCCCGCGTTGCCATCTCCATTCCCGTTCCGCCTTCCGGCGCAATCAGGCTTTTGGTCAGATCATCCGCATAGGCATTCCATACATCGGTGATATCCATTGCCTGACCGGCCTCGATCATCTGCTCCATCGTGACCATATCGACCACCATCACATCCGCCAGATCATCTGTAGCAAGGGACAGTGCGATCTTCTGATCATACTGCTCAGGCGTAGTGATCCACTTATGGGTGATCTTAATCCCATAAGTATCTTCCATAAATGTCAAAAAATTGTTATTCTGGGAACGGTCTTCCTGATCCGTGCCGACCGTAACTGACTGAACCACGGAAATCTCCACGGGCGGATCAGATTTTGCGAAAGGATCCACCGGCTCTCCCGTGTTTTCTGCAGCCTGCGCACTATCCCCCCCCTCGGGCTGCGCGCTCTCTGCCTGTGAAGCTTCAGATGCGGATGTCTGGCCTGTTTCGGAACCGCCCGAGCAGCCCGTCAGAAGAGCGGCCGACATCGCTGTTGCAAGAATGATACTGACAATTTTCTTTTTCATGCACTTCCTCCTGTTTTTATTTGTTGTTTTTGCTGTTTTTATAGTATAATATCAGGAGCGTTTTGTGCAATACCAATATATTTTATGTGTAGTCCTCTTTTTTCATTGTGAATAATATTATTTTATCCATATTGAAATTTATTGTCTTTTTGTCCCCATCCGCTTCCTGTATTCCGTTGGCGTCATACCGTATGTTTTCTTAAAAGTCCGGATGAAATAGGAAGACGACGTATACCCAACCTGAGCTACAATATCAGAAAGCGTCTGTTTCGTATCACGAAGCAGACAGGCCGCATGCTCCATCCGGCATTCCACCACGAAATCGTTGTATCCAATTCCCTTGACCGTCTTGAAAATCCTGGAAAGATAGGTGGAGCTGTGATCCACAAGATCCGCAAGGCGAACCAGCGAAAGATCATCCTCCAGATTCTCCTTCACATATCTGCACACCTTTTCAACCGTCTGCTCCATCCGGCCGGACGGCGTATTCTCCTCCGCCGCGAATCTGCGGAAAACGGCGGCAAATTCCAGCTGCATGTTTATCCATCCCCTCTCATCCGTCTGCAGCATCGGCACATGCAGCCTCTCATAGATCCGTTCCGCATTCTCCTGCGCGTCTGCGTTTGCGACCAGAAGTTTCAGCCATTTCCTGTAGAGATCAATTCTGCCGCGTATCGTATGCGGCATCGCAATCTGCATAAGCGCAGCGGCCGCTTCTTCATAATTTCCGTTTTCCAGAAGTGCCCGCAGCTTATACAGCGCCTCTGACGGACTGTTCTCCGGAAGCTGATCCGACTCGTTTCTGAGGACAAGAGCCTCTTCCATGGGAAGATTCCGCTCAAGAAGCGCATTCAAAGAGTGATAATGCGCCGACAGCTCATCCCACTGGCATTCGTCATCATCCACCGCAAATGAAGTCGTTCCTCCGGCCCTGCGGAAAGTTTCCTGAACCGCTTCCAGCATGGAAAAAACATGTCTGGCATTTCCTTCGTTAAAAGAGGACACGTTTTGCAGAAGGACAGCAATCCTGCACTCCGGCAGCTGAACCATATAAACCCGATATGCCGGCCAAAAATATTTTTCCAGGATATTATTCAGGACAAATGCGGAAATATCAGGAGTTCCTCCTGAAGACGGCTCGTCTCCGACCTGTCCCAGAATTAACAGCACCCGCTGATCCGCGCGAAAGAAGAATTCCAGCTCCCGAAATCTCTCCGCCAGTGAAAATGGCAGATGGGTGCCGCGAAGCAGCGACAAAATCAGTTCCTTCTGCAGCAGGGGGCGTACTTCTCGTATTTCTTCTTCCGCTCTCTGCAGCAGCTCTCTGGTGTGGATTTCATTTTTCTGCACATCAGCCGCTTTACGCACCGCATCAAGAATGACCTCTTCCCCTTCAATTTTTAGCACATAATCCACCGCCGTCCCGGAACGAATAGCGCGCTGAACATAATCCATCTGCTGTACGCTTGTAAGAAATACGCATCTGGACATGGGCCAAATCTCCCGTATTTTTTCCTGCACCTGAAATCCATCCAATCCCGGCATCCTGATATCGGACACCAGAATATCCACTCTCTGCCTGGCAATTTCCAGAGCCTGTATTCCATTGTACGCCGTTCTTACCGTCCAGTCGGTTTCCCCCCGTTCCTGCAGATAAATGGATATCCCGTCCGCACTGATAGGTTCATCATCCACCACTAGAATATTAATCATTTTTACCCCTCATTCCGAAACAGCTCCTGCTCCGTCTCATCTGCCGCCCGTCCTTCAAAAGGAATCAGAATCACCGCTTCAAAGAACAGATTCCTCTCGCTGTTCACTTCCAGTCCCGCCTCATCTCCCAACAGAAATCTCAGCCGCTTTCCGATGTTAACCAGCCCGGAATGCTCTGACAGCTGTTCTGTTCCTCTCAGCGCCCTTCTCAGTCTCTCCAGCTCCTGAAGATTCATACCGCAGCCATTATCCCGCACCGTCACGCGCAGCTTTCGCTCATCCGCTGCGACGCGGACAGATATATGTCCCCCATATACCATATCCCGGATACCGTGCTTGAAAATATTTTCCACAAGAGGCTGCAGAACAAATGGGGGAACCCGCAGATAATGAAACTTTTCCGGCAGTTCATCCATTTCCACCTCAATATTGTCCTGAAAACGGATCTGCTGTATTTTCAGATAGTCCACCATATGTCGGTATTCTTCCAGAAGCGGGATGGACTCCTGCTCTCCGCTGTAAGTAATATAGCGGAAGTAGTTCCCGAGAAGTCCGGCCATCTCATTTGCAGAGTCATAATCCTCCAGCAAAATACAGTGCCGAAGGACGTTAAAGCTGTTATACAGGAAATGCGGCGCAATATGGGCCTGCAGCTGTCTGTACTCTGCTTCCTTCAGCTCCTTTTCCCGCTCCACACTCTGGGAAATCAATTCTCTGATTCTGAGCAGCATATGGTCAAACTGCTCGAAAATAACCACGAATTCATCCCGGAAATGATAATCCGTCTGCACATCCAGACTGCCCGCCTCCACCTGTCCAAACAGGCAAAGCAGCTGCTGAAAAGGCCGGTCGATACTTCTTGAAAGAAGGGCGGTCACCAGGAGCATGACAAGCCCTGTCATGATGAGAATAACCAAAATAAAAAAGCGAAAAATATCCGCCGCCTGAAAAAGATTTGATGTATCCGTGCAGCTGATAAGCCATCCGTCGCACAGAGTAAGCCTGCGATAGCTGAACAGTTTTCCTTCCGTTGTAAAGCTTCCTTCCGTTTTCTGTGACAGACGGACTTTCTCAAGGGCGTCCTCCGTGAGCTCCGTTTTCATGCTGCTGACCGCCCAGTCCGTTCCCGCCAAAAGGTAATGCTCTTCATCGCTGTCTTCCAGAAAGGCCAGAAGTCTGCTGTCCGATAATTCCACTTCTACAACATAAAGCGGCACTTTATCCTCAACCGTAGGCGCAACCGTATGGATGCGCAGCGCGCCGTCCCCATAAATGATCCCATTGTCTCTGTAGCGATATTCGGAAATACGCTCCATATCGCTTTCCTCTATGCTGTTATTATAATACTGCAGCAGAGAGATCTCCCGTTCAATGTAAGGGAAATAAACGGCAACGTTCTCTATACAGTCGCTGATCAGGGACAGCTCGCCCAGCTCCGCATTCAGTTCTGCCACCCGGCGTCCAAGTTCATAAGAAGAAATCGCTTGAAAGTTGCTTCCCAGATATTCCTCCTCTCCGTTCAGGACGTGCGCGCTGAGTCCGGAATTGATTCTTCTCAGTTCATTGTCAAAATCAGCCGTCTTCAGAGCCAGCTGTACCTGCATTTTTTCGATTCCCTGCTGCCGGATCCGCGTATTGGCTATCTGATTCATCAGAAGACTGATGAATGCTACCGGGATCAAAGCTGTAAGGAACACAGTACACAGCTTTCGATAGATGGAAAACCTGAGCTCCTTCATCGTATTCTCCCCCTCACTCTGTCAATTTACATCCTTCATCCCTCTGCATACATCCCGGTACTCCATAAACTCCCTGTCTGTCGGATCCGCCTGAAGCACGTAAGCAATCCGCCCGAGAAGAGACTGCAGAAAAGCCTGTTCTTTTGCGGCGGCCTCCTCTTCTGTTTCCTTTCCGCTCAGGCTTCCCACGGCTTTCAGATGCTCCCGCACGCCGTACCTGCGGCAGTAATAAATTTCCTGCCTGATCTTTCTGCGGTACTGCGCACTTGTCCGGACTCTCTCGTTCACCACAAGTCCCGTGACGGTCTGCCGCATTCCCTGATTCGCCACAACGGTTTTCCGGGGATTCAGGGTGAATCCCATGGCCTTCAGCATGCCTCGCACCTTTCGGTAAACCTCGCCCGCGTCGAACACGCCGGAAAAAGCCAGATCATCACAATATCGGGTGTAGACGATCTGACGCGCTTCGCACCATTTTCCGATATAATCATCAAAGGGCTTCATCACCAGATTGGAAATGGCCGGAGAAGTGGGCGCCCCCTGCGGGAGCCGGTCATAACAGCAGCACAGATGGGTCAGAAGCCCTGCCGCCGCAGGCGGAAACAGGCTCTCCGGGAAAGCCGCCCCATACACCCTTGGAAAAAGAATGCTGTCAAAAAAGTCCCAGATATCCAGCTTCAGCAAAATCCTGTCCTTCTCCCCTCCCGCATGCGGAGCGGCATTGTCAAGGGGAGAGAATCCCCGCCTGTACGCGCAGGCATGCGCGGAAATACTGCGCCCGTCCAGACAGTGATGCAGGATGTTTCTCTGCACGCCCTTTAACAGCCCGTCCGGAACCAGAAGCCTGCGGCTTCCGCCGCCTTTCTTTGGAATCCGCGTTTCTCGGTAATGCCGTTGTGTATGGTTGCTCAGGGAATACAGCAGCGCGAGCTGAGCCTCCCCGCTCATGCGCTCCCGAATGCCAGAGGGAAGCAGGTTCAGGGATAAAAGAAATTCTTTTTCCTGCTGTGGGCCGCAGTATTTCCAGAGTTCGCTGCTCATTTCATTCTCCAATTTAAAATCCCGGAAAATGCATTCATTTTTCTACAGAACGATAAATTCTCTCAGCTGTTCCTCAACTTCAGACAGATTCAGCCTTGCGAGTTCCTGCAGGGAATACTTCTCCGCCAATTTTTTTACCAGTTCCCCACCAAGATAATAACCAATATCCGAAAATCAGGCTGAAAGCCCAATTTCTTTTTGAGTCGCTCATCCGGTCCACTGACCACATCCACAAAAGAATCATGCGCAATAACCGCCTGTTCCTTTTTGCTTTTCCATAAAAAAGCCCGGCCGACACAACACTCTGATTCCGCAGAATGCGCAGGGGTACAGCCGACGGCGGCAACACAATCCGCGAAGCGGGTTGTGAGTCGTACCTCGAAGCAGGCTGCGGTGCAGGCATGCCTGCCGCCTCCTGATATTCTGTCCCGACGGCGACTCGCCGCCGGGCCGGTTTTCCTGTTTACCAGAAATTTCTGATAAACATGCCCAGCAATGCTGGTGCTTCCGGTTTCACTGTCGGCCGGGCCTTCTTTAAAGGAAACGGCTGATAAATCCGCCGTTTCCTTTAACATATCACAAAGTGTGGAGCGGGGGAAGATACCGGGGGAAAATTCTTCGCAAAAATACCCCTTCCTCCTCTTCTGTACAGAAAAGAGAAAGGGGTATGATTTCCTTCGGGCCTGTCCTGCCGGCAGTCTTACAGCATCGTTCTGCGCAGGGTTTCTCCGTCCATCGCGCTCAGGTAAGCGGGCGCGATATCGAATACGGTCTTGCAGCCGCTCTGTCCTTCCTTTGCCAGACGGTATGCGGCACGGGCGAACGCAACGAGCACGGATGAGGTGAAGGCCGGGTTGGAATCCAGCTTCAGGCTGTATTCGATCACGTTTCCGTATTCCTCGTTCCAGCCCGTCTTTCCGGTACGGATCACAAATCCGCCGTGCGGGATTCCGCTGTGGTCACGTTTCATTTCCTCGGCGCTGATGAAATGTACCGTGGTATCATATTCATCAAAATAGTTGGGCATGGTCTTGATCTCTTCCTCGATTCTGGCAAGATCCGCGCCCTCCTTAGCCACCACAAAGCACTCTCTGGTGTGTTTTTCCCTGGTGGTCAGCTCGGGATTCTCTCCTGCGCGCACTTTTCTAAGCGCATCTTCTACAGGAATGGTGTACTGTCTGGCATCCGCAACGCCCTCGATTCTTCTGATGGCATCGGAATGTCCCTGGCTGACGCCCTTGCCCCAGAAGGTGTAATCCTTACCGCAGGGAAGGATCGCATTGGCATACAGACGGTTCAGGGAAAACATGCCGGGATCCCAGCCGCAGGAAATGATCCCCACCTTGCCGCTCTTTTTTGCCGCTTCATCCACCGCCGCGAAATGCTCCGGGATCTTCGCATGGGTATCAAAGCTGTCGATTACATTAAAATACTGAACAAATTCCGGAGTCTGCACCGGAAGATCCGTAGCGCTTCCTCCGCAGAGAATCATCACATCGATTTCATCCTTCATCCCCGCCGCTTCTTCCACACGGCAGACCTTTACGCCCTCCGTCAAAATGGATACTGTCTCAGGATCGCGTCTGGTGAACACTGCTGCAAGTTTCATATCCGGATTCTGCTTAATGGCGCATTCCACGCCCTTTCCCAGGTTTCCATAGCCCAGGATACCAATTCTGATCTGTTCGCTCATTCTGAATTTCCTCCTTATTTGGCACGAACTCAGTTCATGCCGGCCGCATTATTCATCGCCGCACAGGCGGCTTTATCCAGTTTCGTTTTTCGTGTTACAGTATATAACAAAACCGGCCGGAATCCAATCCCCATTTCCGGCCGGGTGTCGTCTGTCTATAAAACTTATTGACTTATTTTCTCAGTTAAAGTACATCCCCAGATATTTCTTCGTATTCTCTACCATCTCATCAAAGAGCTTTCTGGCATCAAGCATGGAAAGATTCATGTTGGGATCCATCAGGAAAGCGCGGAAGGCCTGTTCCAGATCCCTGTCAAGAGCCGCCTGAACGATCAGCTCCTGAATGCCGCTCACCCGGGAAACGAGAGGATAGATGGAATCCGGCAGAGGGCCTGCAAATACGGGCCGCACGCTGCCTGCGGAAAAATGCGCGTTGGTCTCCACCACAGCTCCGATGGGAAGATTCGGAATCTGTCCCAGATTAGGAATGTTCACGTTCGTAACCAGATCGCGGAGCCCCAGAATCGCCCGCATCTGCTGCACTCCTTCCTCGCCGGTCTGATTGATGACGGGTGCTTCTTTGCCGGTGTACAGACGCTCGCTTCTTTCCAGGCGCTTTTTCAGATCCTCTTTTCTCCAGGCCACGGTGGTCAGACCGAAACACCAGCTCTTTGCAGTCTCCGGGTCCTTCAGATACCAGCTTCCCGGACAGAATTCCGCCAGATGCCGGTCGCCCGCTGCGGCGATCGCGCCGAAACGACGGAACAGGTCCATTTTCACCCGCTCCCTGCTGGCGAAGAAATTGTTCATCCAGTTATCATCCGCCTTTTCAGAAAAGCCCTCCTCTGCGTATTTCTCACAGAATTCTGCATAAAGCGGGAACAGGTCAATATTCCTGTATTTTGCCTCGGTAAGCCAGGTGAAATGATTTACGCCCACCACGTTTACACGGATCTCGTCTCTCTCTACATCCTCAATTCCCATCATATCCTTCAGCACCAGTGCCAGCAGCTTCTGAGTGCCGAATACCTCATGACAGCATCCGAATGCTTTGATTTTCGGGAAAACCCGGTACAGCGTCCGAACGCAGACCGTCATGGGGTTGGTATAGTTGATCACCCAGGCATCCGGGCAGAAATCCCGGATCGCCGCCGCGATTTCTTCAAACATGGGAATGGTGCGCAGCGCCCGCACAAGGCCGCCGGGGCCTGCAGTATCTCCCACCGACTGATAAATTCCGTATTTTTCCGGGGCATGCACGTCGCTCTCCATCTCGTCAAAGGTTCCCGGGAGGATGGAAATCACTACAAAATCTGCTCCCGTCAGCGCCTCCTGCAGAGTTCCCATCGCTTTGTAATCCCATGCAGAACGGCAGTCCGGCAGCTCCTTCATCCGGTTCCCGATCACTTCATTCTTCGCCGCCGCTTCCTGATCAATGTCATACAGCGCTACGGTGCCGTTCATATCCTCCACCGCCGCCAGGTCGCTCATCAGCCCCCAGGCCCATCCCCTGGAGCCCCCGCCGATGTATGCAATTTTCACATCCTCCGCCCGATTTCCCACGTATCTCATTTTCCTTCTCCTTCCTGCCGCCGCAGGCGGCATTTAAATTGTGAGGAATTGGCCGTAAGGTCAATTCCGCTTTCTTCGGATTGTGTGTTCATCGTAGCATGCAATATATGAATATTAAAGGTGAAATCCTGCTTTTTTATCTCTTAAACATTCAAATATTGCTCTCTTCATTTTTCTCTGTTATACTCACAGCAGAAGAAAGCAATTCCACTTTTTCAGGTTGAAGAAAGAGAAGGAAATCCGGGAAATGAAGCGTACGGAATATGCCCCTTATACGGGATTTGGTGTGGAATATGTCCGCAATCCACAGAAAATGAATATGAAAATGCAGCACTATCATGACTCCTACGAGCTCTATCTGCAGACCGCCGGAGAACGCACCCTTCTGCTGAACGATCTGCGCTATACGCTCCGCCCCGGCGATCTGTATTTTCTGAAGCCATTTGAGCTGCATTATACGAAAAGCTATGAATCTTCTTATTATGAGCGTTATCTGATGAATATCCCCGCTTCCTGCCTGTCTCCAATCCTGACGGAAAGCGAAGCGGCCGCGCTGTTCGGCTCACTGGACTCCTGCGTGCTGCATCTGGATGAAAAACAGACCGCTGAAATTCTGGACTATTTTCGAAAAGCGGAGGATTATGGACACAGAAAGGGCTTTCTCACAGAAAAGCTGCTCTGCTCCACCGTCCTTCAGACACTCGTTTTTGTCTCCGAGCTGCTGAAACAGGAAGAAATCTCAGAGGGTCTTTCTACAGAACGCATTCCGGAAGAAATTGTCTCCGCCATTCGTTTTATCAACCGTCATTACAATGAACCTGTCAGCCTGGAGCAGGCCGCCGAACGGGCTCATATGAGCCGGTATCATTTCTGCCGCATTTTTCACAGCGCTACCGGAGCCACCTTTCTGGAATACCTGTACAACGTCCGCCTGGCAAAAGCGCATCAGCTTCTTCTCGGCAGTGACCTGAGCCTGAACGAAATCTCCTCCCGCTGCGGTTTTTCCTCCACGTCGCATCTGGCCCGGATTTTTAAAAATGCCTACGGCATACCGCCAAGGGAATTCCGGAAAAGGGCGGGACAGCCTTCTGGAACCGAAGCTTATGGTAGGCCGGAGGACATCATTTAACAGGGCAGTACAAACTATCCTGTAATTTTTATCCCATGTTTTTTAATGAGCAGTTTTTTCCCCATATCTTACCGTCTTATAAACAGTTATCCCCATCTCACACAGAATGCAGGCTAAAATCACCAGGAGCAGAAGTGTTTCCAGCCTGCCGCTTCCATACAGCCTCAGCAGATCTCCCTTCGTCCCCTCCCAGCCGAACTCCGTTCTCAGCTCCCGGGTAAAATCCGGATTAAAAAAAGGAAGCGCTTTCAGCATAATCCCGGCGAATACCGCCTGAATTGCTCCGCAAACCAGACAGACAACCAGAACCGTCTGACAGTAACGCCCGCAGACCAGCCGCACCACATCATCCGCAAAGCTGGCTGCCAGAGAAATCAGGAGCACAGGAAGAATAAGGTTCCACTGTTCCAGATTAAGGATGGGAATCGTCCGGACAAATGTTCCCTCCTCAAAAACATAGGCACCAAACAGCCATGGAGCAAAAATCATCAGTCCTGCAAGCAGCGCTTCAAAAACCAGATTCACCGCATAATCCGACCGTTTAATCACCGCTTTGGAATCCGGTACGGGCGGAAGCAGCTTCGGAATCCAGTCTGTCCGCTTCATGCTCCCCTTTACCGTCTCTTCAAACTCTTTCCTGAAATCCACCCGGATTCTTCTTTTTTCCAGTATCATAAACAGGATTGTCACCGCTCCCACAGCGCTGACTGCCCCCATCACAGCACTAGAAACAGTATCCGTCAGAATCTGAATGCCATCCTCCTGCAGAAGTCCCTGTACCACCCCGGAAACAGCAACAGATACTGCAACAGCACCCAGAACAACCTTCAAAAGCCACAGATAGTCCTCATAATACTCCGGCCCGATCACCCAGCGCGGCTCCTCCCGGTACTTCCCTGCAAAAACCGCCGGGTCGCCAAGCTCCTTCAGCGCCTCCTCCATTCCCTTCTGTTCCGCCATGTCCGTAATCAGCTCCTCCAGCTCCCTTGCAGTCTCTTCCCGCTGATCCTTCGCGAGCCGCCTTACCACCTGATAAATATACCGCAGCATCAGTTCTCTGTCCGCTTCCGTCATATCCTCATTCCTCCCGCAGCAGTCCGTTCACGGTCGCCGAAACCGCAAACCACTGCTTCTTCATTTCTTCATACATAAAATTTCCAAGCGCCGTCCGGCTATAATATTTTCTCGGCTTTGCTTCCTGAGTATCCCACGCGCTCTTTAAGAGGCCCTGCTTTTCCAGTCTCCTCAAGAGTGGATACAGGGTATTGGCCTCAATCTCCACACCTTTCTCCTCCAGGCTCTGAACCAGCGCATAGCCGTACTTCGGTTCCTTCATCTGACTCAGCACGCTCAGGATCAGCGTTCCTCTTCGAAGCTCCTGCCTGAGATTTTCCAGCAGATCCTTTTCTTCTCCCACGATATGTACCTCCTGTTTTTATTATAGTGTGTGTCACACAGTATTGTCAATTTAAAAATATTATAAATATCATACAGAAGTTACGGCACAGCGCTCGGCCGATTTTGGATTTCATAGTTCGTTTTACGGTGAGTTTTTATTATGGATAAAAAACAGCAGCAACATGATATCGCATCCCTGTTGCTGCTGTCCTTATCCTGTTTTACATTTTCAAAAAATCTCTCTCGCTTCTCAACCGGCAATGTCGTTTCATCCGCGACGGTCCAGCACTACTGCCTGAATCCCCAGCATTTTGGCGGTCTTTTCAAACAGAGAAGCATTGTGCCCCACGCTCATGGCAAAATGGTGGGTAGGTGCCTGGGCGAACCATTCGTCCATATAATCGTCCGGGCTCTGCCGAAAGCGTACCGGCGTCTGAGTGTTCCCTATGGTCATGATCGGCCCGTCAACGGACTGAGCCTCCGTAATCAGGAATTTCAGTTTGCCGTCCGCTGTCTGGGTACATCCCAGATTGGTGATATCCCCCGTGCGCACCTTAGCCTCCACGGAAACACCGCTCCCCTGTTTACCGTGATAAACACCAAGTCCGCGAAGCATGGGCTTTCCCTGAGCGATTGCCAGATGGAAAGGCCCGTCATGTCCCATCAAAATTGTGCCGCTCTCATAATCCGTCACCACAATCTCACAGAAGGAGCCTCCCACGCCCAGCAGGTCACAGATCTTCATGGCAAGGCAGGTCTTCAGATCTCCTTCGCCAGCACAGGGAATTCCCTTCGCGGTCAGGAGGGAATGGCCCACAATAAATCCCGACTGCAGCGCCTCATAAGCACCGCCCGGAGCGCCGTGATAATAATAGGCAAGTCCGTCCAGATCATATTCCCTTACCAGCTTTTCCTGAGCCGCAGCCACTCTGGCCGACCAATCCATCTGTTCCGGAGTGGGCCTCTGGTTTCTGGGGTCCGCAGATTCCTTGTCTGCAATCTGAAAGAAATCACTGATTTCTTCCTTCTTTCTCTCCACTTCCTCTTCCGAAACGCTTTCCATCATGCGGTTCAGGTCACACATTTCAAGAAGCTCCACATGTACCCCTGCCTGCGCGGAAATCATGGTAAAATCGCTGTATAAATCCAGCATACCGGAATAATTGTTCCCAAGGAACCCGAAACGGCAGTAGCCAAGCGTCGCCTTTACCCCTGCGGCCTTCACCCATTCCTCAATTTTACGCCAGGCTGCCTGTGCTTCCGGCCTAAAGCAGGTCACCTCATCCGTCAGGGATATAGCAGGCGTCTCTTCCATCCCCAGAAGACCGTTTACAATTTCAAAGCGTATGCCCGCCCTGTGGAACGCATTGGTCAGCTCCGGAACCGGACACGCCCCGCAGTGCGCCAGCCATTCGCCTGTGGTTGTTTTTTCATAATTAATGCGCGCCGTCGGCTGCAGATTGAGAATTACGGTCATCGCCTTACAAATCTGATGAACCGGGAGCACCGACGCACTGGTAACATAGGTGCCGCTGTGAGCGAAAATCAAATCCACGTTGTTGGCAGCAAAATATTCCCCCGCTTTTCTCCCTTCCGTCTCGCAGTCCACAATGCCGTAAAAATAGACTTCCGCACCAAGCGCTTCCACTTTTTCAGCAATAAATCTCCCATAAGCCAGCAGTCTATCCCGCAGCCCCTCAAACTGCGCCCAGTAACACTGAAGCCCCATCGTATATATCCCGATTTTCGCCTTCCTCAGCTCCTTGATTTTCTGCATCTGCCCAATTCCCCTTTCTTTCACAGATTTTCACAGGCACACCAGCGAGAGTCCCGTATTTTTTTCTCTGGTGCCTGACAATATCATATTTACAAAACCATTATAATGCCTGATAATAAAGTCGGATTACAGATTCTTGTGAAAAAATAGCAGATTCTTGCTGATATGCTGACTGTTCCGGTCCTGCCGTTTCACCCTGCTGTCCGGATCTGCTTCTTCGCCCGCCGTTTCAGACCTGCCCGGAAAGAAAGGAATTTGGCATCCTATGACAGGAAAAACGCATCTGCAAAACACGCCCACCTTCCATCTGGAAGAAAAGACGCCATACTACGAAAATGCATCCTATACCTGGTCGGAAGATTCCATCCGGTATATGAATACAGTAAGCCCCCATGCCAGGAAAAACTATCTGTATATGCAGGAATGCGGATACTTTCAGACCGCCGCACCTTATTATACGGAACGCTCCGACCTGCCTTCCTATCTGATTCTCTACACTCTGTCAGGCCGGGGGCAGCTGCTTTATGAACATACATCTCATATGCTTGAGGCGGGCAGCTGCTTTTACATCGACTGTAAAAATCCGCATCGGTACGAACCTCAAAAAGGACAGAACTGGGAATTTCTTTGGCTGCATTTCCAGGGAATCTGCGCAGAGGGCTACTACACAGAATTTCACAGCGCAGGGACTCCGGTCGTTTCGGTCCAGGACCCCTTCCTGACAGAAAGCACTCTCCGCCGCATCCTTGCCCTGAACCAGAGGAAAACCGTCTATTCCGAGGTATTGACCTCCAGTCTGATTACCGGTCTTGTGACTGAGCTTGTCATTCAGAAGCTGACCTCCTCACGGACGCCGTTCCGGCTGCCGGATTCCGTTCATGACACGGTTCTTTTTCTCCAGACCCATTATCCGGAACCTTTGAGCCTGGACCTGATTTCCAGCCACCTGAATGTAAGCAAGTATCACCTTTCCAGAGAATTTTCACGCTGTATGGGCATGAGCATCCATCAGTATCTCATCAGCTGTCGGATACAGGCTGCCAAAGAGCTTCTGCGGGAAAGCAGTCTGTCCGTGGAGGACATCGCCTGCCAGGTCGGCATCGGTCATGTAAGTCACTTCATTCAATTATTCCGGGATCGGGAGGGAAGCACGCCTCTGGAATATCGGAAAATGTGGAAGGGCCGGTAAGATACTCCGGCCCCTCTTTCTGAATCTTATGCTCTGTTTTTTATTCCCTGTAAAACTGCGCCTGCATCGCAAACAGCTCAGTGAAAATGAAAGGGCTGTACCTCATTTCTGCAATTCTTCCCTTATCTCATCCCAGTTTCTTACCATCCAGACATCCTCCCGCTGCTCAACCGGCCGTGCCGTCGCTCCCACATACCATACCGGAAAGATTCCCGCATTCCCCGCGCCCAACACATCGCACTCATAGCTGTCCCCAATATACCAGACCTCTTCGGGTGCAAGCTGCGCTTTTTTCAGTGCCAGTTCAAAGATCCTTCGATCCGGCTTCCGAAACAGATATTCGCTGCTGGCAAGGATAAATTCAAAGGAATGCCCGGGAAGCAGCTCTCGGATGCGCTTTTTTACCACACACGGCGCATAGGATATATTGGTGATTACTCCGCTCCGGATGCCCTGCTCCTTTAACCACATGAGAAAGCCTTCGATCCCCGCCGTGGGTTTCCCCGGCGCTGCTGCGTTCCAGAACACCTCATCGATCTGCTCCGGCAAAAGAGAAAGCTCAATCCCCTGGGATTCATACAGATAGGCGTTAAACATGTGATTGGGAATCTCCACATGATGCATATGTCCGCTCGCCGGACCGAATCTTCCCAGCGATCTGTTCAGCTGGTCCGCCGCCCTTTGCACCTCCTCCGCCGTCCGGCGGCGGGGATTCTTCACTGCGTACTGAAGAACCGCTTCTGCTCCTCTTACGCCCTGAAACTCCCCTTCGTCCACCAGCGTCTGGCCGTAATCAAAAAGAATCATTTTTGGCTTTTGCATCCATTCTCCCTTCTCACCCCAGAATAAATTTCCTCATCCGCTGCGGTTTTGCCTGCGGGTTCAGCTTCCGGATCTGCGCCTCCAGCCTCCGGTACGCTTCATCGGGATCGGTTTTCTCCGCCTCCCTCATCACTTCTTCTCCCCAGAAATCTTCTGTCAGGCAGAATACGGAGGAAAACCAGCCGTATTCCTCCCCTTTCTTGGACACCTTTCTGGCCTGTCCGCAGATGGAGATGTAAAATCCGGCCTGAAGTTCCACCAGCGCCCGTTCAAAAGCGGACGCATATTCCTTTCCGGCAAATCCGCCGTACTGTCTCAGCAAATGCGCGGGAAGCTCCCTGTATTCCTGAAGCAGACGGTAGATGGTAAGCGCTTCCCTGCTCACGTTCCCATCCTCGTATTCCTCCTCCAGCGTTTTTGTTCCCCGAAATCGTAACTGTTTACCTTCCGTATTCTCCAGCGACACCGCACGGCGTGCCGCATAGAAACACGGGAACCATTCCCCTGTGATGTAACCGCCGTTTCCGAAAAAAAATTTCCCATAGGCAAGATCCTGGTATTCCCGGAGCACGCGAATGCGCCATTCCCATGGGTCCGTCTGTGCATCCTCCGTATGCCACCGGATTTCCGGGCCGAAGAAGGAGGCCAGTGCAAATACACCGCCGTCCCGCTCCCCTCCCATGCTGAATCCGGCTTCCCGGAGATCCTGTACAAAATCGTCAAAGCTGCGGATGGTTTTCATTTCATCTTCACCTCCATGCCCCCTTCCGTTTACGACTGTTTTAATATCCCCTCCACTCTGTCAATAAGCACCTCCGCCGCCAGCGCATGCTCTTTCTTTCCGGGATGGTTCTCCGAGCCCACCCAGAGCGGATTGGTGGCGGGAAGAAGCAGAAAATCGGCCTTCTCATCCCCGCTCTCTTCCCGGTATTCCCGAACCGCCGTTTCCAGATAGGGCGCCATCCTGTGCTCACACATGCCGTACACCCAAAGGAGATACGCGCCCGGGTTCAGCCGCCGGAGCTTTCTCAGGAAATCCTTAACCGAAGCCTCAAACCGGAGAGCGGACTGCTCCTCCAGGCCGCCGCAGGGACGGGCGATCATCTGATGAGAGCTGTCGTCCTGCGGGTCCACCCAGGCTGGCCGGTCAATGGCGAATCCGTCGTTGCTTCCGAGGTTGACCACCACCAGGTCCGGCTGCCACTCCGAAAAATCATTCTGTTCAAAGGCTCCCAGTTCCCGGTTATGCTCTCCGGTCAGGACGCCGCAGACCTGTTCATAATATCTCGGCATGATCCGGATAAAATCGTTGAAGCAGGAGCAGTGAGCCCCCCAGCCGCACTGGGCCAGGATTCGGAAATCCGCCTGAAAATGCTCAGCCGTAAGAAGAGCATAGTTGCCGTCCAGGCCGTACACCGCAGGGCCGGCATCCAGAAGGGATGTGGCCCCGCCCAGGCCCACACCCGCGCTCAGACTGTCTCCCACGAACTCAACCCGGCAGCGCTTCTCCAAAACGGGATAAAGCTTTCCTTCGCAGTCCAGGCCGTGCACCAGGAGGCAGCGCTTCTCATCCTCCCGCATGGGCTGTACCTCCTTCAGCAGGCGAACCGTGCGCATCGTACCCGCAGGGAATCCCCGGAAGGCGCACAGCCGGCTTTTTCCCTTCGGAACGATCAGCCGCTGCAGACAGAAGCCGTCCACTTCAATGCGCACCCATTCCTCCATGGTTTCATAATCGGATTCCAGCTCGAACCACAGCTCGCTCCCGTCCGTCCGAAGCTCCAGGCCGCTGGCGGTCCAGAACAGAGGCAGGGGATTTTTTCGACAGATCCGTCCCAGAATATGTATTTCAGAATCTGTAGGCAGATAATGCGTCATTTTTCATTTTCCTTTCGCATATTCGAAATTCTGTTCCGATTATAATTCATATTTTCAGGCACGTCCAGCTTCTGATGTCGGTTCTGTGGATTTCTTTTCCCACATTGGTTCAAAAAAATATTTATTTCTATTACATCTATGTAAAATCCAGGAAAAAATTTTCTCTCTTTTGCACAAAAGGCTGTCCTTTTTATCGTTTTTGTGGTACAATTTCAACATCACCATTTATTAAGAACCAGGGGGATATCATTATGGCCAAAGAAATGATAGCAATGCTTCTTGCCGGCGGCCAGGGATCGCGTCTGTACGCCCTGACCCAGAAACTGGCAAA
>CAJFMW010000021.1 GCA_904392525.1 uncultured Eisenbergiella sp.
CCGCTTCCGTACCGCCGTCAAGGAACCGAAGGATATGCTTTTCCTTTTCTGGTCCATCGGCATCGGAATCATTCTCGGCGCGCGCAACTATGAGCTCGCTCTGCTCATTTCCATCGTCGTGACCATCCTCCTTTTCCTTCTCGAGCTGGTTCCGGAAGGCCGCGCAAGCGTTCTTCTGGTGGTCAATATGGACGGGGAAGGCAGGGAGGACGAGCTTATGCCTGCCGTGCAGAAGCTGACACAGAGCTATAAGGTCAAGTCCCGCAACCGTACCATGGACGGCACGGATCTCATCATCGAATGCCGGACAAAGCAGGAGGGCGAGCTTCTCGACGCAGTTTCTTCTCTTGGTCACGTCATCAGCGCTTCCGTTATCGCCCGTGACGGAGAGGCGGTCTATTAAAGGGACGAAGAAATGTATAAAAAATGGAAATTCATGGGACTGCTTCTGCTTCTCGGCATTTTCCTTCTGTTCTGTCTGTCCGGTCTGAAGCAGTCGAATACCGTATTTATCGACATACGCTCCGATGACGGGGAAGCTCCCGTCATCACTGCCCATCTCACCAGCGGGGAAACCTCCGTTTCCATAGACGCCTGGTGTTCTGATACAGGGGAATATTATCTTTTCCTGCCCTCCTGGGCCGAAGGCCGTATCATTCAGACAGAGGGCGCAGGACTTCAGACGGCTTCCGATGAAAACAGGGGGCCTTTTTCTCTTTCCCTTCTTTCCTCCGGTCAGACCTTCCGTCTCGACGGGGGACAGACGCTCACCATTCTGACCGGCTCCCGGATTCCATCCGTCTACCTCACGCTGAAGCATGACCTTTCCCACATCAGCTCGGATAAAGAGCAGTCCGACTCCGGCCAGGCTGTCATTCTGAACGGCGAAGGAGAAACCGTCTATGCCGGAGGTCTGGAAAAGATCAAAGGGCGTGGAAACACGAGCTGGGAGCAGGATAAAAAGCCCTATAACATCACCCTTAAGGATTCCGTTTCTCTCCCCGGAATGGCCGGTCAGACAACGGATTATTCCCTGGTCACTTCCAGCGACCTCACCTTTCTGCGGAACCGTATTTCCAACGAAATGGGAGAGCTTGCCGGAACCGACAGCATGGCCTGTATCCGGGTCAATTTGTACATCAACAACAGCTTTGAAGGCGTGTATGAGCTTTACCAACGGATCACTCCGGAAAACATGAACCTCACAGACCTGGAGGAGCTGACCGAACAGGCCAATCCGCTGCGGAGTGAAGAAAGCCTGAATCAGCTCACCACCGGGCTGACCATTGACGACTGGAACCAGTCCATCACCGGAAAATGGTGGGATTATGAAAACAATCCGGAAAACATCACCGGAGGCTACATTCTGGAGGCTGATAACGCCATGCGATATACAGGAGAGGCCAGCGGCTTTATCCTGGAAAGCGGTGCCTATATGGTCGCCAAATCCCCCGCCTATCTGTCGGAGGCTCAGTATCAGTATATTTCTTCCTATGTGCAGGAATGTGAAAACGTCATGCGAAAAAGCGTGGGACTGAACGATTATCAGTCCCTTTCCGCGTATATTGATATTCCCAGCTTCGTGGGCAAATATCTGGTGGAAGAGGTGAGCAAGAACATCGACAGCTCCGCTACCAGCCAGTATTTTTACAAGGACAGGGACGGCCTGCTTTATGCGGGTCCCGTCTGGGATTATGACTGGGCATACGGCGTGGAACGCATCCAGGAAGAAATCGACTATACGGACCCGGAGGGCTTCTCCGCGCGGGATATTCCGGGAAGCCTGATCTGGTGGCAGCTTCTGTATTATAACAACGCTTTCTACGAAGATGTGGTCACCATGTATGAAAATGTTCTGTATCCCTGGCTGAATGAGCTGGTGGAGACCGGACTGAATCAGTGGGCACAGGAGCTTTCCGCCAGCGCGGTCATGGACTACCTTCGCTGGGACCGCGCTGCCTCTGAAACGGATACCGCAGCCTCTGACGATACCTCAGCCTCTGACGATGCAGCGTCCTCTCCTGTCCAGAAAGCTTATCAGGCCTATCAGGCGCAGGTGGAACAGGTCCGTTCCTTCCTCTCGGTCAGAAAGGAATTCCTGTACAGAGAATGGGTTGGCTGAGGTCCGTGCAGCTGGCGGCAGCCCGAATGGCTGCACGGCTTGTATATTTTTCCAGTCCTGTAGTATAATAAGCTTCGTCAGATAACCACCAGGCCCGCTGCACGGCCGGAAAGGGACTCTCATGCTGTTTAATTCGTTCGGCTACGCCGTTTTTCTGCCCATCATATTTCTTTTGCACTGGATCACTCCCAGAAAATGGCGCTGGGCACTGCTGCTGGCCGCCAGCTGTTTCTTTTATGCCACATGGGGACCGGAGTACATTGTGGTGCTCCTTCTCACCATCGTTATTTCCTATTATGCGGCCCTGTACATGGAACGCGCCGGAAAACAGCGCGGCAGGTCCGCGAATGGGAAAAAGAATCGCGGAGCGTCGCCATCGGCCAAAACGGTCCTCGTCCTGTCCATTATCTTCTGCGCAGGACTGCTGTTTTTCTTCAAGTACCTGAATTTCTTTTCCGAAAACGTGGCGGCGCTGCTTCAGCGTTTTTCCATTCCCATGCAGCCCTTTACCCTCCGGCTCGCGCTCCCCATCGGAATTTCCTTTTATCTGTTTCAGACGATCAGCTATCTCGTCGACGTGTATAAGGGAAAAATCCCCGCGGAACGGCATTTCGGAATCTACGCAGTATATATTTCCTTTTTCCCGAAGGTGATGCAGGGTCCAATTGAACGGGGAGAGTCCCTGCTTCCTCAGCTCCATAAGCCCCGCCGTTTTCACTACGGACAGGCTTCCTACGGCATGAAGCTGATGGCATGGGGTTTCTTTAAAAAGCTGGTGCTTGCGGACGGGCTTTCCATCTATGTCAGCCAGGTTTATGATAACCTTTCATCCTATACCGGCTTTTCCCTGATGCTTGCCACCTTCTTTTATGCGATTCAGCTTTACTGCGACTTTTCGGGATATACGGATATTGCCCTGGGTTCCGCCGGGATTCTGGGAATCCGTTTGTCTCCCAACTTCCGTTCGCCCTATTTTGCTTCCTCCATCAAGGATTTCTGGGGAAGATGGCATATTTCCCTTTCCAGCTGGCTGCGGGACTACATCTACATTCCCCTGGGCGGCAGCCGGGTAGGACGGGTCCGTCATGCTCTTAACATCATGATCACCTTCCTGGTCAGCGGCCTGTGGCACGGCGCGAGCTGGAACTATGTACTCTGGGGAGGGATTCACGGCGCGCTCCAGATCATCGAGGGCTTTTTTCCCTGGAACAAAAAGAGCTCCCGCTTTCAGACCGACAGGCGGCTGCACGCAATGCTGTTCATTGTCACCGTCCCGGTGACCTTCCTTCTGGTCTGCTTCGCCTGGATCTTTTTCCGGGCGGCAACCCTTCAGGATGCGTTTTATGTAATCCGCAACATGTTCACGGGCATCGGCTCTCCCTACACGTATATCCACGACTGCGCGCTTCAGCTTGGACTCACCTTCCGCAATCTGGTATTTCACTGCCTGCCCCTGATTCCGCTGTTCCTGTTTGACCTGGCTTCCCTGAAAACCGATGTGATCGCCCTGATTTCCAGACAGCGCTTCTTCATCCGCTGGCCGGTTTATATATTGCTTTTGCTCGTCATCCTGCTTTTTTCCGAGAAAGGAGTTACCACAGAATTCATTTACATGCAATTCTGACAGATTGAAAAACGCCCATGAAATCATTTATCGTCAAATGTGTCCTTGCCGTATGCATCACATTCTGCTGCCTGTTCTATCTGGACATGATGTACGAACAGAAGGTGAGCACCGGCATGTCGGAGATCAACGTTTTCAATTTCATACCGGAAAATATCCAGCTCGCCAACGTGGGAAGCTCCCACGGACAGTGCGCCTTCAACTGGGATGCCCTGGCGCAGGAGCGCGGCTATGAGACCTTCAATTTCGCCCTCACCAGCCAGTCCTTCCTGTATGATTACTCCCTGATTAATATGCACAAGGATGATTTTGCAGAAGGCAGCATCCTCTTCATTCCCGTCTCCTACTTCTCCTTCAATGAGGAGGCGACGGACCCGGAGGACCAGGAAGCCATCAGCGTCCGGTATTACCGTCTTCTGTCCCCGCAGTACAATCCGGACTACAGCCTGTACAAGGATCTTGTCACAGTGCGTTTCCCGATTCTCTCGGCGGGGGATGAGCTTTTTGAGCTGTTCAGGCCTCCCATCATCTTTCCTTCCCTCTCGGAGAACAGAAAAAATGTCGTATATGCGGCGGAGGCGGATATGGGAACCACAGTTTCCGCCGCTTCTACGGCCTCCGGTACAGCTCAGGAGAGTACAGCGCAGGCGGACACAGCTGTATCGGAGGCAGCTGTATCGGATACGGCTGTATCCGATACGACCGAGACGGGCACTCCTGAAGAAATCTATGGTGCCGAAACCGTTCAGGAATTCGAGGCCAAGGGACTTGCAAGATTCCAGCGGCATTTTGAAAATAAGGAAGAATATTTTGAAGAGGATAAGAAGCAGGATCTGATCAATCTGATCACCCTGTGCAAGGAAAGGAACATCACGCCGGTCCTGATCACGACGCCGTTTACGGTTTACTATAACCAGTACGTATCTGCCGATTTTTTGTATGAGTTCTATACCGTAATCAATGACATCGCTCTGGAATATGGCGTCAGCTATTACGATTATTCCCATGACGAGCGGTTCCAGACCAATCTGAAATACTTTGGCGACGCGGATCATCTGAACGGGGAAGGGGCTGTATACTTCACCAGCCTGCTGACAGAAGAGGTCGCTGAGCTGAAGGCTTATCTGGAGGTACACTGAACTTCATTCAGCCAGGCCCAAAAGGGCCCGCCGTACGGCGGGCCCTTTCTGCAGCCTCCTTCCGGGAGGCTTTTTCGCTTTTTTCTACAGTGTAATCTCAATTTTCATCGGCCGTGTGCCCGTAAGCTCTGCGCTTCTCTCATCCGGCTGGCTGATTCCGACATACAGGCCAAAATGCGTTCCGTCCACATATCTCCTGCCCTCCTCGTCCACAATGGTAAGGGCAGAGGCTGGAATCGTCAGACTCACTTCCTTTTTCTCTCCTGCCTTCAGGTTCACCCTGGTAAATGCGCAGAGGGAAGGATGCAGCGGAGCAAATGCGGAGTCCTCCGCATGGATATATGCCTGAAGCACCTCGTCCGTATCGTATTCTCCGGTATTTTCCAGAACCGCCTTTACCGCAAAGCTCCTGTCTCCATCCGACATGCTCATTTCTGCCGTCCCCTGCCCGTTTTTTTCCAGGTCAGGTGTTTTGGCTGAAACGGACTCGCAGGTTGCCGAACGCACTTCAACCCGGCCGTAAGTCAGCCCATAGCCGAAGGGATACAGCGGCTCCTTTTCCAGATAGCGGTAGGTCCGTCCCTTCATGGAATAGTCCTCGAAGGCCGGGAAACCCTCCAGATCCCGGTAGAAGGTCACAGGCAGCTTTCCGGACGGGGAACAGGCGCCGAACAGGATGTCAGCGGCCGCCTTTCCGCCTCTCGCGCCGGGATACCATACCTGAAGAATGGCGTTCATATGCTCATCCGCAAAATTCAGATCCACCGCGCTTCCGGTGAGCACGCACAGAATCACGGGCTTTCCACAGCCTGCCACCGCTTCCAGGAGCTCTCTCTGGGATTCCGGAAGCTTCAGATCCGCCTTGTCGCCGGAGGCGTAGCTGTTCCCGGTATCTCCTTCTTCTCCCTCCAGAGTTTCATCCAGTCCAAGGCAGAGCACCACCACGTCGCTGTGTTCCGCGACCGTGAGCGCTTCCGAGATGCGGTCCTGTCTCCAAGCAAGCCCTTCTACGCGGTCCTTATACAGATGGCAGCCCTCAGAATAAAGCACGCGCACCTCCTCACCCACCGCATCCTGAATGCCCTCAAGCATGGTGATATAGCGGGATGAGGTTCCGTGATAATTTCCTACCAGAGGAGCTCTGCTGTCAGCGTTCGGCCCGATTACGCCGATGGTCTTCAGCCTGTCCTTCCGAAGCGGCAGAATGCCGTCGTTCTTCAAAAGAACCATTCCCTCTCTGGCGATTTTCTGCGCCAGCTCCAGATGCTCCCGGCATTCTACAACCTCATAGGGGATTTTGTCATATTCGGTTTCCGCAAAGCAGCCGAGCAGATAACGGGTGGTGAACAGCCGCTCCGCGGCCTGCGTGATTTCTTCTTCCGTCACCAGTCCCTGCTCATATGCTTTCAAAAGATGCAGATAGGTGACGCCGCAGTTCACATCGCAGCCTGCCTTCAGCGCCATCGCCGCAGATTCCTCCGGCGTTTTGGTCACACAGTGATGCTCATGAAAGTCCTTAATGGCCCAGCAGTCCGACACAAAATGTCCCTCAAAGCCCCATTCTCCTCTCAAAATCCCCCGGATCAGCGTATCGCTGCCGCAGCAGGGCTCCCCGTTGGTCCGGTTATAGGCGCCCATGACGGCCTCCACCTCACCTTCCTTCACACAGGCCTCAAAGGCAGGAAGATAGGTCTCGTACATATCTTTTTTCCCTGCTCTCGCATCGAATTCATGGCGCAGTCCCTCCGGCCCGGAGTGCACCGCGAAATGCTTCGCGCAGGCAGCCGTTTTCAGATATTCTCCCTCTCCATCCCCTGCGGTTCCCTGCAGGCCCTCCACATAGGCTACGCCCATGCGCGAGGTCAGATACGGATCTTCCCCATAGGTCTCATGTCCTCTTCCCCATCTGGGGTCCCGGAAAATATTCACGTTGGGGGACCAGAATGTGAGTCCCTTATAGATATCCCTGTCATTATGCTTCGCGTATTCGTTATATTTGGCGCGTCCTTCCGTCGCCACCGCATCTCCGACCGTGCGCAGCAGCTCTTCATCAAATGCCGCCGCCATTCCGATGGCCTGCGGGAAGCTGGTCGCCACGCCAGCTCTCGCCACACCGTGCAGCGCCTCGTTCCACCAGTTGTAAGCCGGAATCCCCAGCCTGGGGATCGCAGGCGAATCATACCGAAGCTGGGAGGCCTTCTCCTCCAGCGACATTTGTGCTACCAGTTTCTTTGCGGCCGCTTCGGCCTTCTTTCTGTCTCTCATCTTTCCCTCCATGCCGAAGCGTTTTACGCTGAGGCACGCGCGCCGAACCTCCAGTTCGGCGTCTGCGCTAGAATAGAAATCCCATACTGGGATTTCTATTCCAGGGATTTGCGACGCTTCGGCGCAAATCCTGATTGAAAATGCGCTATCGAGCGCATTTTTCAATCTTCCCTCCCATATGCCGCCACAGTAGCGGCACTTCATTCATGGTTCTTTTCATCAGTCCCAGTATATCCCCTTTTCCCGGCAGGCGCTTCCGAAATATGGCTTTTCAGTGGTCAAATTGTGCGTTTTTTCTTCCGGCATCTTCCAAGAAAACGTATCAGCGCAACCGCTCCTGCCGTGGCGGCGCCGATTTTCACCAGAGCAGACCAGGCATCCGTATATTCCATGATGATTTCCCAGGATTCCCCCGCTAACGCCCCAAGAAGGACCAGCATGGTATCCCAGATCAGACTTCCGGCCAGCGTATAAACGGTAAAGCGTCCCGCCTTCATCCCCGCCATTCCGGCAGGAATGGAAATGAGGCTTCGGATGATGGGAATACAACGGCCGAAAAATACTGCCTTCTCTCCCTTTTTTTCAAACCATCCAAACGTATCTCCCACCTCTTTTTCCTGAAAGCCCAGCCGCTTTGCCAGTTTCCCGGAAAAAAGGCTCCGTATGCGCGCGGGATTCAACAGACGGCCCAGACCATACAGAAGCCAGGCTCCCGCCAGGGAAGCTACAGTGGAGGAAGCGATCACCCCCGTTATGGTCAGATTGGTACAGGTAGTCAGAAACCCGCCGAAGGTGAGGATCACCTCCGACGGGATCGGCGGAAAAACGGTTTCCACAAGGATCAGCAGCCCGATCCCCGGATAACCGAATTGATTCATGATATTCTGCACCAGCTCCTGCATGGACTGCCCCTTCTTCCCTTCCGCTTTCCATCTGCTTCCAGTCTATGCGTCTTTGGGGATGTCCCATACCCGCTGCCTGCTCTTCTGCCTCACGGCTTTCAGGTTCTTCTCCTTTTCACTTCTTCAGGTCGCTCTCCAAAAGCTCAATGGCTACCTTCAGATCCTTCTCGGCAGACAGATAGGCGTATCTGCCGCTTCCATCCGAATATTCCCCTTTCTGCTCCAGTGTCATTCCGAAATCCTTACAGTTTTCTATGGCCTGCTCCATGCGCATACCGCCTACCTCAAAGGCAAGATGGTGGATGCCCTCTCCATGGCTGTCCAGGAATTCCCTCCATGTGGACGGCGCTTCATTCGGTTGAATCAGCTCAATCTGAAAACCGGGAAAATTGAAGAAGGCAAGCAGGCTTTTCGCCTCCGGCGCTTCCTCTCCCTTATACTGTGTACGGGTGACGGCATACTCCCCGGAATCCCCCACCGGCGGCTCCTCCACGCCCAGAAACTGCGCCCATCTCTTCTTGGTTTCATAGATGTCCTTTACCACAAATCCTACCTGTACGACCACATTGTTTCCTACGATTCCGCTCATACCTGCCTCTTTTCCTGCGGCTGCTCCGCTTCTTCTTCCAAATACCCCTTCAGTTTCAGATACGCAATGATCAGCTCCACGGCCCCGTCCACACCCGTCTGGGAGGTATTGATCATCAGGGCCTTGTTTCTCTTGTCTCCCCAGACCTCATCCGTATAGTATTGATAATAGTTCCTGCGGATTTTTTCCGTTTTCCGGATCATCTTCGCCGCCTTCTGCCGGTCTCCCAGATGGTACATCCGCTTGATACGCCGGATCTTATCCTCCATATTCGCGTAAATGAACACATTCACCACATCGTCCTGATAGGCCAGAATCACATCCGCACACCGTCCCACCACCACGCAGGACTCCTCCCTCGTCTTATGCAGGATGAAGTCCGCCTGCATATCGAACAGCTTTTCATTCAGATTCTCCGATTCGAAATCATAGGGAATGAGCGGCTCCCGGAAGGGAGAGGATTTGACCTCGTCCTGATTCATCAGATCCTCCACGCTGATCCCGCTTTTCTTTGAGATTTCATTCAGAATAATCCGGTCAAGGAAGGTAAAGCCCAGCCGCTCGGCCAGCTTCTCCCCCACCTCATGGCCTCCGCTTCCATATTCTCTTCCGATGGTGATCGTCACTTTCTTCATACCTTCCTCTCCCTTCCGCCGCCGTCAGGCGGCATTTTATTCGGTGTGAAGAAGCACTTGGTGTGCTTCTTCCAGGAAGCCGGCAGCGCCGGCTTCCGCCTTTCTGCCGCCGTCAGGCGGCATATCATCAGCCGTTCTCCGCCTACAGCGTCAGCTCCTCCGACGGCAGGTCGGAGGTACAGTGGCCGCATTTTACCGCGTCAACCGGTATCTCGCTCTTACAATAAGGACAGATTTTTGTTTTGGGCTTCGCGGGCTCTTCATCCTTTTTCTTCTTGAAGCCCAGCTCCGATATCTTGTTGATCGCCTTTACCAGCAGGAAAATCACAAATGCCATGATGAGGAAATTGATCACTGCCGTGATAAAGGCACCGTAACGGATCTCCACATCGTTGATCTTCAGGACCAGATGGCTCAGATCCATGTTGGCAATCAGCCCCAGCAGAGGAGAAATCACATCATTAACCAGGGAATTCACGATTGCCTGAAAAGCCGCGCCAACGATAACGCCGACCGCCATGTCGATCACATTCCCCCGCATAATAAACGTTTCAAATTCCTTCAGAAATTTTTTCATCTTCTGCCTCTTTCTCCTTGTATCTTTATTGTATCATGAATCGCCGGATGCTCCAAGAAGGAACTTCGGTTTCTGTTATAACCACTGTTTCTGTGGTATACTGTAAAGGCGGATGTTTCCCTTCATCAAAAAAGACATCCCCGGAAAGGTGTTTGAAAAAGAATGAAGAAAAAGACGTTTTTTCTCCTTCCCATACTCTGTCTTCTGCTGCTCGTCGCCGGAGGAGCCGGATTCTGGTTTTTTTCTGCCGGAAGCCCCCGTTACATCCGGGCCTCTGAAGCCGTATCCTCCTCAGATGCCAGGCCGAAAACGAAAACCAATCTCCATACCTCTCTCAGCGTTCCTTCCTGCATCACAAAAATCGGAACGGACTATTTTATTGTGGATACCTATCATGATCAGATCATCTGCAGCGACAGCCTGACCCGTCCCTTAGTGGAATGGCAGGTGGTGACGGATCAGATTTCACGCGGCCATACCATCGCGGGGGACGGTGCGGTCTATCTGGCAGATGACACGGAGAATGACCGGATTCTGGTCTTTGAAAAAAAGGACGGAGCATTTCTGCTCACCCAGGAATTTAACGATATCGGAACCCGCCCTCACTACGTGGTCTATGACGAAGAAACAGAGCGCTTCTATGCCTACAGCTCCATGACCGGAGAACTGTACGTTTTTCTGCGGCTTGCGGATTCTTCACAGGTGGTACTGGAAGAGATCCGGAGCATTGAAAAGCTGAACGGCATTTATGTGCGCTCCTTCACCATTATGGGAGATGAAATTTATTTCGTATCCGGCAATTCCACCATCATACGCGCAAGGCTTTCCGACCTTTCCATCCTGGAGGAATACCCTGTCCCTGCAGAAATCGCGGGAATGATCCAGCTGGAAAAAATACAGGATTATTACTACATCACCGTCTCCACGGATCTTACCGGAAGCCAGGACTATGCCACCATCCTGCGCACCAGAGACCTGCACTCCCTCGCCGCCGGAGAGTATGAGGACATCTACTCCTGCTTCGTAGGCGGCGGGACGCCCTACTATATGGGAAGCTTCGACGGCCACTATTATCTGACGGAGCACCGGATTCCGGGCTGCTCCATCTGGCAGTTTGATGTGATTGAAAATGAGATTGCCAATGTGACCCTTTTATATTAATTTCAGGCAGGCTGCTTTTTCGTCGTCAGATTCACGATCAGAATTCCCGCACAGACCAGCGCCAGCGCAGAAAGCCCGGTCCAGCCGAAGGCCTGGCTTCCTTCCCCAAGGAGAAGGGCAGACAGCAGGAAACTGAACATGGGATTCATGAAGCCGAATACGGCTACTCTCCCCACCGGATTGTATTTCAGCAGAATGCCCCACAGTGTATAGGCAGCCGCAGAGATAAATCCCATATAAAGAAGCAGCACCCATCCGCCTGCGGGCACGCCTGCCAGATTAACCCGCCCGCCGCAGAACAGCCCCACCGCGGTGAGCACAATTCCGCCGCAGAGGAACTGATAGCCGCTTAAAACCACCGGGTTCTCCTTCTCGGAATATTTCTTGATGAGACCGGAGGACAGGGCATAGCTCAGGGAAGAAAGCAGGATGAAGCCTTCTCCCAAAAGAGAAACGCTCATGTCGATGCCGTTTCCGGAAACGTTGATGATCACCACACCCGCGAATCCCACCGCACATCCCAGCAGCTTTCTCAGCGTGAGCCTTTCCATATGAAAAACTGCCACCGCAATAAAAATGGAAAGAAATACATTGGAGCCCCCGATGATGGCCGCCTTCACTCCGGTGGTATGGGCCAGCCCAATATAGTAAAAAACATACTGAGCCACGGTCTGCACCATGGCCAGCTTCAGAATCATGGCCAAAGAGGTCTTCTGCGGCTTAAGAAGCTTCCCTCCGCCTTCCCTTCTGTTTAAAAAACTTCCCGCCAGAATGACCATCACCCCTGCCAGCATGAAGCGCATTCCGGCAAACACGATCTGCGCCATACTGTCGGCAGCTGCGATGTCAAACAGACGGTATCCAATCTTGATGCTTGGAGCAGCGCTGCCCCATAAAAAACAGCAGATCAGGGCGCAGCCAAACACTACGCCCGTTCTGCTCATGCGTTTTTCAGCACTATTCATGTTATTCCTCTTTCCGGACGTCATTTTGAGGCCCGTAATAATCCCGGATGGCCTGTTTCACCGCTCCGTACGCCTTCTTTGGTTTTCCGTCCACGTCCACGATCCCCCAGTAGCACTCGGAAGGACAGTTGGACGCGCCGCAGTGATAACAGTGACGCGCATCCTGGAAGCAGAAAAGGAAGCTTCCCAGCACATGAGGATTCTCCGCAAAAATCTGGAGTCCCCGGCGCAGGTACTCCGCCTGCACCTCCTCGGTGTGTCCGCCCTCTACCGCATGGAACCAGCTTTTTTCATAGCAGACGTCCGGAATCCCCTCCGGAAGCACGGACGGGTCCGGCCTTGTTTCCTTCACCGCCCCACCGGAGGAATAGCCCCATTCATTCGCCAGCACAGGAAGCTGATAACGCTCATGCAGCGCTTCAATCACATCGTTCCAGCTTTCCACCGTTTTTCCCTGCCAGGAACCGAAATACTGGTCGTCACCGATATAGCCGAATTTATGGCCCGGCGCATAAACCAGATCCGCCACCTTCAGGCCGTCCTCATGGTACCGTGACAGATTGATGCCGCATTTGGCCTCCGGATTCTCCCTCACGATTCCCTCCGCGCTGGCCCTCGCCGTCTTCGTTGTGATATCCATGCTGTAGCTGCCGGAAAAGGTTGGAATGTCGATTTCATTCATGCACTGCCACAGATTTCCCGCGATTCCCTTCAGGTCCCGGCAGATAAAGGCGCAGGTATCCGCCACATTCCGGTAATATTCTTCCGTTCCCTTTTCCCCCACAAAATCCGGCCATGCATCCTGATACCGGGTTTCTTTTGTCTTTTCATCATAATAGTAGCCGCCCATTCCCGGCGTGGACGGCATGATCCGGATACCGGCGTCATGCGCCTTTTTCATCTGATCTCTGTCCCGCAGATATTTTTCACTGAGCGTCCCGAACATCCGGTCCTTCCAGGGAAAACAGATCCCCATCCGCGTCCAGGAAAAACCCAGATCCAGAATCTCCTGATAAGCATCCTTCACATCATAGGCGTATGCGATTCCCAATATCTTATCCATATCCTTACCCTTCTTTCCTCTGCGGTTCCTCCTGCCCGCCGGAAAATCGGCGGGCAGAAAGCTCTCCGCTCAGATAAACATCACCTTTTCGCTGCTTTCCTGAAGTCCGTCCGCTTTCACGGTAACGACCGCTTCTCCTGCAGCGCCATTGGAACGGATCACCGCAAGGGCGCGTCCGTGGAACGCATGTATCCTGTCCCCTCTCAGGCTTTCCATGCCCTCCGGATTGCCGTTGTCCACGCCGATCAGCTCAGCCGCTCCTTCCACCTGGAAGGTCAGAAGCCCGTCTGCCTGAGGACAGAAGTTTCCTTCCGCATCCTCCAGCCACACTTCAATCTGAGCCACATCCAGGCCATCCGCCTGTGCTTCCTGCCGATAGCAGGCGGTCCGGACCACAGCCGGCGCTCCTGCCGTCCTCACTGTATGGCGGGCCGCTTCTTTTCCATCCTTATAGCCCACCAGCTCGATGCAGCCCGGTTCATACGGCACATCCCAGCTTAAGAACAGATCATCCGTATTCACCGGCTCCGGCTCCCTGTCAAAATGCCCATAGCGCTCCGTCATGCCGTATGCCGGATAAGCATACGCCTTCTTTCCATAGGATTTTCCATTCAGGAACAGCTCCGCACTGTCACAGCTGGTATAGCCGAGCACAGGAAGGATGGTTCCTTCCGGCACATCGAGGTTCCAGTGGGGCAGCAGATGAACCATGGGCTCCTCCCGTTTCCAGATGCTCTGATAGAAATAGAAGCTGTCCTTCTCAAAGCCGCAGGTATCCAGCACGCCCGCGCTGGAGGAGCGGGACGGCCAGTGCGCCTCTCCCAGATAATCGATACCCGTCCACATGAAGTCTCCTGCCACGTAGTCGTGAACCATGGTAAAATGAAGCAGTTTTCCCACCACCACTGGAGCGCTGTAATAGGGCCGCTTCCACCATCCCGCGTTCTCCGACATATTCAGGCTGTACTCGCCCCGCACGCCGCCAAGTCCGCTGTTCTCTGTTCCGATCACACAGCGGTCCGGGCGCGCCCTCTTGTCGTCGTCATACAGGGTTTCCGCCCTGGTGCGCCATCTTCCCACGTAATTGTAACCCACCACGTCAAGCTCGTCCAGGAAATCTTCTCTTGCCGCCTTGGGCTCGGCGCAGATCTGGTCATTCGCCTGGGTCACGAAGCAGCCGGGAACCAGCTTCTTACACAGAGCCTTCAGGCTCCTTGCAGTCAGACAGCCCTCCGGAACCGTCTGATCCGGCACCTCGTTTCCGATGCTCCAGATCACGATGGAAGGGTGGTTCCTGTCGCGAAGCAGCATGACGGTCAGATCCTCTTCATGACATTCCTCAAACCATTCCGAATATCCGCGGCTTTCATGCGTGTTGCTTCCAAGCTCTTTTCCCTTCAAAATGCGCCACTCGTCAAAGGCCTCATCCATCACGTAAAAGCCCATCCGGTCACAGAGATCCAGCAGACCGGGATCCGGTGGATTGTGAGACATACGGATGGCGTTTACCCCCATGTTTTTCAGCTTCTTAAGCCGCCTCTCCCAGATCTGAACCGGAACGGCCGCGCCCATGCTTCCGCCGTCATGATGAACGCACACGCCGTTGAGCTTCTCCCGCTTTCCATTAATCAGAAAGCCCTGGCTGCAATCAAAGGCAACGCTGCGGATTCCGGCAGGAACGCTGATCTCATCCTGCTTTTCTCCATCTGCCCACAGGATCACTTCCACCCGGTAAAGGACGGGATGCTCAGATGACCACAGCTGCGGATGGGGAATGTCGAACCAACGCGCGAAGGTCATTTCTCCGTCCAATGCGTAGGAAACCGGCTCCTTTGAGAGCATTCCGGCTTCCGCCGCATTTCCTGCCGTAACCGTCCGGCTTGCCTGACAGAGGCTTCCGTCCGGCGCGTATACTCTTGTTTCCACACCGATTTCCCCAATGTCCGCGCCTGCTGCACCGGCCACCCTTGTCTCCACGATCAGAGAAGCGGATTCCTCCGTCACGTTCACACAGCGCGCATATACTCCGTATGGAGCAATATGAACATGCCTCACACCGATCAGCCACACGTCTCTTGTGATTCCGGAGCCGGAATACCAGCGGGAATTGGGCTGGGCGGAATTGTCCACCTCAACATCCACGATATTTTCCTCTCCATCCGCCTTCAGAAGCTCCGTCACATCCCACTCGAAGGGCGTATATCCATACACATGCCGTCCCAGCTCCTTTCCGTTGAGCCAGACCCGTGCCAGCATATACGCGCCGTCAAACCGAAGAATCACCCGGCCTTTCCGGACAGCCTCCGGATCGACGCAAAATGCTTTCCGGTACCACCCGATTCCCGTTTCCGCATATCCGCCTGAGCCGCAGGAAGCCGCATCCTCCGAGAAGGGATAATCCAGGCTCCAGTCATGGGGCAGCTTCACCGGACGGAAGCCATCCGTGCCTGCCTCTCCCGGAACAGGCTGGTTCCCCGTCCCGGACTGTTTTCCGGAAACGGCATCCTTCTCATGGAAGAAATACCAGTCCCGGTTAAAATTCTCCTTTTTTCTCACTTCATTCCCAGATAAATACATAAAAATACCCCCGTTTTGTTTTTATTCCGGTTTTTAAAACGGCTGCAGTTACAGCCGGTAGATCCGTCCTGTGGATTTCCTCACCAGAATCTCATAGTTCAGCGCAATCCGATTATTCTCCCGCTCTGTCTTATCCCCCGGCCCGATATCGCCGGCCCCCTCTTTCAGCCTTCTGATCAGCTGCTTCGCCGTCTCATTGCCAAGCTGTCTTGCGGATACATTGATTGCCGTCACCGCCGGAGAGAAGCACTCCAGATTCACGCTGTTGTAAAGAGAAGCGATGGAAATATCCTTGGGAATCCGGTAGCCCTCGGCCTGCATGCGCGACATCAGGCGGGTACAGATCACATCATCCCCGCAGATGATGCACTCCGCCTTTTTCCCGATCACTTCGCTGATGATGCTGTCGAGCAGCTCCATGCTGATAAAATTACGATAAATCAACTGCTGTTCCCTGGGAACCCCATATCTGTCCAGAGCGTCCATGCAGCCCTGAAGCCGCTGTCCATTCACCCGATAGGACATATCGCCCATGATAAAGGCAAAACGCCGGTATCCCTGCCCGATCAGAAGAGAACAGAGGCTTTCTGCCGAAGCCCTGTTATCCGTGTCCACCTGGATGATATTGTCATATTCACAGGTTCCGATCAGCGCCGTCGGGAAATTACGGTCGGACAGATACTGGAGCATCCTGTCTCCCTGTGTGCTCCGCATCAGAATGGCGCCGTCCACTTTTCCGCTCTCCACAAGCTCCGTGAGGCCGGAAATATCATTGGACGCTCCGGTAACGAGCATCACATGGTATTTCATCATCCCAGCCGCCTCGCTGATTCCAAGCAGGCTCTCCTGAAAAAACGGAAAGCTTGTGGTATAGGCGTCTGCCGGAACGACAGCCGCCAGATTTCCGGTCCCGACACGCCGTTTCCTGTGAATCTCCTCCTGCCAGACGCCTTTCTCCTTCGCATATGCGCGGATCCTTACCCTGGTTTCTTCTCCAATACGTCCTTTGCCGGAAAGCGCCCGGGAAACCGTGCTTTTTGATACGCCAAGTTCTTTTGCGATCTCTTCAAATGTGATGGCTGTCCCCTCCTTTCTTCCCTAAACAGGCGTGCCGCACGGGGGAACAGACTCCCGGGTGCGGCACGCCCTTCCATTATCTCATCCGTGCTTCTTATCCACGGGTTGCCACCCATGCGTCATACTGGGTGTTAAATTCGTCATAAATGTTCTGCAGACCTGCATCATAGCACTTCTGTACACACTCGTCAATCGTGGCGTCCACATCGTCCACCAGTCCGAGCTGCAGCATCGGGATATAATCCGCCAGCACGCTGTCCACCGCGGACATATAGGATTTCACGTTCGTATCATCAAACACGAAGGTAATGGTGGGGTTCATTACAACCCTCTCCTCCCAGGCATTCGTGATCGCCTTCTCACGTTCCGGGACTCCGCCTTCCGTCAGATCTCCGTTCTTGATCGCCCAGGATACGGACGTGGAAAATGCCGCATAGTTGGTGGAATTTTCCAGCTCGGTGTATTCATTCTGTTCATTGATGCTGTAGTGTTCCCCTTCAATGCCCAGAAGCAGAAGCTTGTTCAGATAGGTATCAAACTTCATCAGATCCAGTACCATCGCCGCACGCTCCGGGTTCTGGGAACCGGCGGTGATCGCCATATCGTTATTGGAATACGCTTCCGCGCCTACCAGATGATCCTGTGTGATGTCATAGGCCGCACATTCCACGCCTTCCGTCTTTTCCGCCTGTTCCATATAGGTAAATACGGAAGTATTCCATGCGATGGAAGCACCCTGCAGGTTTCCAAAGGCATCGTCGTCCGTTACCGTATTGGTCAGAGCGCTTCTGCTCCATGCGCCCGCGTCTGCCAGTGTCTTCATATCGTGAGCGAAATCACGGAAATAATCCAGCTCGCATACCAGCTTGATATCCTCCTTCGCAGGGATCTCGCCGTCGTACTGATAATACATGACTACATTGCCGCTGCTGACCGCCGCAAAGGTATCATACTGCTGACGGTACACATCCCAGAGCTCGCTGTTGCCTCCGGAAGCCGGCATCGCGTAGATTCCGCTTTCCGGCGTTTCCTGCTCCGCGATGGTCTGGCAGAAGTTCATGTAATCCTCCCAGGTGGTCAGCCCGGAGATTCCATACTTGTCTGCAAGATCCTGACGGATGGCGACGATCTTTCCCATCGGAGACGCCACATTGGAAGGAACCGCGATCGTCTTGCCGGAGATCGTCGTCTCATCCCAGCTCTCCGCCGCCTGATATTTATTCGTCAGAGGCATGTTATTTGCGATAAATTCATCTGTCAGCTCATAGAAAGAGCCCTTCGCCGCTTCGGTATACATATAACACCAGGGCGCGGTAAAGATCAGATCTACCTGCTCGCCGCCCGCAAGAACCAGCGAATACATAGTCTGGTAATCGCTCCAGCTCATGATGGTCACATTCAGCGAGGTATTAAACGGCTCCAGATACTCGTTTGTCAGCTCCAGGATCCTGTCCCAGTCGTTCGGCGTATCGCCGATCAGATACATATTCACCGTGTACGGCTCGCTCAGATCAATGCTGGAATACATCTCCGGAGTTGCGGTGATGGTCCCTTCTCCGACAGCAGCCGGAAGGCTGTCCAGCGAAGCTGCCGCGCTTTCCGCCGCCTCTGTCCCTGCCGCGCTCTCCGCCGTCGTCTCCGCTCCGGCGCTGCTCTGAGCGCTTTCCTGCGAGCCTCCGCCGGAGCCGCCGCAGCCTACGAGAGCCGCGGCCGTCAGGCACAGGCTCATCACGATCGCCAAAAGTCTTTTCTTTTTCATATTCATCCTCTCTTCCTTTTATTATTTATGTTCAGAAGCCCTTCCGGCTTCGGACACATCTTTTTGAAACCGGCTTCGTCAGCCCTTGACCGCGCCGATGGTAAGTCCCTTTACGAAGTAGCGCTGAACGAAAGGATACAGCAGTACGATGGGGCCGGTCGCGATCACGGTCATTGCCATCTTCATACCTTCAAGCGGAATGGACGGAAGGGCGATACCGGATTTCTCAGCCACGATCCTCATGGCCTCCGCGCTTCCCAGCATCCTCTGCAGATAATACTGCAGGGTAAACATATTTTCTTCCGTGATATACAGCATGCAGTTATACCAGTCATTCCAGTATGCCAGGGCCGAGAACAGGCCGAGCGTTGCGACCAGAGGTTTGCTCAGCGGAAGGATCAGCCGGATGAAGATCGTGAAATCGCTCGCCCCGTCCATCTTCGCCGATTCGCTGATGGCGCTGGGGATTCCAGCCATGAACGACTTCGCGATGATCATGTTCCAGACGGAAAACATCAGCGGCAGCAGCAGGGCCAGATAATTGTTTTTAAAGTTCAGATATCTGATGCACAGGATGTAGGAAGGCACCAGACCGCCGTTAAACAGCGTGGTAAAGAAGAAAAAGAAGGAAAATTTGTTTCTCCACGGAAAGTCCTGTCTGGACAGCACATAGCCGGTCATCGTTGAAATGAATACCGCAATGGCTGTTCCAATAACGGTAACTCCAAAGGTCGTTCCGTATGCCATCAGGATAGATACAGGATTCTTCAGGCACAGCACATAGCTCTGTACGCTGAAATCAACGATTGACGGCAGCAGCGGATACCCGTCCCGGATCAGTGCGGATTCATCCGTAAAGGAGGCCACAATGATCAGGTAAAAGGGAATCACACAGATCAGCGCAAACAGACCGATCAAAACATATCCAAGTACATTTACGGCAATGGCGTCCTTTCCTTTTTTGACCCTGACGCCCGAATTCTCTTTCTTTGCTGACATTCTTTCCACCTCCTCGCATTAGTACAGAGCGTAGTCCGGATCCGCCTTTTTCACCAGCCTGTTGCAGATGGTGATTGTGATAAAACAGAGCACCGACTGATACAGTCCTGCGGCGGCGGATACGCCGATATCGCTGTTGTTGATCAGCAGACGGAATACATAGGTATCGATAACGTCCGTCACCGGCTGCAGCAGGGCGCTGCTCTTTACCGTCTGATAGAACAGCCCGAAGTCGCCGCGGAAGATGTTTCCGATTGCCAGAAGCACCATGATCATCATGGTAGGCAGCAGCGAAGGAATGGTGATGTAGCGGATCTTCTGCCAGGCGCTCGCCCCGTCAATGGAAGCCGCCTCAAACATCTCCTGATCCAGCCCTGTGATCGCCGCCAGATAGACCACCGACCCATATCCGGTCTGCTTCCATAGCTTCAGACAGATCAAGACGATCGGCCATGCCGACGGTGTGTTGTAAAGGTCGAACGGCGTCGCTCCAAACATCTCAAGAATATGGTTGAACACACCCTTTTCAAAATTGAAGATGTTGTACATGATCGCGCCCGCCACAACCCAGCTGATGAAATAGGGAAGGAACATGAAGGACTGTGCGATCTTCTTAAACCATTTCCCAAGCAGTTCGTTTAACAGGATGGCGCTTCCCATCTCAAAGATTACGCCCAGGAAAATAAAGGCGATATTATATAACAGCGTATTTCTCGTTACCTGCCCCAGCTTTCCGGCCACCAGCAGCGCCCTGAAGTTATCCAGTCCGACCCACGGGGAGCCGTAAATCCCTCCAGCATACTGATACCGCTTGAACGCAAGGACGATTCCCGTCATGGGCACATATGAGAAGACCAACACATATACCACTGCCGGGAGCAGCATCAACAGCAGCATCCAGTGCTTTTTTGCGGTTTTCAGGATGGGTGTCCTGTACTTCTTTTGTTTCGCAGTTTTGCTCATTTTCCCTACCTTCCCCTTTCCTTTTCGGCTGATACATCCACTCTTCCGCCTTTCCGATGTCCGTCACCAGGCTTCGCGCGCAATGTACATTTTTCCAGTTACAATTCTGTCTCAAGTACTGCGATTCATATATTTAGCGCATAAAACATCTTGTAATTATTATATTCCTGTACTTTTTCACCATCAATTCGCAGAAAACCCAAACATCGCTTGTCCGGTCAGGTAGATTCCCCCAAAAGTTTCCTGCTCATTTGCGCAACATGAGCAAAAACCGCGCAACACAGTTTCCCCCTGCCATACCGTCGATTTTTTTCTCAGTCAGCTCCGTCCCCTGCCTTGCAGTCGTCATCTTTCTGGTATATGATAAAAAGGAAAAGTACAACATGACTGATTCATAAATATTCACAATGCTGTCAAAACGGCGGAAAAGAGGTAAGACATTATGGGGACAGTTTTCAGACGCGATGAAAAAACAGCCGTGGTGGAGACCACGAAAGGAAAGGTACAGGGATACATCCAAAATGATATCTTCGTTTTCAAGGGGATTCCCTACGCGAAGGCCAGACGCTTTCATGCGCCCGAACCGGTACCGGGATGGACGGATGTATTTGACGCAAGCAGCTTCGGCTTCGTCTGTCCGCTTCTCTCCCTTCCAAGGCCAAATGGGGAGCTCTACGTGCCGCACCGCTACTGGCCGATGGATGAGGATTGCCTGAACCTGAATCTGTGGACGCCGGGCTGCGACGACGCCAGAAGGCCGGTCATGGTCTGGCTGCACGGCGGCGGATACGAATCCGGCTCCGCCATTGAGCATATCGCCTATGAGGGGGAAAACATGAGCCGCTATGGGGATGTGGTTACCGTTACGGTCAACCACAGACTGAATATCATCGGCTATTTTGACCTGTCCGATTTCGGAGATGAATATGCCAATTCGGGCAATGCAGGAGGAGACGACATTATCGCCGCCCTGAAATGGGTGCGGGACAACGTGGAACGCTTCGGCGGAGACCCGGACAATGTGACCGTGTTCGGCCAGTCCGGAGGCGGAGGGAAGGTGACGATGCTGCTGCAGTCGCCGGATGCAGACGGTCTGTATGCCAAAGGCATCTGCATGAGCGGCGTCTGGGAGCAGGAGCCGTTCGCTGAAGATGAAGGTGGAAGGGCTCTGGCTGAGAGTCTGATGAAAGAGCTGTCCGTCAGAACCGTAAAGGAACTGGAAACGGTTCCCTATGCCCGTCTTGCGGCGGCCTATGAAACAGTCCGTCCTGCTTTCATGCGGGAAAACCGCTATGTGGGAAACCAGCCATTTAGGAACGATTTCTACGCCGGCGATCCGCTGCTTTACGGCTTCCGCAGGGAAACCTCACAGATTCCCATTCTGGCCGGCTCCGTGTTCGGTGAATTTTCCTCCTTCGTTCCGGGAAATGAAGACCGGAAGTCAGCAGGTGAAGAAAAGCAGCTCCACCTGGTGGAAGCGGTCTTCGGAAAAGAACATGCCGCAGAACTGATTCCGCTGTTTCAGGAAGCCTATCCGGAGCATCCGCTCTGCGACCTCGTCCGGCTGGATCATTTTTTCCGCCCGGCAATCCAGAAGTACATACGCCTGCGGAGCGCGTTAAATGACTGCACCTGGTCCTATCTGTTCAACCATGATATGCCCATTGACGGAGGATCCACGCCCTGGCACTGCGCGGACATTCCTTATGTGTTCCACAATACACAGTTCGTACCGTCCACACAGGAGGACTGTACCGGTGAGCTGGAAAGCCTGATTTTCGATTCCGTCATTTCCTTTGCCAGAACGGGCAGACCAGACCATCCCGGACTTCCCGCCTGGCCCGCGAGTACGCCGGAGGCGGAACAGACCATGATTTTCGATACGAAGCCGATTCTTCGCTGCAATCATGACCTGAATCTGATGCCGCTCTTCGAAAAGTACATGAAGCCCATCTTCGAAGCAAACAAAGAACAGATCACGGAAAAAGCGCAGCATTGACCGTGTACGCCGCGCTTTGTAAACATCTCTATGACTTTATCGTGTACGCCTGAAACGCACACGCCGGAAAGCCGGAGGATGCCTGTCATCCTTCGGCTTTCGGTTCCAGATACTTGTCCCGCAGGCACTGTCTGGCCACTTTATCCAGCCCCATTTCCCGCTCCAGAAATGCATCCAGGCTCCCGTACTCCTTCTCAATCTCATCCTGTACGCTCTTCAGATAGGAGTCCTGCACCTGCATCAGACTGCGCAGACATTCCAGAAGCCTTTCGTCCGGAATTTTCCCGCTGATCCGGGAAAGCTCTCTGTCCACGATCGCTCTGGTCAGCTCATTCACCTTCCTGTAATCCGCATAGACAGTCTCATCCGGCACGCCGAGCGCCCACAGCAGGTATGCCGTTCCCACGCCCACACGGTCCTTTCCCGCACTGCAATGCCACAGCACAGCCCCTTCCTTCTGCCTTAAAAGCACGTCAAAAAAGCGGCGGTACTGCCTGCGGCAATACTCCTGCTTTACCATGTTCCGGTACAGATCCTGCATGTATTCCGCCGCTGCGTCCACTCCGCTGTCCAGCTTCCGCGTCAGAAGCTTCAGCATTCTCTTTTCCGATTCCCGGTCCCTGGTTATCCCCACGGAAAGCTCATCCAGTATGGGAATCTCCAGGTATGTGATTCCTTCCGGCACCGGGTCCGGACTTTCCTCCTTTTCTCTCTCCGTCCTGAAATCCACTACGGTTTTCAGTTCGTACTCTTCTGCCAGCACTCTGGCATCCCTCTCTGTCATTCCGGAAAGCTGTCCGCTGCGAATCAGCCTGTGCGGGCGGATCCGCCGTCCGTCCGTTGTCTCAATGCCCCCGAGATCTCTCGTGTTGTAAAGCCTCTCTAAGGGGATCCGTCCTGCTTCTTTCATTTTTCTTCCAAACCTTTCCTGTGTTCTGATATCAGCAGACGGTTTTCATATCTTTTTCCGCCGCCGGCAGGAATTCTCCTGCCCTTCTATTGTATCTCAGACAGCCTGTTCAGGAAAGATATTTTCCGGAAAGGAATTTTCAGGAAAGGAACTTTCAGGAAAGAAATTTCCGGCTTATATCCGCAAAATGATCCGTAAGTCTTGTAATAAATTCTGAATTGGTCGGTCTTTTTCCGTCCAGATGACTGTATCCGAACAGCATTTTCTGTGTCCTTTCATCCCCTCTCTGCCATGCCGCTTCAATGGCATGCCTGATCGCATGTTCCACAGTCTCGGCAGATGTCTGATGCGTACGGGCAATATCCGGATACAGCCGTTTCGTGACGCCATCCAGCTCCTCCATGCTCTGAACGCAAAGATCGATGGCCGTTTTCAGATACTGATATCCTTTCAGGTGGGCGGGAACTCCAAGCAACGACAGCATCCGCTCCATATCCTTCTTGAGCAGACCTCCGTCTCCGCGCTCGTCCATGTAAGGCGTCCCGGAAGACAGTATGATCTGCAGATCTTCGTCTTCTTTTATCATCTGGGTAAGATGATAAATATGCGACTGACTACATTCGGTTACCGATACCCACATCAAACTCATATGACCTCTCCTCTCATAAAGAAGTATACAACATTTTTGTGTATACAATTTACCTCCACGTGATATTTTATCAGAATTATATTATTTGTAAAGGTAATATATGGCACTATTTTTTTAATAGTATATTTTTTATATTTTATTCAAATTATTTTAATTATTACAAAAATTACTACTACTGTACCGTTACTGCGGATATGCATAAACGGTCTGCCACCTGTCAGGATATAAAAAAGTGTGCGCCTTGGCGCACACTCGCGCCGAGCGCGATTGCCGTTAGGCAATAATTTTCGGGCAATCTCTGATTGCCTGCGCGCTGAGTGCGATTTTCGGGCAATCTCTGATTGCCTGCGCGCTGAGTGCGCATCAACGTCTTTTTTTATACGATAGGAAATGAAATTTCCTATCGTATAAAAAAAGACCTTCCGCTCCTTTGAGCAGAAAGTCTTTCTCTTTTCTTTTTTGTTTCTTAAGTCCTGTTCCCCGCTACTGCTGCAGGGACGCCGCTTCTGCCTCTGCAGGCGCATATACAGGCCCCATACAGGTCATCAGATAATAAGCGTAGAGGTTTCGATAGGTCGTTTCATCATAGTGCAAACCGTCTACAATTCTCATTCCCGCGGCCTGCACCCAGGAGTAGCTGTCAATCCAGGTAATATAGGGCGCAAGATTCGCCTGAAGCTTCTGATTGAACGCTTCTACCTGTTCCTTCGTCACATAGGGATTTGTCCATACCGGATTGACTGAAGCATAGTATACGACCGCTCCCCGCAGCGTCCATTCCGCCGCCTTCTGGTTGAAGAAGGTGATGTAGCGGTCAATGTTCCGTACATCGTTCACCCCAAGATTAATCAGCACCCTGGTTCCCGTACCGATCACCGCATCGGCGCGCTGCACGCCCTTTTCCTCAAACCAGTCCAGCCCTTTTCCGCTCTCTGCGATCCACACGCACGGATTCTCCCCAACCGCCTCTTCCATCTGCACGAAGCGGGAATCACCGATGAATACCATGGCCGCTCCCGGAATGATCTGACCGGTCTGGGGCAGGGCAGTCTGTCCATCCGCCTGCGTCTCTCCGGAGGGTGCGGCCGCCAGATACGCGCCGTTCACATACCCGCTCACCCCGCCATAGTCGATCACCTGCCAGCCGGACGGATCTGACGCAAGAACCGAAACCGTCTGTCCCTGTGCCAGCACCCCCAGGCTCGGCCACTGCACGCCGGGTCCCGTCCGCACATGAAGAGGAACCACCGCCTGCATCGGTATGCCGATCACCGGAACCGGAGTTCCGGCAGAAGGCGCCGCGCCTTCTGAAATCAATGCGGCATTTTCCGCAGCAGGCGCCGCGCTTACCCTGCACGGTACTCCGCCTCCGATCACCAGAAAGCACAGGGCCAGAGCAATGGCAATCCGCCTTTTTCCTGCTTTTCTTTCTTCTTTCAGCCCCGTTTCTCTCAGACCTCTCATCGTCTCTCTCCTTTCTTCCTGACAGCGTTCCCTTTTGCTGATACCGCTTTCCAGAGCCGGGAAAACAGCCACGCCCCCAGAACGGCGCTCCCAAACGCGGCAATGAAACTGCCCGCCGCCCCCAGGCTCACCCTGCCGGCAATCTGATAATACAGAAATGGATGCAGCAGATACAGATACAGGGAATTTTTCCCGAAAAACCGAAGCAAACCGCCTGCCAGGCGCCCCACAGGGCAGGAAAGCCGCGCAGGCCAGGGAAACAGAACAATCCAGAGGGAAAAAAGGGCGTTTGCCGCCAGCTGCAGCCTCCCTCTTCCGCCCGTCTGCAGCAGCAGCGCCCGCTCCCGCATTGCCGCCGGCACCAGAATGATGCACAGCAGTGTGACTGCAGCAGCCACCCTGATCCACTTTCCCTTCAGCCATACGGAAAGCCTCTTTTCATAGAGCCCACAGGCCCCTCCCAGTGGAAAGGCCAGATTAGAAACATACCAGAAATCCTGCCTCCCCATCTTGCACAGTATGGCCGAAAAGGCCGCAGTAAACAGCGTCAGCGACACAATCCGAAACCTCCTGGCCTGAAAGGCCGCAAAAAATGCCAGATAGAATACCATGATATTGAAAATAAACCAGTAATCCTGTGCCAGCAGATATCTGACAACCCGCGCGGGAGTGACTGCGCCGCCTGCGCAGATCTCAATGATTCCCGCCAGGATGAGATAGGGAACATAGGTCCCCCGCAGGCGTTTTGCCCAGAAAGCGCAGCCCGGCTTCCTTTCCGCCGCCTCTTTTACTGTGGCATTTGGGACCACTGCATTCTTTGCCATCGCGTAGCCCGACATCAGAAAGAAAATGTCCACGCCGTATCTGCCAAGCCCCATGAGAAACTGTGACAGTGCCGGAATACCGATGGAAGCCGCGTACCACTCTCCATAGTGAGAAGCCATCACCATCAGAATAGCAACTCCCCGCAGGGCATAGGATATCTGACGGCTGAACAGCTCCTGACAGCCAGCCGGTTCCCCGGCCGCTTCCTTTTTTTCTTCCTCACATCTGGAACAGCCGCTTCGCTCCATAGTACAGAATCCTCCCGTAATTTTTCAGGTTCACGCTGTCACCGCAGGCGAACACAATCAGGAACGCATACAGGGCGTGCTGCAAAAGCGCCGCCCGCAGGAAAACCAGCCCAACCCGCTGCGCCATTCCCTGCGCTGAACCGAACAGCCAGAGCATCATGAGACAGGACGCCAGAGCGACACCAAAGGCTGCGTCCGCCGTATAGCGCTGCAGAATTCCCGCCGCATTGGCGTCAAATCCGCCGATGATCAGGGGCGCTGTTACAGCACAGAGAAAAATCCACCAAAGCTCCCTTCCCCCTCCGTTTTTCCATCCGATAATTCTTCTCCGGCATACCGGAAGGAGTGCCAGACACCAGCAGACGGTCTGGCTCGCCAGAATCCCGCCGTACAGGAATTCTGACACCATTTTCCCCATATAGGTATGCTGCAGATCGTTTGACACCAGAAAGGGAAATGCCCCTTCATAATGAGGCGGCTGGAAGAAAAAAGCATAAATCCCATATAAAATCCGGCTCAGGTTCGTTCCACGGTGCGTCATGTCATTGTTCGTCAGACTGTAGGCCGCGCCAAAATCAATGGGCGAAGAAAAGCGCAGAGCGTTATAACCCATGATTCCCGCCGCCACAGCCGCATAGGGAATCAGCAGAGCCGCCGCTTCCCGAAATCTTTTTTCTCCAAAAATACGTCTTCCGAAGAGGGGCAGCGCCAGAATGGAAAAAGCCAGCATCTGCGGCCTGCATCCGGCCACAAGAGCCATACACAGGGAACCCGCGAAAAGAAGCCAAAGTCTCTTCTTCTCCCGATTCAGCCCGCACAGCCACAGCCAGATTCCTGCCGCCGTAAACATATTCGCCGCCATCAGCGGCACATGGTACAGATCCGGCCTGGCCGCCAGATAGATGAAGCTTCCAAAGGTGAGCGTCACCCCGGCCGCCATCAGGTAAAACACATAGGGAATCCGTGGAAACCACCGTTTCACAGCCTCCCGGTACAAACCGAATACAGAAACAACAAAGCCCGCAAAGCAGAACCAGACTGCGAGGAAGTTCGGAAACGCCTTTCCCGTCAACGCCAGGCACGGCAGATAGAACAGAAGCTCTGGCACGATTCCGAAATAGACATAATATTTCCCTTCATAATAGGCATAATCCGCGAGATAGGGAATATTATTGGACAAAAGATAGGAAGTGTCATAGGGATTTTCCAGCTCCATCAGCTCCGGCTGCTGTCCCACCCATACATGGCCGTCCAGGATGGCGGCCGCAAGCTGCCTGTACTGCTGATGATGCCCCCAGGGAGACTCCACGCAGGCCCTGTTGGAAAGCACAAGGACGAGACCGATCAGCACAAACAGCCCCAGGCAGCCCGCCGTAACCAGATTCTGTCTGCGGCTTTTCGGATTAAACCGCACGCGGTATATCCCGCTTTTTTCTCCTGAAAAAATCCAGAAAGCGCCTGCCCCAAACAAAAGGAGCATCCGGGGAATGACAAAATCAAAGGGCCGCCGTACGTTCGCTTCAATCCCCCGAAGAACAAAACCGCCCTGCTCCGTCCGGGTTTCATTCTCCATCCCGCCGCCGGCGGGCACATCCTCTGACAGAACCAGGCCTCCGCCCTCTGCCGGCTCCATCTCGATTATCAGGCTGTGCACCTTCCCGTAAGGGTACAGATTCGTATGGAAGGATGAGGGATACCGCCCCGCCGCCTCCATCACAGGAAGCGGATAAGGATAACGGTTTCCCTCATCGACCAGGCTGATTTCGATGGACACCACCTCGTTTTCCGGCACATCCAGATCAAAATACAGATTGTCAATCCGCATATCCAGCCCGTCTATTTCCAACGTCAGCTTCTCCGAATCCTCTTCCGCCTCTCCGTCCCCGCCCCATGTCAGCTTCATCCTGTCCGTCAGATCCGTTTTTCTGTAAAAAAGGCTTCTCACAGAAGAATAATTTCCAATCAATATCTCAAAAAGGAAAACAGCCGCAGCAAGAATGAGAAGCCTGCGGAGAATACTTTTCTGCCGACCGCTCCCCGTTCCGCCGCTTTCCTTCAAAATCTGAATCATTTTACGTCCCCTCATCTGATGTATGTATTTCCATCCAATCATAGCATCCAGTCTTCGCTTCTGTCAATGAACGCCGCCTGCTCCTGACACTTCCTGTTCCGCCCATGCCCTTCTTTCCTTGACAGAATGCAGGAGATTTTATACCTTTATCATAAATACATTAAAAGCAGGCGGCGGCGCATCCACCCCTTTTAATTTTGCGCCGGGAATAACCCGTACCGTTTTTCCCACAAATGCAATTCCGCCTGCAAAAAAGGAGGATATTCAACCATGAAACATAAAGGAACCGTCAGACTGGAAACCGAACGGCTGATTCTCCGTCCATTTACACCGGAGGATGCGCTTCCCATGTTCCGCAACTGGGCATCGGACGAGGAAGTTACCCGTTTTCTGACCTGGCCCGCGCATGAGGATGTCAAAGTGACCTCCTGCATCATCGCGGACTGGTATAAAGGCTATGAAGCGCCGGATTACTACCAGTGGGCCATTGAATTGAAAGAGACGGGCGAACCCATCGGCTCCATCGCCGCTGTCCGGATCGACGACAGGACTGAAGCCGCCACCATCGGCTACTGCATCGGACGCCGCTGGTGGGGGCAGGGCATCACGACAGAAGCGCTCCGGGAGGTGATCCGCTTTTTCTTTGAAGAGGTCGGAATGAACTGTGTCAATGCCTGCCACGATCCCCGAAATCCCGGCTCCGGAAGGGTAATGCAAAAATGCGGCATGACCCTGGAAGGAACCTGGCGGGCAGGCGGTATCAACAATCAGGGCGTGTGCGACGAAACCTGGTATTCCATCCTCCGTTCCGAATATGGAAAGAAGGCGCAGCCACCTGTCACCATCCGTCCGGAAAAGCAGGAGGAGCAACATGCCGTGGAAGCGCTGACCAGACGGGCCTTCTGGAATATGTACGAACCGGGCTGCACCGAGCATTATGTGGCCCACATTCTGCGAAACCATGAGGATTTCGTCCCGGAACTGGATCTGGTGGCAGAAACTGCAGACGGACGGCTTGTGGGTAACGTGATGTATACAAAAGCCCGGCTCATCGATGAGAATGGAACTGAGGCCGTCATCCTCACCTTCGGCCCTATCAGCGTCCACCCGGATTTTCAGCGAAGGGGAATAAGCAGAGCCCTTCTGGAACACAGCTTTGAGAAAGCGCGCGAACTCGGCTACCAGGCCGTTGTCATCTTCGGTGATCCGGATAATTACGTTTCCAGAGGCTTCAAAAGCTGCAGCAAATATCACGTGTGCGCCGGAGACGGAAGCTATCCTGCCGCCATGCTGGTAAAAGAGCTCATCCCCGGCCTTCTGGACGGAAGAAAATGGATCTACCAGGAAAGCCCTGCCTATGCATTTGATCCTGCGGACGCGGAACGGTTTGACCTGCAGTTTGAACCCATGAAAAAAGAATACCGTCCCAGCCAGGAAAGCTTTTTCATCCACAGCCATTCCGTCATCCGGTCAGAGCAGGATCTTTCTATTTAAATTGAATTAACCGTGCATATATGATAAGATGGAGGCAATGATTATCCAACAGCGGCGCCTATACGCAGACATCCGGATACGCGCCCGGAAAGGAATCCAAATACTTATGAGAAAAGCTCTGATTATAGGCGGCGGTCCAGCCGGCCTGACAGCGGCCTATGAATTACTGAAGGCTTCAGAAACGGATGCTTCCGCTGAAAAGTTTGAGGTCCTCGTTTTTGAAGAAAGCAGCCAGCTTGGGGGAATATCCAAAACAGTGGAATACAACGGCAACCGCATGGACATGGGCGGTCACCGCTTTTTTTCCAAGGATCCGAAGGTAAACGAATGGTGGAATCAGATGCTTCCGCTGCAGGGCGCGCCTGCCTATGACGACATTTTTCTGCAGCGCACGCCTCCGCTTGCCCAGGGCGGTCCCGATCCGGAAAAGACGGACCGGGTCATGCTTACCAGGAACCGGGTGTCCCGGATTTACTTTGACCGGAAATTTTTTGACTACCCGATCACCCTGAAATGGGAAACCTTTAAAAACATGGGACTGGTCACGACCATCCAGGCCGGCGTCAGCTACGTGGCGAGCGTCGTGCACAAACGGAAGGAAAACTCTCTGGAGGACTTCTACATCAACCGTTTCGGCAGAAAACTCTACTCCATGTTTTTTGAAAAATATACGGAAAATCTCTGGGGCAGAAGCCCTTCGGAAATCGATCCCAACTGGGGTGCGCAGCGCGTAAAGGGCCTCTCCGTCATGGCGATCATTGCGGATATGTTCCGCAAGCTCATCCCCGGCAAAAAGACCGGACATGTGGAAACCTCCCTCATCGAGGAATTCAGCTATCCCAAGCTCGGCCCCGGCCAGCTCTGGGATGTAACCGGAGCTGAAATTGAGAAAATGGGCGGCCGGATTCTGCGAAACTGCCGCGTGGTGCGCCTGCACAGGGATGACAAGAATCACCTCACGAGCCTCACCTATGAAAAAGACGGTCAGGAATATGAGGAAACCGGCGATATTTTCATCTCCTCCATGCCCATCAAGGATCTGGTCGGCGGCATGAACGACGTACCCGAACGGGAAGCCGCAATCGCCGCAGGACTTCCTTACCGCGACTACATGACCCTGGGCGTCCTGATCCCGAAGCTGAATCTGGTCAACAGGACCAAAATCAAAACCGTCAGCGACATCGTTCCGGACGACTGGATCTATGTTCATGACCGCAGCGTACAGATGGGCCGTTTTCAGATCTACAACAACTGGTCCCCTTATATGGTAAAGGATCTGCACAACACCGTCTGGGTCGGCCTGGAATATTTCTGCACGGAGGGCGATTCTCTCTGGCGCATGTCGGAAAAGGAATTCTCCGACTTTGCCGTTTCCGAGATGGTGAAGATGGGCCTGATCGACAGCCCTGACGTGGTTCTCGACACCCACATGGAAAAGGTCAAGAAGGCCTACCCCGCCTACTTCGACACCTACAAGGACATGGACGTGCTGCGTAAATGGCTGGATTCCATCGACAACCTCTACTGTGTGGGAAGAAACGGCCAGCACCGTTACAACAACATCGACCACTCCATGGTAACCTCCTTCGAGACGGTGAAAAACATCCTGGGCGGCGTCCGCTCCAGAGACAATATCTGGAACGTGAATACGGAGAAGGAGTATCTGGAAGGGAAATAGGCCTGCAGATCGGCTTCATCAGTATAAAACATAAATATCCCTCCCGCTTTCCTGGAAAATGGATCTGCGGGAGGGATGTTTTTATTGTCTGAATATTATCAGTCACCTTTTCTATTTCAGCCATTTTTTCAGCCTGTTTTTTACTTTCTCCTCAATTTCTGCCCTGATGGCTTCTGATCGAGAGGGGTCAAGCTTCGCTGCGGCAGCCACAGCCAGGATTTCCTTTTTCCCGGGATTTCTTCCATTCCCGTCTATGGTCGTCGCGTGCTCCCCTCCAATGGAGTTGCTGTAAGTTAAATCATATGCGGGTGCAAGTTCCCATTTTTTATGCTCTTCGTCATAAAGGAAGGAAAAATTTTTGGAGTGGTCATCTCTGTTATGCGCATAGACATTAAAACACATGAGCCGGTACAAC
>CAJFMW010000022.1 GCA_904392525.1 uncultured Eisenbergiella sp.
TGGCGGAATCAAGAACATGACCAGAATCCCTGATGCGATCTTCGTTGTTGACCCCAAGAAGGAAAGAATCTGCGTACAGGAAGCGCACATTCTGGGAATTACCCTGATCGGAATCGGCGACACCAACTGCGATCCCGAAGAGCTTGATTTCATCATCCCCGGCAATGACGATGCCATCAGAGCGGTTAAGCTGATCACTTCCAAGATGGCAGACGCTGTGATTGAGGCAAACCAGGGCGAAGCGGTTTACGATGAGCAGGCTCTGGAGACCGAAGCGACCGATATCGAAGAGGTTGCGGCTCAGGAAGCGGAAGCAGAGGCTTAAACTTTAGTTTGGATGGAGGAAAATACAATGGCTATTACAGCAGCAATGGTAAAAGAGTTAAGAGAGATTTCCGGCGCTGGCATGATGGACTGCAAGAAGGCGCTGAACGAGACGAACGGCGACATGGAAGCGGCCATGGAGTACCTGAGAAAGAATGGACAGGCCAAGGCTGAGAAGAAGGCCGGAAGAATTGCGGCAGAGGGACTTTGCCGTATCGCGGTGAAGGATGACACCACGGCTGCGGTTGTGGAAGTGAATTCCGAGACCGACTTCGTTGCAAAGAACGAGACCTTCCAGGAGTTTGTTGCAGCTGTTGCAAAGCAGGCTGTGGAGTCCGATGCGGCTGATGTGGACGCTCTTCTGGCTGAAAGCTGGAATGCAGATCCTTCCAAGACCGTGAAGGAAGCTCTGGTTGAGAAGATCGCTACCATCGGTGAGAATCTGAATATCAGAAGATTCCAGAAGGTGGTTGCAGAACACGGCTGTGTGGTTTCCTACACCCATGGCGGCGGAAGAATCGGCGTTATCGTGGAAGCTGACACCGATGTGGTAAATGATGCCATCAAAGAGTGCCTGACCAATGTGGCCATGCAGGTTGCAGCTCTTTCTCCCAAGTATGTGGCTGTTGCCGATGTACCGGAAGAGTACAAGGAGCATGAGAAGCAGATCCTGATCGCACAGGCGCAGAATGATCCCAAGAATGCGAATAAGCCTGCAAACATCATCGAGAAGATGATCACCGGACGTCTTGCCAAGGAGCTGAAGGAGGTTTGCCTCCTGGAGCAGGCATATGTGAAGGACGGCGATCTGACCGTTGCCAGGTATGTGGAGCAGGTTGGCAAGGAGAACGGCGCAAACCTTTCCATCAAGAGCTTCGTGCGTTTTGAGACCGGTGAAGGCATCGAGAAGAAGGTAGATGACTTCGCTGCAGAGGTTGCTGCTCAGGCAGGACTGTAATTTTCCAAAGAAAAGGGCTGCAGTATTTCTACAGGACGGCAGTCATTGGATAAAAGCCTCCGGAAACCATATTGGGGTTTCCGGGGGCTTTTCTAAAAGAGAATTTCGCCAGCGGCGGAAGAGAGGAGATGCGGTGAAGCATTACGGCGTTTTTGATATTATCGGCCCCATCATGGTTGGGCCTTCCAGCAGTCATACGGCGGGAGCGGCCAGGCTGGGCCTTTTTGCCAGACATCTGTGCGGAGAGAGCGTGAAAAAGGCTGTTTTCTATATGCACGGTTCCTTTGCGGAAACCTATGCCGGACATGGGACGGATAAGGCGCTTCTGGCGGGAATCCAGGGAATCCGGTATGATGACGAGCGGCTGAAACAGGCCTATGAGCTGGCGGCTGAAAGCGGGATGGAGGTGCGCTTTCAGCCGGCAGATCTGGGAGAGGTACATCCCAATACGGTACGCATGGAGCTGACGACGAAAAGCGGACGTCAGTTTACCATGACCGGAAGCAGCGTCGGCGGCGGAAGTGTGTGCATCACGGAGATCGACGGGGTGGCAGTTCAGTTTTCGGGAGAACGTCCGATTCTGGCCACCAGGCATATGGACGAGCCGGGGGTGATCGCGGGGATCACGGCAATTCTGTATGCCTACAGGATCAATATCGGAAATATGCAGGTGAACCGTTCCGCAGATAACCATACCGCCTGTATGTATATGGAGCTGGACGGGGAGCTCCCGGAGGCTCTGAAGGGGGCGCTGGAGCAGGTATACGGCGTACAGCGCGCACTGCTTTTGAATCCGGCGGATATGAACTGATGTGCGGCAGGCATAAAAAGCGGCCTGTGAAGTCTGGTTGGAAAGGAAATTCATTATGTTCATCATGGATACGGAAAAGCTGACCGCATATCTGCGGCAGGAAAATATGAGGCTCTGTGACTATGCTCTGGCGCAGGAGCTGGAAGCGGGAACCGGAGACAGACAGGAGCTCCGGGACAGGATGGCCCAGACGCTTGCGGTGATGGAACGATCCGTGGAAAAGGCGCGGAAGGAGCCTGTGCATTCGGTCAGCGGGCTGACCGGAGGAAACGCCTGCCTGTATGAAGCCTACCGGCAGACGGGAAAAAGCATTCTCGGAGATACGGCTTCTCTGGCTGCGGCGATGGCGCTTTCCTGCAGCGAGCTGAACGCTTCCATGCAGTGCATTGTCGCCTGTCCCACGGCGGGCTCCTGCGGGATTGTTCCCGCCGTACTCCTCTCCTGTGCCGAGACCCGCGGCCTGGATCGGGAACAGGTGATCGACGGCCTGTTCACCGCATCCGCGGTGGGTATTCTGATCGGAAGCCGTGCCACGCTTGCGGGAGCGGAAGGCGGCTGCCAGGCGGAGTGCGGTTCCGCCGCTGCGATGGGCGCTGCGGCTGTGGTGGAGATGCTGGGCGGAACGCCGGATATGGCCTTTCATGCGGCCGCCATGGCGCTGAAAAATGTGCTGGGCCTGACCTGTGATCCGGTGGCAGGGCTTGTGGAGATTCCCTGTATCAAGCGGAACGCCTCCGGAGCGGTCAATGCGCTGCTTTCGGCGGATCTTGCCCTCGCAGGCATGAAGAGCTATATTCCGTTTGATGAAGTGGTGGACGCCATGTATGCCATCGGAAGGGCAATGCCGTTCGAGGTACGGGAGACCGCGAAGGGCGGCCTCGCTGTGACACCCACCGGACAGCGGATGAGGGAAGAGGCGGAGGCTTCGAAGGGCTGAGAAGACGAAGAGCGGAGGCCGTGAAGAACAGAGACTGTGTAGAACGGCCCGTAAAAAGGAGGAGGTAAAAATGGAGGTTATCAGAGCGGGCGCGCAGTGGAAGGAAGAAATCCTGCGTTTCGCGGACAGGATATTCGGGGACGATGTACAGCCGGGCGGCTTCGCGGAGCTGATTCCGGATGTGTACGGACCGGAGGCGCCCTGTGACGGGAATCATCTTCTCGTGTTGGAGGATGGAAAGATCCGGGCGCTTCTGCTGACGGAGCCCATATCCTTTGTGAGCGGGGACGAGATTCTGAAAGGAATCGGCGTGGGAACGGTGAGCGTGGATGAAGACGCGAGGGGAAGAGGCTTCATGCAGCTTCTTCTGAAAACGGTGCGTGAGTGGATGAAAGAAGAAGGGTATGCCTTTGCGGTGCTCTCCGGACAGAGACAGCGTTATGCTTACTGGGGATATGAACCCATGGAGATGCGCATCCATATGCAGCTGGATCCGGGAAACGGAAAGCACGGCCTGAGGCGTGCGTGTACGGATGCAGAAGCCATTTCCTTCACGGAACTGGAAGAAGGAGGGGAAGAGGAAGGGCTGGCCTATGAGCTCTTTACCCGCCTTTCCCTGCATACGCTTCGCAAAAGAGAGAATTTTGTCAGGCATCTGAAAGCGGGCCGGTGTATTCCGCTCGTGATTCGCAAAAACGGCAGCTTCGCCGGGTATCTGTGCGATTCCGTCCGGAATGGAGAGCATAAAATCACGGAGCTGGAGCTTTGCGATATGGCGCTGTATCCGGCGGTGCTTCTGGCGTACTGGGAGCAGAGAGCGCCGGAGGGTTTTTCGGTGGGACTTTCTCTGTACCGGACAGAGGAATTTTCCTTCCTGGAAAAAATTTGTGGAAGATATGAGCTCAGGACGGGCCATCAGTATTATATGGCGGATCTGCAGGCGGTGCTGTCTTTCTTCCTGCGGGCAAAGCAGCGGTTGACAGGACTTTTGGATGGAAAATGGGCCTTCCGGACGGAGGGAAGGCTGTATTGCTGCAGCGTGAAGGACGGAAACGTCTGCGTCACTGTTGAGTCCGGAGAGGTTGCGGAGCGGTGGAAAGACGGGAAGGAATGGGAAAAGGGGGAGCTGGTGCGCTTTCTGTTCGGTCCATCTTCGGCTGTCCTTACAACTACCGGGGCACCTGCAGGATGGTTCCCGCTTCCCCTGTATCTGCCTGATGCGGATGCGGTGTAAAAAAAGAATTTGAACGGAGGACAAACTTATGGTGGTAAAAAACAATCTTTTTCCGGGCGGGGTGAGACGGGCTCTGACCATGAGCTATGATGACGGGATGGAATATGATTACCGGCTGGTTGAGATCTTCAATCAAAGCGGCATTCGGGGAACCTTTCATCTAAACAGCGGAAGGCTGGGAGAGAAGGAACGGGTCCGGCCGGAAGATGTGGCGGGGCTGTACAAGAATCATGAGGTATCGGTGCATACGGTGAATCATCCCTATCTGACCCAGATTCCGGACGCACAGTTGCTTGAGGAGATCCTGGAGGATAAGGAAAGGCTGGAAGAGCTGTGCGGCTATCCGGTGCGGGGAATGTCCTGGCCTTTCGGCGCTTATACGGATCATGTCATCGGCCTGTCAGAGGCCTGTGGAATGGAATACAGCCGGACGGTGGCGGCTACGGGTTCCTTTGACCTGCCGCAGGATTTCATGAAATGGCATCCGACAGCCCATCATGACGATGATCTTGAAGGGCTCTGGAAAAAGTTTATGGAGCGGGAATTTGAGCAGATGCTTCTCTTTTACGTGTGGGGCCACAGCTTTGAATTTGACCGGAACCATAACTGGGAGAAGATCAGGAACTTCTGCCGGATGGCGGGCGGACGGGAGGATGTGTGGTACGCCACCAATATCGAGATTCTGGATTATGTGCGGGCGGCCTGCAGCCTGAGATTTTCCCGAAACCGGAAGATGGTTTACAACCCGTCGGCGCAGGATGTCTGGATCAGCGTGGACAGGGAGCCGGTCCGCATCGCTGGCGGAGAGTTCAGAAAGCTGTAAGAAAGACAGGATGAAAAAGAAAGAGGTCTTTGATATGAACGAACAGTTTCAAATCATAAGCGACGGATCCTGTGATCTCCCGCCGGAGCTTACGGCGAAGAAGCAGATCCGGGTGATACCTTTTTATGTGTCCTTTGACGGGACGAATTACCGGAAGGAGCTGGAGGAGATCGGTATCCGGGAATTTTATCAGGAAATGGTGAACCGGAAGGGGGTGTATCCCAGATCTTCCCTGCCCTCGGTGCAGGATTATATGGATGCGTTTCTGCCTTATGCGAAGGCGGGTATTCCCATGCTGGTGCTGTGCATTTCCACCAAACTGAGCGGTTCCATGCAGTCGGCGCTCTCTGCCAGAGAGCTGATTCTGGAAGACTATCCGGACGCGAAAATCCGCGTGATTGATACCACGCTCTGCACCGTACTGCAGGGGCTTCTTGTGCTGGAAGCGGCGGCCATGCAGGAGCGGGGCGCCGGCTTTGAGGAAACGGCAGAGCGGATCGAAGCGATCAAGTCCACCGGACGCATTTTTTTCACCGTGGGAAATTTGGAATATCTCCAGGCGGGCGGACGGATCGGCCGTGTGGCCGGAATCGCGGGATCCCTTCTGGGCATCCGTCCGGTGATCACCATGAAGGAGGGAGAAATCTTTCCTTCCGGCATCAGCCGTTCCCGGAGGAAGACTTTGGAGAAGACTGTGGAGCTTCTGAGGGACTGCCTGCAGGCGTGCGGCGGAGCGGTTAAAAAGTATTCTCTCGCGGCAGGCTTCGGCTATGACAGAGAGGAGGCGGAGGAATACCGCAGGCTGGTGGTGGAGCGCCTGGGAGGGCTGATCAGCCTGGAGGAGCTTCCCCTCTATCAGATCGGCGCGACGATCGGCGTGCACACGGGGCCTTACCCGCTTGGTCTGGGGATCCTGGAGCGGGCCTGAACGGATGTGAAAGCCAGAAACGGCGAGACGGGACGCGGTTTCCCTTTGACGGCGTTCGGACAGATCAGCCGGAAGACAGCCTAAATCCGGATTTTTTTCTGCAGGGCAAAGAGTGCCAGACAGCTGGGAAAAACCATGAGGGCGTTGATCAGGTCCGTGACGCTCCAGACCAGATCCATGGGCAGCACGGCGCCGATATAGATCATGACAATATAGCAGAGATGATAGGAGACGAGGCTCTGGCCGCCGAAGAGATATTCGGCGGCCCTTTCTCCGTAATAGCACCAGCCGATGAGGGTGGTGAGAGCGAAGGCGACCAGAGAAAGGGAAAGGACGGCGGTGCCGCCGGGCAGGAAGGTAAAGGCGGCTGTGGTCAGGCTTGCGGAGCTGTAGCCTGCAATGGAGCCGGGATTTTTCAGGATGTTGCTGACGATCACGAGGCCTGTGACGGCGCACATGACCACCGTGTCCCAGAACACCGCCGTCATGGAGATGAGACCCTGCCGGCGGGGGTCCCGGGTGCCGGAGGAAGCGGCGGCAATGGCGGCAGTGCCGATGCCCGCCTCATTGGTAAAAAGCCCTCTGGCGATCCCGTAGCGCGCTGCGCTCTGTACGGTGCTTCCGATGAAGCCTCCTGCCGCTGCCCGGGGAGAAAGGGCGCTCTCCAGAATCAGGGAGCAGGCCGGCAGCAGGGCGTCCCGGTTGAGAAAAAGGAGATACAGGCAGCAGATGATATAGAAGAAACCGAGGGCGGGAACCATCCGGGAACAGAAGGCCGCGATGGAACGGACGCCGCCCAGGATCACCAGCCCGGCGGTTACGGCGGCCAGAATGCCGATGAGATGGGAGGAGACGGGGAACACGGTATGCACCGCCTCTGTGATTGCAGAGGACTGGGTGGTGCAGCCCACGCCGAAGGCGGCCAGAATGACGCAGGCGGCGTACACCATGCCAAGGGGGCGGCTGTGAAGCCCCTTTTCCAGCACATACATGGGGCCGCCCACACAGGTGCCGTCCTTCTTTCTGACGCAAAAGAGCACGGAAAGATAGCATTCGGCATAGCAGGTGGCCATGCCGAGGATGCCGGTGATCCAGCACCAGAACAGGGCGCCGGGGCCGCCGACGGCAACGGCGGTGGAAACGCCGATGATGTTGCCGGTTCCCAGCGTGGCGGCCAGGGTGGTGGCAAGCGCTGCAAACCCGGAAACGCCGGAACCGTTTCCTTCCTCCGGTGTGACGGAAAGACGAATCGCCTTCAGGGTATATTTTTGCGGGAATTTCAGCTTTACGGTAAAAAACAAATGAGCTCCTGCCAGAAGCGCCAGCAGGGGAAAGCCCCAGAGAAACTGATTGACCTGTTCCAGGATGGAGAGCATGGCTGCCTCCGTCTTTTTTTATCACTATATGTCCCTTTTTCTTCCGATATTCCTGAAAGCGGATGCTCAGAAATCGCCCAGAAGGAGGGCAGCCGCCAGCAATATGAGCAGAAAGACCGCGTTTACCGCTGTAAAGACCAGAAGATAGGCGCCCTTCCGGCACCCTTCCGTCTGTGCGTACTGTTTGTAGGAGATCAGGCTGGCCAGGGAAGCAATGAGGGTGCCCAGTCCGCCCAGGTTTACACCGATCAGAAGCGGCCGGAGGGCGGAGGTGAAGCCGGACAGCAGGAGCGCGGAAGGGACGTTGCTGATGACCTGGCTGGACAGCACGCCGATGATGAGCTCATGGCCGGAAAGAATGCGGGCGAGCAGATCAGAGACTGCAGGCAGGCGGCCCATATTTCCGATGAAGAGAAAGAAGAACACAAAGGTCAAAAGAAGCCCGTAATCGGCCTTCCGGAGCAGAGGGCGGTTGACCAGAAGGAGGACGATGAGCGTGGCGGCAAGGATGAGCTGCCAGGGGAGGAAACGCAGAACGGCGCCCATGCAGAGAAGAAACAGGACGATATAGCAGCCCAGCTTTTTCCTGTCCACAGGCGGAAGATCGGTGAAAACGGAAGATAAGCGTACCGGCTCATTTTTCCCGGGAAAGAGAGAAAGAACGAGCAGCAAGAAGGAAACGGCGGTATAGGGGAACATGATGGAAAGAAATTCGCCGATTCCCATGCCGGAAAGATTATAAAGATACAGATTCTGCGGATTTCCTACCGGCGTGAGCATGCTGCCCAGGTTGGCGGCGACGGTCTGCAGGACGATGACGGAGATCAGCCGTTTCTGCTGTCCCGTGATGGACAGAACCAGAACGGTGAACGGCACGAAGGTGATCAGCGCCACGTCATTGGTGATCAGCATGCTGAGAAAGAAGCACAGGAATACCAGAACGGCGGAAAGCTGTCTGGTATCCGCCGTCCGACTGAGAATGAAAACCGCCATTTTCCGGAATACGCCCTGCTCCTGAAAGCCATTCATGACGCACATCAGGGAAAAAAGCAGCGCCAGAACCCGGTAGTCAACATAGGAAACATACGCTGCGTCGGGATGTACGAAAAACATGGACAGCACGGCGAGCACGCCGGAAACTGCAAGGACAGGGTCTTTTTTCAGGGCGGTGAGGACTTTCATCGGTAAGGCTCCTTTCTCTTCAAATATAAAGGTTTTCATACAGTTTTTCAAGAGGCGGATGCATCTCTTCCATCCGGCAGTCGGCGGCGATTTCGCCCGTTTTCAGAAAAATGCAGCGGCTGCATACATGCTCCGCCCAGTCCAGCACATGGCTTGTGAACAGGGCGATGCCGTTCTGGTCTCTGCGCCTGAGCAGATCTCTTTTGAGCTGGATCAGGCCCGCGGTATCGATTCCGTTTGTGGGTTCATCCAGAAGAAGAAGGGGACAATCCCCCATCAGCGCCATGATCAGGGACAGCTTCCGCTTCATTCCGAGAGACAGGCGGCTGATCCGGAGATTCCTCTGCTCAAACAGCTGATAGGCTTTCAGATAATGGTCGATTTCTTCCCGGCAGCCGCCCCGGAATTTAACCGCACATAAAAAGTCCAGCGCTTCATATACGGTCATTTTTTCGTAAAAATCCAGAGCTTCCTGCATGAAGCCCAGATTTTCCCGGCATTGGAAAGTGGGGACGTTGTTCAGCAGAGCTTCGCCTCCGGAAAGGCGGCACAGCCCTCCAACCGCTTTCATCAGCGTGGTTTTACCGGCGCCATTGGGACCGATGAGAGCCACAATTTCCCCTGCGTTTACGGTGAAGGAAATCCGGCTGATTCCGGTTCCTTTCGCATATTGTTTTGTGAGTTCATGAATTTCAAGAGTATTGTTCTTTTTCATTTCTTTCGATATATTTCCAGTTCGTCCAGTTGTCTCTGCCCCGGCGGTAATCCCTGAGGGCTTTGATTAGAGAATACAGCGGTATGTGCATCACCGCAATGGCCTTTATAAAGGACATTCTTGACACATGCTCCGGATAGCCGGAGCAGAGGGCGTTCGTCAGATAGACGGAGAGGAAGAGAACGCTGCCCAGAGCACAGAGAAAGGACAGCGGATCAGCCCGCATGAATAAAAGAATCAGGAGCACATTGTCACCGATCAGCAATGTACCTCCCGCAATCTGTCCCCTCAGCATTTCCGGATAGGTGCGATCTGACGTCAGATAAATAAAGCGGCATTCTGCTTCCAGCTGGCAGCTGTCAGGCAGATAGGATGCGGCGGCCAGACAGAGGACATAGATAAGCAGCAGCATGGGAGCCGTGCCGCCCATGCTTTGCCAGGCGATCAGAAGCAGAAAAGAAGAAAAGAGCTTCCAGATGACAAAATCAGCATTACGGTACAGATAGAGGTAATTTTTCTTCCAGATCAGTCTGCCGCCGAAACGGTGCCAGAGATCTCCTGCCAGATTGGCTGATTTCCCGGCGTGTTCCGGCTGATCGGTTCCGGGATACCGCGTGCCGGACAGATACAGCAGGAGGGCGCAGAGCGACAAAGCGGCCGCCAGCTTTCCAAATGTGAAATTATGATACTGAGAAAAGAGAAATCTGCTGAGCGGATGCTGCATGAGAAGCGCGTATGCGCTCTGGTAATTCAGGGAAGAAGCGTACAGAAGACCGCCTGCGCCAATCGTCGCTGCTCCCAGCAGGAAAATCCGGCATTTGTAAAGTGGACTCTGCATCAAAAGGATGGCGCCGAACAGGATGAGGAAGGTATTCAGGATTCCGGACAGAATGACGGACCATCCGATTCCAGAAAAATCCGGCTTCAAAACAGCCGTCAGGAATATTTCCAGGCAAAAAAGGGGGAGATTTGCCAGAAAGAACAGCCCCGGGATACGGTGGCCGGCGATTCCGAGAAGCAGAAGGCTGTCACAGTTTTTCCGGCAGAACAGCAGAAAACGGCGGCAGGCGTAAATCAGGATCAGTATGAGCTGAAGGAGCGCCAGAAGACGCAGGATGTAATCCGCATTCAGTCCTCCATATCTTTCTGCAAGGGCGGAATGGAGAAAATCATGGATTCTGCCGGAGAAGGCTGTCAGCGACAAAAAAAGAATAAGCTTTGCCGCTTCTGTTTTCGGATTCACTATATTTTTGTAGCAGGCTGCCATATCCGCGCTTCCTTTCCGTTTATTCCTGTACATTATACTGCGTGCGCACAAGTTGTAACTTGGGAAGAAAGCGACGCCGGAGGCGTCATTTTCTTCGCAAGCCGCAGGTTGGGTATAATCCCCGCAAAGCGGGCAACACGATAGGACGAGTGTGGCCCGATGTGATCGGGCCGGATTGCGCCCGGCGCAATCATTATACCACGGCGCTTCGTGAGCGTAAATGTCCCGTCTCCCGGAATCGTACGCCGTGTGCAGCAACGTGATTTTCCTGGAAAAATCACGTCGGGGAAACGGTTTGGCCCGGTTGACCCTTCGCGCAGATGGATGCTATAATGAAGACTAACGGCCCGTAACGCGCGTAAAGCGGACGAACCGGATTTACATTAAGACGGAATCGGGAGGAACAAAACAGATGGTAAAGGTATATGAGATCAAACAGAGCGTTTTTGCCGACAACGATCATCAGGCAGAACTGTTGAGGGACGAGCTGAAGGAAAAGGGAATCTTTCTTCTGAATCTGATGTCTTCGCCCGGAGCGGGAAAGACGACCACGCTGGAAAAGACCATGGAGCTTCTGCGGGATGAGATGAAAATCGGTGTGATGGAAGCGGATATTGACTCAGACGTGGATGCCTTCCGTATCGCACAGACAAATGTGAAGACGGTACAGCTTCATACGGGCGGCATGTGCCATCTGGATGCGGATATGACCAGACAGGGGCTGGAGGCGCTTGGATCGGACGGTCTGGATCTGGCAATTCTGGAAAATGTGGGGAATCTGGTCTGCCCCGCGGAATTTGATACCGGAGCATCGGCGAACGCCATGATTTTGAGCGTGCCGGAAGGAGATGACAAGCCGTTGAAGTATCCGCTGATGTTCTCCGTCTGCCAGGTGCTTCTCATCAACAAAATCGATGTGCTTCCCTATTTTGATTTCAACATGGAGGAGTGCATCAAAAGGGCGAAGCAGCAGAATCCGGATATTACGGTCATTCCCATCTGTGCTAAAACCGGGGAGGGTATCGACAGGTGGACGGAGTGGCTGCGTGCGCAGGTAAAGGCCTGGAAGGAAAAGAAATAAGAATACTTTAAGAAGAGCCGGTTATGGCGGAATGAGGAGGAGAAAGTCTGCGGCATCGGCCGTCAGGCTGTAAAAACAGGGGAAATGGAAAAAGCGGGGGAACAGATTTTACAGGGAAAGACAAAGAAATACAGCAGGGAAGCGGTGCAGACGGTGCTGAAAATGGCCTGGCCATCCGTTCTGGAATCCTTTTTTGTGGCGCTGATCGGCATGGTGGATTCGCTGATGGTAAGCCGGGTGGGAGCCCATGCGGTGGCGGCGGTGGGACTGACCACCCAGCCCAAATTCATCGGTCTGGCAGCCTTCACTGCCGCAAACGTGGCTGTCTCCGCTCTGGTGGCGAGACGGAAGGGAGAGGGAAGAAGGAAAGAGGCAAATCAGGTTCTTGCAGCCTCCCTTCTTTTTACCATCTGCATGACCGTAGTCGTCAGCGCGGTCTGTGTTGCCCTTGCGGATCCGATTATATCTCTCTGCGGTTCTTCGCCGGACTCCCATCAGGAGGCGGTGGATTATTTCCGGATCATCATGGGCGGCATCGGCTTTACGGTAGTATCCCTCTCCATAAACGCGGCGCAGAGAGGAGCGGGAAATACAAAAATTTCCATGACCACCAATGTGACGGCGAACCTGGTAAACGTGGTGTTCAACTATCTTTTGATCGGCGGAAATTTCGGCTTTCCGGAGCTGGGCGTGAAGGGGGCGGCCATCGCTACCGTGATCGGAAGCGCGGTTGGCTGTGTGATGAGCATTGTGGCTGCCTGCCGGAAGGGCAGCTTTATCAGCCTGGTATATATCTGGAAGGAACGGCTGCGCCCCACCCTTACCGTGGCAAAGAGCATGGTGAAGCTGGGGGCCAACGTGCTGGCAGAGCAGCTTTTGATGCGTGTGGGCTTTCTTTCCGTGGCGGTTATGGCGGCCAAAATGGGGACCGCCGCCTTTGCTGCCCATCAGGTGGGCATGAACGTGATGAGCCTTTCCTTTTCCTTTGGAGACGGCATGCAGGTGGCGGCCGTCGCCCTGATCGGCCAGAGTCTTGGCAGGAAGGACGTTGAAATGGCGAAAACCTACGGCCATATCTGCCAGTGGATCGGCCGTGCCATCGCCGTGGTTCTCGCTGTCATCTATCTGTTTTTCGGCCGTTTTCTGTACGGTATTTTCTTTACCGAGCCGGAGATCATCGCCATCGGTGTCCAGATCATGCGCGTGATCGTGGTTGTCGTCCTTCTGCAGATCGCCCAGGTGATTTATATGGGCTGCCTGCGCGGCGCCGGCGATGTGTTTTTCACCACGGTGGCTTCCACCATCAGCGTCACCCTGATCCGGCCTATCGCCAGCTATCTGTTCTGCTACGCGCTTGGCTTTGGCATCATCGGCATCTGGTTCGGCGTCTGCGCGGATCAGCTCGCCCGGTTTATTTTTACAAACCTTCGGTTCCGCTCAGGGAAGTGGACGAAGGTGAAGATCTAAAGAGAGATACCGACGGGAGCTGTAACTTGTATGAACATTGTATGAAAGAATGACGGTATTTTCTGGCTGGAGATAAAAAATAGAACGTGGACAAGATCTATCAGAGGTGAAAAGTCTATTGGGGATGAAATTTATAATCCAAATAAATCTGAATGGGTACCGGTTCGATATAGTAAAAGCTCATCTTTTTCCTGGCGATATATCAGCAGCAAGTCCGGTGCTATGTGGCATTCCCGATAACTGGAATAATTACCACTGAGCATATGATCTTTATTTTGGATGGGAAGAGTATCAGGAATTCGAAGCGTGTCAATCACCTGTTGCAACAGGTTCATCTTATACCCACGTTTTACGCAGGATTTAAAGTCTTTTTTGAATTTAGTGGAATATCTGATAGTTAACATTATTATTCCTTTAATTCAGAAAAGAGATCTTCTGTAGAACCGCTGTAACGGATTCCTCCATCATGGTCGAGTTCGTCAAAGGCCGCCAGCGTTTCGGCATTTGGTGTTTCATCCGGAACTGCTGCGCCCTGCAGATAGGCTATGATATAAAGCAGTTTATTTTCCGGAATCTGATCAATAAGATTTTTGGCATATTCTCGATTGCTCATAAATACCTTCCTTTCTTAAAATTATAGTATGTAGCAAATTTATTGTGTATAACAGTAAGAAGCACAGAGTAAGGTGTGCCGGCTGCTGTCCGGGAGTATAATGTAACTTCTTGCTTTTATCTGTTTTCAGAATAATCAAAAAAAACGGATATGTCAACGATACAGAAAAAAATGGACTCTGCAGGAAGAACTTGCAGTTGGTTCAGGGAAGGAATTACAGGTTAACTATGAGGAAACGATGATGAAAGTCCTTTTTCTGGATATAGATGGTGTACTGAACCGGCAGATACCGGATGTCGGCTTTTTAGATGACAGGGAAAGTCAGAAGCCGGATGGACAGGATGAAGAAATTGAGGAAAATAAGCTGGCGCTTCTTTCCCGGCTGATCTTCAAAACCGGAGCAGTTGTGGTTCTTCACTCCGGTTGGCGTTTCCGTTTCGATGAGAACGGAAATCCGCTTCATCCGGCAGCAAAGAAGCTGTGCAGTCTGATGCAAAAGTATGGCCTGTCATTTTATGGGTTCACCCCCGATTTATCAGACGAGGCCATTCGTAGAACCCGAAGGTTCAGCCTGGTCAAGGCAAAAGAGATCCTTCTGTGGCTCAAAAATCAGGAAACAGAAGTGGAAAGCTACGTGGTACTGGATGATCTTACGCTGCATGATGAAAGGATCAGTTCCCATCAGGTGAAAACGGACGGAAGGCTTGGGCTGACAGAGGAAGATGTGAAAATGGCGGAAAAGATTCTTGGGGAAACAGAGGAAAAAAAGAGACTTCAGCAAATCCGGGAAGAGGAACGGATTTCTCATACGCAGATCTATGAGCAGGAAGAGCTTTTCACCGGAGAGAGCTGGTTGAATAAGCCGGTAAAAACGGTTACGGATCTGATCCCGTATTTTCAGAAATATGAGAAGCTAAAGATTCTGGATCTGGGATGCGGAGTGGGGCGAACCTGTATCCCGTTTGTACAGGCTTTTCCGGGAAAATGTATGGCGGATGCTGTGGATATTCTGGAGATTGCGATAGACCGGCTGGAAAGAAACAGCAGAAAATATGGAATCGACAGTCAGATTTCCGGACATGTATGTCCATTGGAGGCATGGCCGATTCCCGGGGAGAGCTATGATCTGATTCTGGCAGTGTCTGCGCTGGAACATGTGGATTCAGAGGAGACCTTTTTCAGAAAATTGAATGAAATCCGGAAAGGAATCCGAGAATGCGGAATCGTATGCCTGATCCTGAATACGCAGGTCGAGGAGCGGGATATCGTTACGGATGAACGGCTGATCGCGCAGTTTGAGGTGAATCTTTCCACTGAATTCATGCAGAAAAAGCTGGCAGAGATTTTTTTTGGCTGGAAGATTCTGAAGGAAACCGTAAAGCGGCAGTCCTGGGAGACGGGAAGAAAAGGCAGAACTGTGCAGATCATGACGAATGTGGTTACGTTTGTGGCGGTGAAGGGAGGGAGAAGAGAGCAGAATGACAATAGAAGAGATTGTCTGCGGTGAATCCAAAAATGTTGAATTTAAGGTAATGCTTCCAAAAGATTCGGAAAAATACACGAAAACCGTAGTCGCCTTCGCAAATACACAGGGTGGTCAGCTGATTATAGGAATTGATGATGAAACAAGACAGGTAGTTGGAGTGGACAACGATTCTGTATTTCGGGTGATGGACAGCATAGCAAATGCGGTTTCGGATTCCTGTACGCCTCAGATCGTTCCGGATATAGCTTTTCAAACGATCGAAGGAAAAACGGTGGTAGTGGCAACTGTTGCGCCCGGTGTAAATCGGCCTTATTATCTGAAGGCAAAGGGAAAGGAAAAAGGAACCTATGTCCGTGTGGCAGGAACATCGAGGCTGGCGGATGCGGAAAAGATCAGAGAACTGGAACTCGAAGGCGAGCGTATTTCCTGGGATGAATTGGCCTGCATTGGGTATAGTGTCACGGAAAATTCTATTAAAAAGCTTTGTCGTGATATGAACCGTTATCGAAAGGCGATGGAGGATGGACGGTCAGGTCCCGAAAAGCTTCCAAAGGTTACCAGAGTACAACTGGTTAATTGGAATGTGCTTAAAAAATCAGGGGACGAATATCTTGCATCCAATGCTTTTGCGCTGCTAACGGGGAAGTATTTCCCATATTCCAAAACACAATGTGCTGTATTTGCCGGAACAGAAAGGGGAGAATTCCTTGATAAAAGGGAATTTTCAGGGCCCCTTTATGAGCAGATTGAGGAGGCGTATGCATTTGTGCTTCGCAATATACGGCTTGGAGCGAGAGTGGAGGGACTTGTACGCCGAGAAAGGTATGAATTACCTCCGGAAGCAATTCGTGAAATGATTATTAATGCGCATTGTCACCGGAATTTTCTGGATCCTTCCTGTGTGCAGGTGGCATTGTATGAAGACCGGCTTGAGGTTACTTCTCCAGGCGGTCTGTGTTATGGTTTAACCCTGGAAGAGGCGATGAGTGGCCGTTCCAAACAGAGAAATCGTATAACGGCGGAAGTGTTCAGCCAGATGGGATTGATTGAAGCATGGGGAACCGGACTCAAAAATATTCGCCGTGCGGCGCAGGAATATCACCTTCCAGAGCCGGAGTTCATCGAAATGGCTGAAACTTTCCGGGTAAATTTGTACCGCAGGCCAGTGATAAAAAAACAGGATCATGTCGGAGAAGGAGCAGATGAACCGTACAGTATCGGTAAAACATCGGCGAAACAGTCATATGACTTCGGTGAAACATCGGTGATACAGTCGTATGGCATCGGTGATGCATCGGTGGAACAGCAGGGAAGCATCGGTGATACGCCAGAGAAGTATTTACAGAAAAAAGAAAAAATATCCGAATGTACAGACGTCTGGAACACATTAAATGCTACCCAGCAGGTAATACTGGGACTTTTGTCTGAAAATTCGAAGCTGACCGGAACGGAACTGGCGGAAAAAGTTGGAATTTCGAAAAGGAATATCGAGAGTAACATGAAAAAGCTGAAAGAGAAAGGCCTTCTGGTTCGCCATGGTTCTCCGAAAAGCGGTTATTGGGAGATATTGAGAAAGTAAGAAAAGAAAGCGCAGAGGAGAACGGGAAGTGAAAGAAGGACTGACGCAGGAGGAGCTGTTTTCCCTGATTCAAAAAAAGGCGGAGGCGGACGAGCGGATACGGGCCGCTGCGCTTGACGGTTCGCGCGCCAATCCGGAAGCGCTGCATGATGAGTACAGCGATTTTGATGTGGTCTTTTTTGTGCGGGACAGCAGGGAATTTACGCAAAATACCGGATGGATCAGAGACTATGGAGAGGTGCTGATCGCACAGTTTCCCGACGACTGGTACAATCATCCGTACGATTACGAGGGAAAGGAACCGTTCCACTGTCTGGTACAGTATGCGGACGGAAACCGGATTGATTTTACGATCCGTGACGTAAGCCGCGGGGAAGAAGAAAACAACAGAGAACCGAGAACGGTTCTTCTCGACAAGGACGGCTATGACTGGCTGAAGCCGGTGGAAACGGACGAGGCTTTTTTCATAAAAAGGCCGGGGAAAAAAGAGTATCTGGACTGTGTCAACGAGTTCAGGTGGCTGAGTTTGTATGTGGCGAAGGGACTGTGCCGGGATCAGTTCAACTATGCGCGCTTTCATCTTTCCGAGGGGATGGGCGGGATGTTTTTTAAAATGCTGGACTGGAAAATCGGTCTTTCCCACGATTTCCGGGTTTCCACGGGATCGCATGGAAAATATCTGAAAAAATATCTGCCAGAGGAAGAGATGGCACGGGTGCGGGAAGCCTTCCCCGATGGGGAGACGGCGCATATGTGGGATGGTATGGGCGTCATGTACGACTATTTTGAAGAGCTGGCAGAAGCGGTTGCCGGGGGCCTGGGCTATCCCTATGACCAAAAGGAAGCGGAAAGGGTAAAGGAATTCTGGCAGAACAGGCGGAAAAACGAAACGCAGAAAGGCGGATGAGATGACATTCAGGGAACGGTATCTGGCGGGGGAGATCCCCTTTGAGAAGATCGACGATTATGTGGAAGAGTGGAACAACAGTGAGGATATGCGCACGCTCCGGGAGTATCTGGGGCTGACGGCAGAGGAAGAGGACGTGTGGATCGACGACAGCGACGAGGCGCTGATGGAGCTTCTGGAGAAAGAAAGGCGGGCGCGGCAATGATTTTTTTAATTACCGGCGCTTCCCATACCGGCAAAACCCTGCTGGCACAGAGGCTTCTTGAAAAATATCATTATCCGTATTTGTCGATTGATCATTTGAAGATGGGGCTTATACGAAGCGGGAATACCGGCCTTACGCCGGAAGATGATGAGGAACTGGTCGCCTATTTATGGCCGATTGTTCGGGAAATGATAAAAACCGCTGTGGAAAACAGGCAGAATCTTATCGTTGAGGGATGCTACATTCCGCAGGACTGGAGGAAGGATTTTTCGGACAGATATCTGAGAGAAATCCGTTTTTACTGCCTTGTGATGAGCAGAACATATATTGAGCAGCATTTCTCCGACATCAGAAAGTATGCCGGCGAAATCGAAGAGCGTCTGGATGATACGGATTTTACCATGGAGACAGCCATTGAGGACAATGCGCGGTATCTTGAAATGTGTGAGAAGCAGGGGCTCCGTTATATCCTGATTGATGGCGAATACAAAGTGGAAATCGAGGAAAAAGAAATCCGGCCGGGGGATTGACAGCCGGGAAAATGTCCTGTATATTTTAAAGAGGCTTTAGAAAGCTAATTTAAAAAGTCTCTTTAAAAAGAGAACCGAAAAAGGAGGCCAGATTTGAAAAAGCAGTCCGGTTCGGAAATGCAGTCCAATGTGACCAGAAGAATCAATATGCAGAAGCTGCGGCATGTGCTGATGGGCAGACAGAAGGCCACTAAGCCTGAGCTGGCGCAGATTACGGGGCTGAGCGTGGTGACGGTGGGCGCCCTGATTGCCAGGATGCTGGAATGGGGAGAGGTGACGGAGGAGGGAACGGTTCCTTCCAGGGGAGGCCGTCCTTCTGTGCAGTACGCCTATCACTATGGCTTCCGCAAGGCGGTGATCGTCTGCGCCCATCAGGAGCGGGGAAAGACCGTGCTCCGCACCTTTGTGACGGATCTTTCAGGGAAATGTCTCTGGGAGAGGCGGGATGTGAAGGAGGAGATCGCCATAGACAGCTTTGACGAGGCGATTGACGAGGCCATACGGCTTTTCCCGGATGCGCTTCTGATAGCCTTCGGCCTTCCGGGAGAAGCCTGGATGGACGAGGTGAGCATCTGTGATTTTCAGACGCTTACGGGAACGGAGTTTCTTCCCCGAATCCGGGAGCGGTATCAGCTTCCCGTCCTGTTTGAAAATGATATCAACGCCATGGTTTACGGCTTTGGCGTGGGACCTGGACACAGTCCCTTTGAGCCGCTTGCAGGCATCTATTTCCCCGGAAATTACCGTCCGGGCGCAGGCATTCTCATCGGCGGCAGGCTCTTTTATGGAACGGAGCATTTTGCGGGAGAGATCGGGGAGCTTCCGGTTCCCTTTTTATGGGAAGAACTGGATTATGGAAATGAGGAGCAGGTGGAAGAACAGCTCACAGCTCTGCTTCTTACGGTCTGCTGCCTGATTGCTCCGAAGGAGATCGTCCTGTACGGGGAATTTGTGACGGATGCGCTTGCAGGGCGGCTGGAGGATGTGCTTGCGGGGCGGCTGAAAAGAAGTTTTCGGACAAAGGTGACCGCTTCCTACAGTCTGCAGGAGGATTTTGAAAAAGGCATGACCGGACTTGCGGTCAGGGAAATGGAAAGCAGGATGGACGATCTGGCCTGAGGTTACTGTTCTCTGGCAAGCCAGCGAACAGTAACCCGGCCCGTCATTCCAGATCGCCTGTGGCGATGGACGGGCCAGATTCAGGCCGGAACACTTTCCTTACGTGCCGGTCAGCAAGTGACCGGCACTGGCCTGAACAGTAACGGTCTGAGTCTGTGAATCGCAGAAAATATGCAGAAATAAAAAGGCCGGCAGTCTGGGAAAAACGGACATCTGCCGGCAGAGTCGGAAAGGAAACAAAACATGAATCAGAAGGAAAGAATGCTCGCAAACCTGCCGTATAAGGCATGGCTGGACGGGCTTGAGGAAGAACGGCTGGAGAGCAGGAAGAAAGTCTATCGGTTTAACAATACCCCGCCGGAGAATGAAGAGGAACAGGCGGCGCTGATCCGCCAGATTATCGGAAAGCATGGGAAAAATCTGAAGATCGAGCCGCCCTTTCACTGCGATTATGGAAGCAATATTGAGGTGGGGGAGAATTTTTTTGCCAACTTTAATCTCACCATTCTGGACGTGGGCAGGGTGAAGATCGGGAAGAACGCTCAGATCGCTCCCAATGTATCCATTTATACCGCCGGACACCCTGTGCATCCGGATTCCAGAAATTCCGGCTATGAATATGGGATTGACATCACCATCGGAGACAATGTCTGGATCGGCGGGAGCAGCGTGATTAATCCGGGCGTGACCATCGGAAACAATGTGGTGATCGGTTCCGGCAGCGTGGTGACGAAGGATATTCCGGATAATGTGATCGCGGCGGGAAATCCCTGCCGGGTGATCCGCAGCATCACGGAGGAGGACCGGAAATATTACTTCAAAGACCGGGAATTTGACGTGGAGGACTACAGATAGGAGAAAGTGGCAGGCGGCGGGATTCCGCCGCCGCAGCGCTGAAATGGAGATTGAAATGGGAGAAGCGAGACCTCTGAGGGAAAACCGGAAGCACGGGGATTTCCTGTTTCCGGTGAATATCTATGAGACCAGCCTGGAAAAAGGGGCACAGGTACCCCTTTATTATCACTGGCATCCGGAGGTGGAGCTGTTTTTCATCACTGCCGGGAGTCTCAGCTTTCAGGTGGAGGGAGAACCGTTTCTGCTGGAGGCGGGGGATGTGCTTCTGATCCGGCCGAACGCTCTCCACGGCTCCCATGACTGCTTGAAGGAAAGCCTGCGTTTCCGGGCGGCGGTATTTGACTATCACTTTCTGGCAGGAATCGAAAACGACAGAATTGAACAGGAGTATCTGCGCCCTCTGCTTTTGGGGGAGAAGAGCAGATTTTTTCTGATGTCGCAAAAGGACGGAACGGAAGAGAAGAAGGTGGAGATGACAGCGCTTTTTTCTCTTCTGAACCGTCTTTTTGACGTTTTTCAGAAAAAGGAGAAGGGGTATGAGCTTCTGACGCGGGCCTGGCTTCTGGAGGCGATGTATGTGCTGCTTCGCTATGGCGGAGAGGAAACGGGCCGGGTGCGTTCCAGCGAAGGCAGAAGCCGTCTGATCCGCGATATCGTCCGGTTTGTGGAGGAGCATCATTCCCAAAAGCTGCGCCTTGGCGATCTGGCGGCGCACCTGTCTATGAGCGAGGGCTATCTCTGCCGGTTTTTCCGTAAAAATTTTCATATGACTTTCGTGGAATACGTGCAGCGGGTGCGGCTGCAAAAGGCTGCCCGGCTCCTTCTGGAGACGGACGACCCAGTGGGAAAGATCGCCCTGGATGTGGGTTTTGGAAGCGGAAATTATTTCACCACGGAATTCGGAAAATATTATCGCACCACCCCGCAGAAATACAGAAGAGGTCAAAATATCGAAGAAACACGTCAATATCAGGAAGGAAACAGATAGAAAAAATGAATATAATGAGATCATAATTTTAAAAACTGTTGTACAGGGGACACAGGCAGGGGCAGCAGGCTCTGCAGACTGTGCCGGATTTAAAATGCAAAAAGGAGGGTATTATGTACACCATGAATCAGGAAGGAAACGCGCTGGTTTACCGCTGGGACGGAGAAGTGCTTTCCATCATGCCCTGGGGAGAGAACAGCTTCCGGGTGCGTTCCACCGTGCTGGGAGAGGTGGAGGATACGGATTATGCGCTGCTTCCCCCGACAGAAACAGAGGCGGATATCCATGTGGAGGAGTATACCGCGCGGATTACCAACGGGAAAATCACGGCTGAGCTCACCGTGGATTCTTGGAGCCATTATTGTGATATCGCTTTTTATAATCAGAAGGGAGAGCTGCTTTTAAAGGAAGCGGGAAAAGGCGGCGCGCTGGATAAGAAAAACCGTTTCTTCAAACCCATCATCGGCGGGGATTACCGGCTGACGGTGACCTTTGCGTCCAATCCGAAGGAGAAACTGTACGGAATGGGACAGTACCAGCAGGATATTCTGAATATTAAGAACTGCAACCTGGAGCTGGCACACCGCAATTCCCAGGCCAGCGTACCGTTTGTCCTTTCTGATCTGGGATATGGCTTTCTGTGGCACAATCCCGCCATCGGCCGGGTGAGCTTTGCCTCCAATACCACGGAGTGGTATGCGGAAAGCACGAAGCAGATGGACTACTGGATCACGGCGGGAGATACGCCGGATGAGATTGAACAGGCATACGGAAGGGCGGTGGGAACGGCTCCCGAGATGCCCGAATACGGCCTTGGCTTCTGGCAGTGCAAGCTGCGCTACTGGAATCAGGAGGATCTTCTTTCCGTGGCGAGAGAATATCACAGGAGGGGCATTCCGGTTGACGTGATCGTCTGCGATTTCTTCCACTGGCCCCGGATGGGCGACTACCGGTTTGACGAGGAATTTTTCCCGGATCCGGACGCCATGGTCAAGGAACTTAAGGAGATGGGGATGGAGCTGATGGTTTCCGTCTGGCCGCAGGTGGATCTGCGCAGTGAAAACTATCAGGAAATGAAGCAGAAGGGCCTGCTGGTGAAGGCGGAAAAGGGCGTGGATATCGCCATGCTCTATAACGGCAACAGCACCTTCTTCGACGCCACCAATCCCCGTTCCAGGGAATATGTCTGGGACAAATGCAGACAGAACTATTACGATAAGGGAATCCGTGTGTTCTGGCTGGATGAGGCGGAACCGGAATTTACCGGCTATGATTTTGACAATTACCGCTATTTCCAAGGACCGGCGGCTCAGGTGGGCAACATCTATCCCCAGTCCTATGCGAGAACCTTTTATGAAGGCCTGAAGCAGGCCGGAGAGGAGAAGGTGGTCAGCCTTCTGCGCTGCGCCTGGGCGGGAAGCCAGCGCTATGGCGCACTGGTCTGGAGCGGGGATATCCATTCCGACTGGGAAACGCTGCGCCGTCAGGTCTGCGCGGGTCTGAACATGGGAATCGCCGGAATCTCCTGGTGGACCACGGACATCGGCGGCTTCTCCGGCGGCAATCCGCTTGATCCGGCCTTCCGTCAGCTTCTGGTGCGCTGGTTCGAGTGGGGCTGCTTCTGTCCGGTGATGCGTCTGCACGGAGACCGGGTTCCGTCCACGCCGTTAAAAAATCAGGCGGGAGAGACGCTCAATCCCACCGGAGCGGCGAACGAGGTGTGGAGCTTCGGGGAAGAGAATACGGATACGCTGGTAAAATACATCCGTTTCCGTGAGGCGATGCGCCCCTATACAAAACGGGTGATGGAGGAGGCTCATACCCTTGGCCGTCCGGTGATGCGTCCCATGTTCTATGAATTTCCGGATCAGGAATGCTGCTGGGATATGAAGGAACAGTATATGTTCGGAAGCGATATTCTGGTGGCCCCCGTCCTCTACGAAGGGCAGACGAAGCGGGAGGTTTATCTGCCCGCGGGAGCGAAGTGGACATGCGTGCATGACGGAAAGGTGTATGAGGGAGGACAGACCGTCACCGCCGACGCGCCCCTTGAGGTGATTCCCGTATTTTTAAGAGACGGGAAGCTTTCAGAGCTGGTGGGACTGATCTGAGAAATGTAAAAAATACGGAGGTCTTTGGTCCCTGTCCGGGGGAAAGACCTCCGCAATTATTTATCATTATAATGGCCTCTGCAATGAGCAATATAAATATTGATGCGTTTGATTATTTTTTGTCTTGAGACTGCCAGTAAAGATAATCTTCCCAAGCATCGACGGACCAGATTTTTTCACTCATCATCCACCTCGATCAATTCATGAGCAGTACCCTTCCCTTCACGCAGCTCCTTGACGGATTTCTTTACATAGGCCATATTTGCATCAGAAAAAAAGGATCAGGAGTCTGAGCAATTTCAAATGGGATACGTTTTTCACGCAATACTGCTTTCACGAAGAGGTTAATGGCAGTTGAAGTATTTAATCCAACATTGGAGCAAAACGCATCAAAGTCGGCCTTATCTTTCTGGTCTACTCTGGCAGTTAATGTTGTCAGTGCCATGCAAACATCTCCTTTCTTTTAATATATTATAA
>CAJFMW010000023.1:0-1999 GCA_904392525.1 uncultured Eisenbergiella sp.
CCTGACTTTTACACTTTCAGAGACAAAAACCCCTGCATTTCCCATAACAATGGGATCTGCAGAGGCCTTCTTCTGTTATGCTCTATCTCTTTAATCCTATCTCTGAAAAGAAGCGTTTAAAAATTTCCTGCTTCGCATATGCATAATAAAAATCCGTCCCGAACGTTTCCTGTATCCGCCTGTAATCTTCTGCAAGCTGGTCTTCCGGACTGAATTTCAGGCTCGGCACCAGTTTCCCTGTTTTTTTATCCGGTATTTCCTGGTATCGGATCCTTCCCCCTACATCCAGCAGCCTTACGTACCCTCCCTGTTCGATCAGGCAGTTCGCTGCTCTTAAACAGGATGCAATCCGTTCTGCCGACAGTCTCCTTTCTCCCATGGAATGCTGGATCATCCGGACAATCACCAGTGCCGTGAAACAGATCAGGAAATGAGCGCGGATATGTTCTCGGGTGTTTACATAGATCGGGCGCGCATCCAGGTCGCTCTTCATGATCCTGAAGGATTCCTCGATCCTCCACAGTCCATGATACACGCTCCGTATCTTTGCCGCATCGAAATCCATCTCGCTGGTTATGATCGCAAAATATCCATCGTACAGTGCGTCTTTTTCCGCTTTCTCCAGATCCACCACGGATACTTTCGCAACCTGTTCCCTCTCCAGGATCTCCCCCGTTTCCTTCAGGACTGTCTCCTCTTTCAGATAACGGTCTTTCCCGTGCATGATACCGTATGCATTATTTTTGGTGCTCCTCTCTGCCCTTTTCAGTTTCTCTTCCCTTTTTTTCGCTGCCATCTGCGCATCCGCCTTTGACCAGTAAAGCAGCACCTTCCTCATCCGTCTGACCGCCTTTTTCTTTTCCGTGTGCTCCCCGTCCTGTTCCTCAAACCGGATCTCATGTCCGGTGTATTCTTCCGTAATCAGCTTCCAGCGGTAATCCCCGCTTTCTGAAGCATGCCAGCCTTCCGGGTCAAAAAGCTCCTCCCGGTAACGTTTCCCCTTTGTTCCCTTCAGGACCTGGGAAAACACGTAACCGTCCCCCTGGCTGCACAGAAGGTCGATGTTATGGGAGCAGTTCATCCCCTTGTCCGCGACTACTACAGTACGTCTGATGCCATACTCTTTTTTGAACCCGTCCAGATTCTCTTTCAGGGTATCAGAATCGCTCATGTTCCCGCGGAAAACATCCATGCAGACGGGTATCCCGTTCCCATCCAGAAAGAGTCCCATCTGGATGATCGGTGTCAGCTGATGTTCTTTTGAGACTCCTTTCTGGGCCAGGGCGGGCCCTTCTGTCTGCCGGCCCCGCCGGTCTGTATAAACCTCATCCGGGTCTGCAAAGTCCTTTTCCGTATAGTAGTTCGTCACATCATAAAAAGAGTATTCCAGGCTTCGGCCGGTCAGTTCTGTCACCTTCCCGTTCAGATACTGCTGGAGGTCATAGAAAAAACAGTCAAAATGATCCAGAGCGCGGTAGATATCCGGAAGTTCGAATTCGCTTCTGAGACCGTAATAGTTCAGGAGTCTGGCGGCCGCCTCCCGCTTGGAAGAAGGGTAGAGAATCCTGTCCATGACAAGATAGCGAAACACCTCATTCAGGGAATATTTCCCACGGAATCCGGAACGTTTCTGGTAATCATTAATGAAGGAATCGATTCCCAGAAGACGGTATACGGATTCCGGGAATTTATATCCGTAATTCAGGAGACGGTTGTGGTCGGAATACATCATTTCCGCAACCGGCGTCCTGCCCGTGGGATCCTTCTTTTTCTTCAGGCTGTTATTGCACACATTGACCTCGTTCCAGAATGCCTCCAGGTCCGTCTGGTCTTCCAGGTAGCCGAAGCTTTTGACTGTCCGTTGTTTTGGGGAAGAGTTTGGATAGGGACGGTAACCTTCCGTGACGCGGATCTGGGTTTTGACAGTACCATCTTTAAAAGTTTTCTTATCTTTTCTGATCATAGCGGCGCCCTCCATCCGGTCAAAAGATATATAATC
>CAJFMW010000023.1:2049-35522 GCA_904392525.1 uncultured Eisenbergiella sp.
ATCAATATTTATTTATTAAAAACCCCCGGAAGCATTGATTTTCCGGGGATTTAAGTGTGAAAAACATATATTTGAAGGAATAAAAGTGTAAAAGTCAGGCCCGGAAGATTCGGCGAAAAAACTCTGATGAAAAACGAAAGATTTTCTTAATTAGTTTCCCCACACATCCGCCCGGAATTGTGATTGCTCCTGTAAAATGCTATAATGATACATATTTCCCTTATAGAAGGAGAGGCGCACGAACTGTGTTCGTGCTGAAGAACGGCCTGCTCCGTTCTTCCATGATTTTTATGCCGCCTTTCGGCGGCGGAAGGAGAGGAAATGAAACTGGATTCCATCCACCATGTTGCGATCATCGTATCCGATTATGAACGTTCCAGAAATTTTTATGTCGGTCTGCTCGGCTTTGAGGTCATCCGGGAAAACTACCGGAAGGAACGGGGCGATTACAAGCTGGACCTGAAGCTGGGCGACTGTGAGCTGGAGATTTTCGGCATTCCGGGAAGTCCGAAAAGACCCAGCTATCCGGAGGCCTGCGGACTGCGCCACCTGGCCTTCCGTGTTTCCGATATGGATGAGGCCGTCTCCTGGCTCCATGGACTTGGCATTGAAACGGAACCGGTGCGGATCGATGAATTCACGCAGAAAAGAATGACCTTTTTCAAGGATCCGGACGGCCTGCCTCTGGAGCTTCACGAATGAAAGGAGCACTTATGGGGCACGAAACTGTTTTTTTCTCTGCAGCAGATGCGAATGGCAGCAGCATTTTTCCCCTGTCCATCGCCGTGATGGCGGACATCCACGGGAATGATGCGGCGCTGGAGCGCTGCCTTACTGATGCGGAAAAGAAGGGCATCCGCAATTATCTGTTTCTCGGTGACTACGCCGGGGAACTCGCCCATCCCGAACGGGTGATGCGGCTTCTGTACGGGCTTTCCGACCGGTGCGCCTGCCTTTTCATCCGCGGGAACAAAGAAAATTACTGGCTTGATTACCGGAAAAATGGAGAAAAGGGCTGGAAGGAAAAGGATTCCATCACCGGCTGCATGATGTACAGCTACCGGCGCCTGACGGATGAAGATCTGGATTTTTTCTCCCGCCTGGAGCCGATGCGGCAGATCGTCATCCCGGGTCTTCCGCCTTTTGTTGCCTGCCATGGCTCCCCGAAACGGATCAATCAGAAAATGCTTCCCGATGACCCGGACACGCTTTCTCTCATGGAGGAAAGTCCCTGCTCTCTCATTCTCTGCGCGCATACGCATGTGCAGCGAAAAATCAAGCACCGGGGCGTGACCATCCTCAATCCGGGGTCCGTTGGCGTGCCGCTTTTCCCAGCGGATTCAGCCTGTTCCGGCGGCCGGACGCAGTATCTGATCCTGCATGCAGTTCCGGACTCCTCAGATCCGGCATATGCGGGAAGATGGGAGGAAGAGATGGTGACGCTGGAATACGATGCCGGTCAGGCAATCCGGGAGCTTCATGCCACCGGCCTGTATGACAACGCGCCCATCTGGTGCCGGATCACAGAACTTATTCTACAGGGTTTCCCTCTGTCTCACGGGGCCGTGCTTGGACGGGCCATACAGCTTTGTGAGGAGGAAACCGGAGCCTGCCGCTGGCCGGACATCCCGGAGCTTTTTATGGAAAGGGCGCTGGTGGAACTGGGCGGCAGTCCTGCCGCTTCTTAAGACTAACCGTTTCAGAGGAAGGCGGCCCTGCCGCTTTCTTCATCAAGGGAGCCGCAAAACTTTGCTACGCTCCGGAAAGGGGCCTGGATTACAATGGACGGAACACTGAATCATATGACAACCATTTACATTCAGCAGGATGACCGAATCCTGCTTCTCTACCGCATCGGTTCTTCCGAGGTTGCACCCTGCTGGTGCGGAATCGGCGGGCATTTCGAAAAGGAAGAGCTGAACGACGCAAAAGCCTGCGTGCTTCGGGAACTCTACGAGGAACTGGGCGTTCCGGAAAGCGATCTTCTTCATCTCCGCCTGAAATATGTGACACTGCGGCTGCGTAAGGGACAGATCCGGCAGTTTTATTATTTTTTTGCAGACCTGAAGCCGGGCGCGTCCGTCTGCCTTTCCAGCGATGAGGGCATTCCCAGATGGTTTCATCTGGACGGGCTTTCTGAACTGGAAATGCCCTTCACCGCCAAATACGTCCTGAAACATTATCTGGAAACGGGGCAAAAGGACCAGGACGTCTACTGTGGAACCGCCGAACCGGACGGCGTGAGATTCACGCCTCTCCGGGAGTTCAACTGAGAAAATGGAGGCTGGAATGAAAAAGAAATGGCTGATCCTGGGTACCGTCTGTCTCGCTCTGTCCGTTTGTGCCGGCTGCGGAGACTGGGTGGCACGGATGAAAGAAAACTGGGAAATAGCGGCTTCCGAAGCCTTTTCCCAGGCAGAGACAGAAACATGGCAGGAAATGCCCTCTGCCGATTCGATAACGGAAGGCACGCTCTCACCGGAAGAACTCGCCGGTTTCGAAAGCTTTCTCAACGACGTGGCGAACAACGGTTTTCTCTGCAGCACCTATGAGGATGTGCGGCAGGCCGACCTGAATGAAATCTTGTATAACGGCGCAGGCCTCGAACAGCAGCCACTGACAGACGAGCTCAGGCAGGCTTATGAAGCGCAGGCGGGAGAGATTTTCACCGATACAATCCGTCTGACCACCGCACAGATCGACGGGTTTCTTCTGGAAAAAACGGGCTATAGGTTCGCCGATTTTCAGCCGCCTTCCTGGTGGACGTATCTGGAAGAATATGACATCTGGATGACCCAGCACGGAGACACGAACATGTCGGGCGTCGTCTGTGACAGCGGCCTCCGAAGCGCGGACGGCATGGTCACTCTTTCCTGTCACATCCCCGGTTTCGGGGATGGCGCCAGTGATTCCGCTCTCACGGTCACGCTCAGGGAAACGGAGAACGGGTATCAGTTTGTGAAAAATGAATCAGCAGAAAACACCCTTTCGGAATAGGCGCTGGCCGCAGAAAACTCCGGCCAGCCTGATACCTTCCTTGAGCCGGCTCAAATTGCCGGCTTTTCCTATTCCTTTGCGAAGCGCTGCAGGAATCCGGCGGACAGGCCGCCCAGAGCAATCAGAACTGCAGCGGTGGGAAGAAGGACCAGCCAGGTGCTGCCGGCTGACAGATCGAACAGCAGGCCGTAAACCACCTGCCCGACGGGCTGGGCGCAGGTGGAAAGGGCGATTACACAGGCCATGATCTTTCCGGTCAGATGTTCAGGCGTGCTCTCCTGTATCAGAGACAGAGCCAGGATGGAAAACATGCTGCAGACCGCCTGCGCGATGCAGAAGCAGACAAGCAGGATCAGATATCTGACGCCGGTGGAAAGAGGCAGGAGGAATGCCGCCCCCGCCGGAATCAGAACCGCTCCCACCGCAATTAACAGGCTCTGCAGGCCTTTTTCCCGAAGCCTTCCGGCCAGCATCCCCACCGCCAGCGCTCCGGCGACGGAAGCTCCCCCCATCAGGCTCTCCGCCGCTCCGTAATGATTGGCGGACAGACCCAGCACATTTCTCACCAGAAAGGGCAGGCCCACCACCGCCGTCCCCACGACGAAGAAACTGGCCAGCGCTGCCAAAAGGAGCAGCCGGAACACCTCCGGACGTTTTTTCAGCAGAAAATCCATGCTTTCCCCCAGATCCTGCCGCAGTATCTGCCTGATCTTCTGTCCGCCGGGCCGCTTCTGATGGGAAAGGCGGATGAAGCATTCCAGCAGGGCCGTCAGGAGAAAGCAGGCCGCACACACGGCAAGCACGGGCCGGATGCCGAATGCCGTATAAAAGAGGCTTCCCAGAAAGGGCGTGACCAGTCCGGCGACTGCCTGGATCTGGCTGACCGCCGCATTTCCCTTCAACAGATTTTCTCCCGTCTGCATCTGCGGCACACATGCCTGCACCGTAGGAGATTCAAAGGCTCCGAGAATTCCCAGAACCACCTGCAGGATGCTGATGAGAAGCAGAGACGGTCCCTCCTGACTCATCACATGAAAGCCTCCGGTTTCATGAAATCCTCCGCTTCCAAGGAATGTGAGAAAAACCGCCGTTCCCGAAAGCGCATCCAGCGCCACCATCATGTTTCTCCGGTTCAGCCGGTCCGCAAGCAGCCCCCCGATGGGCGCAAGCAACACCTGCGGCACCGTGGCCACGGCCAGAAGCCCGGCAAAAATGGCCGCCGAGCCCGTTCGTTCCAGCACATACATGGAAAGGGCGAACTTCAGCGTATAGTTCCCGATCAGAGAACAGACCTGCCCCAGCAGAAGCAGGGTAAAATTTCTGTTGAAAAGCTTTTCTTTCATCTATCCCTCCATTTCTTCCGCCCGTCTGAGCAGATCCAACACAGCCGGCGCCGCCGCAGCCGTTGTAAGCGCCGCCCCTGCCGGAAGTGCCGCCGGTATCATCATTGCTGCGGAGGCAAGCTGACAGGCAGCGGAAACCAGCAGGACGGACGCCACCACCGCAGCAGGAACCGATTTTTTCACAAACCCGATCCAAACGGAGACCAGCCCCAGATCCGCCGCCATCACCGTACATACGGCAAGAAAGAAAACCGCTTTTAACACCGCTTCGCCGTCCAGCCGGTCCGCACACAGAGGAAACATTCCTTCCGTCAGAAAGAAAATTCCAAGTACCCCGCAGCCGCACAAAAGCATGGCGCCCGCCGCGTAACCGGAAACCGCAAGCAGCTTCGCTCCCATCAGCCGCCGTCCCGGAACCGGCCAGGAAAGAAGCAGCACCGCTCTCCTTCCCGTCACCCGTACAAAAAGCTCTTCCAGCCCGCCGGGAAAACGCTCCCGCACCTCCCTTGGGGAAAGCTCTTCCAGTAACCTTCCCTCCTCCAGAATGCCGATGCGGTCGGCGGTCTTTTCCAGCTCCGACAGGATGTGGCTGGAAAGCAGAATGGTCATCCCCTCTTCCTTTGCCAGTCCTGCAAGAAGCCCGCGCAGCGCCCGGATTCCCACCGGGTCCAGCCCGTTCGCCGGTTCGTCCAGAATCAGAAGCCCGGGGCCGTGGACCATGGCGCGTGCGATGGCAAGCCGCTGGCGCATTCCGAGAGAAAAGGCAGATACGGGCTGCTTTCCTGTATCGGAAAGCCCCACCCTTTCCAGCGCCTCCCCAATCTGATGTTCCTTTTCCCCGGGAAATCCCATATAGGCCAGATGCAGTCTCAGATTATCCACGGCGGACAGATGCTCATAGAAAACCGGCGTCTCGATCAGGCTACCGGTGCGCCTGAGAATCTCCTCTTTTTCCTTCACGCTGTCGAAACCCAGCACCTGCGCCCGCCCTGCGGATGGTCGCAGCATGCCGAGAAGCAGCTTGAACAGCGTGGTTTTTCCCGCGCCGTTTCGGCCGACCAGGCCGTAGATGATCCCCTGCTCCACCCGCAGGTTTACGTCCTTCACCACCTCCCTTCCTTCAAAGGCCCGTGTCAGCTGTCTGGTTATCACTGTGTCGCTCATAATGACCTCCTCGCTTTCTTTTTAATACCTTATGAATGTATGTATAAATCCAAAAAAGAATGGAGACTCGTCTCCTGTTTACATACCTTCCAACGGTATGTTTTTTCTTTTAAAAAAACTGCCCTCTCAATCAACCGGGCTTTTTTCCATGTTCCGTTACCGTTCAGCGATATACCGATGAACGGTAACGACACCTTTTCTCTTTTCATTCCCGGAGGCCTCTCCCGGGAATTTCTATTTCCGGAGTACTTATTCCGCCGCTCTCTTCTCCTCAGCGGCCTCAAATTCCCTGAAATAGCTTTCCGCCAGGCCCAGAATCTCCTCGTCGATGACGGGAAGGCCCATCCGGTCCAGCATCTCTCCGATGAACCGGAACTTATGAAGCATCTGCTCCGCTGAAGCCGGAAAAACGGAAGGAGCAAGCCACAGGCTGGTGAGGATCGGGATCAGCTCGGACAGCTCCCTTGCATACTCCGTATGGATCGAACCGTCCCGGTTCCCCTCCTCGATCAGCCGGTAAAAATACGGCGTCAGCACCCGGCGGTTGGCGTCGATCATGCCCGCCAGCACCCTGGGGTTCTTCAGGATGGGAATGGACTGGATATTCATATCCTGTCTGTCCCGGTCGGACTGATTCAGCCGTATCATCTCCCTGATCTTTTCCAGACCGTTCAGATCATCCCGGCCCATCACAGCCTCAAAGGGATTGTTTTCCTCAAACATCCGGTCTCCCACCGCATCCATGATCTCCTCCTTGGATTTGAAATGGTGGTAAACCGCTCCCTTGGTCATCCCATCCAGTTCGCCCACGATATCCTGAATCGTGGTGTTCTCATAGCCCTTTTCCAGAAACAGCCGCTGGGCGGCGTCCAGAATCCGCTCCACCGTGATCTCCGGATATTTGTTCCGCGCCATATCAGCCTCTCCTTTCCTGAAAATTCTCAATACATTCTTCTGGTATGTATTGAAGTGTAACATATCGGAGCCGGCCGGTCAATTCTTTTTTATCCGCAGATCTCAAGAATAAATTCCGCACACCGATCCATTGCCTCCATCGCCGTCTTAAATGGAGACATCTGAAAAACATGCCACATTCCTTCAAATACATCCAGTCTCACCGGCACGCCCGCACGGTGCATATTCTTCTGCAGCCGGGACGAATCACTCAGCAGCACTTCGTTGTCTCCCACCTGGATATAGGCGGCCGGGAAGCCTGTAAAATCCGCGAAAAGCGGAGAAATATGGGGATCCTGGCAGTCCGCGCCATGCGCATAGTTTTCCGTCATTTCATGCAGATATTCCGCATCCAGAACCGGGTCCACTTCCGCCCTGCTCTCATGGCTCTTTCCCGAAGCCGTCAGGTCCGTCCAGGGAGAAAGCAGCACCAGTCCCCGGGGAAGGAAACGTCCCTGCTCCTTCAGCGTCAGCACCAGAGAAAGGGCCAGATTGCCCCCTGCGGAATCCCCCGCAACGATCACATCCGCTGCGCCGAAGCCCTGCAGCATCAGATAATCCCATGCTTTCATGGCATCCTGGGGCGCCGCAGGATAAGGGTTCTCCGGCGCAAGCCTGTAATCAAAGCAGAACACGTCCATGGAAGCTGCGGCGGCAAGTTTTGTGGTCAGCGTTCTCGCATAGATGCAGCTTCCCGTGGAATATCCGCCGCCGTGACAGTAAAGAATCACCCGCCTCTTCGTATGCGGACGGCGCACCCGCACCCATTCGCAGTGCATTCCCTCCACTTCCACGGATTCAATATCCATTTCCCGGCTGTTTCCCAGAAGCGCTCCAAAAGAATCCTGAGACTGCCTGTGCTTCTGGATGTCCTCATGCTCCACAACACTGTGAACCCTTTTGATCAGCTTCATCAGATTCTGATTCTGCTCCTGCGAACGGCCTGCCTTTACGTCAACCTTTGCTTTCCGAAAAATTGCCATTTTTCCTCTCCATTTTCTGCATTTCGTCTTTCCCAATCCTATCACAGAACCAGAGATGCGTAAAGCGGAGAAATTCTCCATATACTTGTGAAAAAGTAAATGTCGGGCTTTCCCTTGCACCATCCGCCAAAACAGCCTATAATTTAAAAAAAGGCGCTGCCGCAGCCGGCAGGATTCGAAAGGAAAAAGTATGCCGTTTCAGACAGATTCCACCAGAAAACAGAAGAAAAAGGCAGCTTCCCCAGGCGGACAGAAGGACTGGTACCGGCTGGATTTATCCTCCACCGTTTATCCCACCTTACAGCGGAAGAATTTTTCTTCCGTCTATCGTCTTTCCGTTCTTCTGAAAGAACCCATACGTCCCGAGGTTCTTCAGGAAGCCGTGGATATCGCGATGAAGCGCTTTCCTACCTATAAGGTGGCCATCCATAAGGGGCTGTTCTGGCGCTATCTGGAGCCGAATACCCGCCCCGGTCCCTTCGTACAGCCGGATATCGCCAATCCCTGCATGCCCATGTATTTCAAGGCGGGGAACCGGTATCTGCTTCGCATTTACTACTATGACCGCAGGATCTCCCTGGAGTGCCATCACAGCCTCGGAGACGGCACCGGCGGCATGTGCGTGCTGCAGACCATCACAGCGGTGTACCTGCGCCTGCTCGGGGCGGAAATTTCAAACGGCTATTTTGTGCTCGATGTCAATGAAGAACCCGATCCGGAAGAGCTGGAGGACGCTTATATGCGCTATGCAAACGCGCAGGTATGTCCCCCGAGGCCTGCGGAAAAAACCTACCGGGTCCGCGGTACGCCGGAGCCCTTCCACACCTTCAATATCATCGATGGAATCATGTCGGTCAAAGAGGTGAATGCAGCTGCCAAAAAATACGGGGCCACCATCACGGAATATCTCAACTCCGTGCTGCTCTACGCCCTTCTGAACAAGCAGTTTCTGGACCCTCATATCCGCCTGTACCCCGTCCGGATCGCCCTGCCGGTGAATCTGAGGCGCTTTTTCCCTTCCCGGACGCTGCGCAATTTCATCACCATGGTGTACCCTTCCATCGATCCCCGGCTTGGGAACTATACCTTTGAAGAAATCGTCACGGAAGTGCGGAATTTCATGCGCTATTATATCAATGAAAAATTCTTACGCGGCGACATCACCACCAATGCGGCGACCAAGCGCAATCCCTTCATCCGCATCGTTCCTCTTTTCATCAAGGACATCGTGGTGCGCACCTTCTATCGGCGCGTGCAGGATAAAAATTCCTCCGCGGGCCTGACCAATATGGGAGCCCTGAAGGTACCGGAGGATATGAAGCCCTATATCGAACGATTTGATATCTACATGGGTCAGCCCTTTTCCTCCCGTACAAACTGCGCTATCGTAAGTTTTGAGGATACCCTCACCGTCAATTTCGCAAGCTGTATCATCGAGGCGGATGTAGAACGTCTGTTTTTCCGAAAGCTGGTGGAGGACGGTATCCAGGTAAAAATAGAAAGCAACCGAACCTTTCATGAGGAATAAATGCCTTCGGCCGTTTCCCGGAAACGGCTCAGCAATTTCCCGAAAAAGCCGACCCTTTTACAGGAGCCGGCGGAATGGAGTAAATATGTCATATTGTGTCAACTGCGGCGTTAAGCTGGACGATTCCCTTGACCGCTGCCCCCTGTGCAACACACCGGTTATCAATCCCAACGAGGTTTCCCATCAGAATTCTGTTCCGCCCTTTCCGAAGGAACGCGGGCAGGTGGAGCCTGTCAAGAACAGGGATGTGACCCTTCTCTATTCTCTGATTCTGATTGCCACCTCGGTTTCCTGCGGTCTGCTGAACTTTTTTGTCTTTAATTCCACCCTCTGGTCCCTGTACATCATCGGGGCCTGCGTCATCCTCTGGGTTGCCGCCATCCCCATTTTCATGTATACCAGGCTGTCCATCTATTTCTCTCTGCTGCTCGATGGGCTTGCGGTCAGCCTCTATGAGTATCTGATCACCTTCAACACACCCACAACGGAATGGTTTCTCTCGCTCGCGCTGCCGATCACGGCCATCGCTACAGCGCTTGCCATCCTCACCGCCTTCTTAAACCGCCATATTTCCTCTTCCTTCCTGGCCATGGCGCTGTATATTTTCGTGGGAATCGCCATCCTCTGTGTGGCGATCGAACTGCTTGTCCGGAATTTCCTCAGCAGCCCTATGCTGCTCACCTGGTCTGCCGTCGTTCTCACCGCCTGCGCCATCATTGTCGCGGCGCTGACCACGATCATTTCCAGAAAACGGCTGCGAAACGCGGTCAGACGGCGTCTGCACTTCTGACAGGCATCCTCCTCCCGCCGGGCGATTGCCTGGCGGGAGTTTTTTTCAGAAAACGAAAAGCCCTGAAAACATTTCTTCAATGCTTTCAGGGCTATCAATCAGTGCAGGAAAAGAGACTTGAACTCTCATGGTATTGCTACCACACGGACCTGAACCGTGCGCGTCTGCCAATTCCGCCATTCCTGCGCGACATGTTCTGCGCGACATGTTGTATTTTAAATGATTGTCAGAAGAAAGTCAACCCCTTTTTCAGTTTTTTTTGACAAATTTTTTTTAAATTTTGCCTTGACTTCTGCAGTTCAAAATGGTAATATACTATTCGCAGCACGGCAGTACGCCGATGTGGGCATGCGGAAGTGTCGGAATTGGCAGACGAGCAAGACTAAGGATCTTGTGATAGCAATATCGTGTGGGTTCAAGTCCCATCTTCCGCATTGTTTTGTGTGGCTGAAAACCTTGATTTTATCGGGTTTTCAGCCTTTTTCCTTTACTTGGAAACGGTATGATCTCAAAGTCCCTTTTGGTCCCTCGGACTCCCTCATCGTCTCCAAGCGCCTTCCGGATCAGCCGGTCCCTCTCTTCATGGTCCTCCGTATCGTAGATATAATGGCGAAGGGTTGTAGTCTCATCCGCATGTCCCAGAACGTCCTTTACCGCACTGATATTATGGCAGCCATGGTAAACGTGGGAGGCATATGTTTTCCGGATCTTGTGCATCGTTTTGACCGGAATACCGATATATTCGCATCCGCGTTTTACCTGTGCATCCAAAGCATCGGGAGTCAGGATGCTTCCGTTCTTGACGAAGAGGAAATCCCTGCAGCCATATCCATATCTCTTATTGGCTTCCAGTGTTCGCTGTATCAGCTCCATCGCCCTGCCTGTCAGAGGGATCCACCTGTCCCCATCCTCTGATTTGGTGTATTCGACCACCCGGAATCCAAGGCTGACAATATTGTCCAGGTCGGAAGTATCAAACTCTTCCACAAGCTGTCTGTGTACGTGGATCCGCCCGTTTTCAATGTCGCTTTCTGCAAGAGCCAGTATTTCCCCTTTTCGTGTCCCGATCTCAAAATCCAGCAGAATTGCCAGACAGGATGTGTTGGAAGGATTGTTCCGGAGCCTCCTCTCCATCTCTTCGATGAAAGCCGTCTGCTCACTGGAACTGTAAACCTGAGTCTCGCTGGAAGGCTTTCTGTCCGGCGTGAATTTTTTCCGGCTTACCCTGTTCCGATAAGGCGTTTTGTCAGTATACTCCGCATCAATGGCATATTGGTATACCTGCTTGAGAATTCCGCACACATTGTAGAAAGCCTTTTTCTTCAATTTGTGTTCGTCAACAATGGCGTTGAAAAAACGGTCAACATCAATCCTTGTGATATCAGTGAATTGTCTGGAAACCAGCTCTTCATGCGGCTCATAGAATTTTTTCCAGTCTGCCATCATCCGCCGGATCGTGCCGGAACCCACCTCATCGCGTTTATAGTCCATGAATTCAAAGAACAATTCGCGCAGGGTACATTTCCGGATACCGCAGTTCCTCTTTTCCTCCTCAAACTGCAACGTGTACTCGATGATATCCAGATCAAGATCATGCCTGTCTTTGCGCTTGACCCGTTTTTTTCCGGTCTTTAAATCAAAAACCGGAACATCTGTATACCATCGATCCTCTTTTTCGTTATGCCACACGGCATAAGGATGTCTCTCAAGTAATTCTCTTCTCTTGTCCATCTCCAGTTGCATCCGCATCTGCGCCACATTGAGCATATCATGTTCAACGGCATACTGCAACAGATCTTCCAGCGTGATGGACAACTCCTTCGTCCCGCGTTCGCCTTTCATCAGCGAAGACAGCCCTGACGGGCCGCCTCCATGGGTGTTGTATGTACCATCTTTGCCCTCCCTTAACTGTTCAGGTATCCGGGCGGAAGAACGAAGCGCTGACGTTCTTCCGGGTCTGCTTCCAGAAAATACTCCGAAGGGTTTTCGCCGGATTCCAGCAGTTCCTCTTTTGCCTTCTCGATTTCCTGAATAACCATTTCTTCAGAAACGCCCAAGGCTTCGGCCACCTCTTTCGTGGTAAACAGCGCATGCTCTCCGTATTCCTGCGCGTAGGCCAGCTTGATTCCCGTATAAATCGCCTGATAAGAAAACCCTTCCTTCAGTCCGCTGTCCAGCAGTTTTTCGATTGTTTTCCGGTCGATTCCATACTTGCCATAATTGGCCAGTACATTACTTATTACGTCTTCTCTGGTCATCATTCTTCTCCTCATGCGCCCACCGCCTCTCTGAGTTCATGAACAGACTGCCGGATAGCGCGGATATAATCGTCGAGAATTTCCATCTCCATGCCCATTTCTTTCCGGCCATATGCGAATATCAGCGCCTCGTTCTGGGTTTTTATCCCGCCTTTGTCTAAATCGTATCTCTCGATAATGGCTCCTGACAGGTATTTGGCTTTGTCAGTGAAACCATCCAAATCTTCCAAAATTCTTTCCACATCGCTCATATCACATTACCTCCGAAATAATCTCAATCTGCTTTCCGTTTTCGTTGCGGTATTCGTCCATATCCTCGACAATCCGCGCAGTAAAGATAAGATACTGCCATGACGCAAGCATCCGCGACAGCGTTTCGGCTGAAACCAGTGCCTTGCGCTCTTTGGAATAGTTGTCTCCCGGCTCGTTGGTAAAAGTGATAGAAGTCCTTAATTTGTATTCGATCAGATATCCCGCCATGCGCTCACCGCCCTTTCACTAATATCAAGAATCCTGTCATTGGCTTCCTCGATAGAAGCAAGCTGATTTTTAACCCCGTACAGCACCCATGAAATAGGCTCATCCTCATGGGTTGCCATAATCATATTGAGTGTTGCGTTCGCGGTTTCTAATGCGATGGTTATATCCGCTACGTTTTCTTTGATTTTTTCTCTGTCCATATCACATTACCTCCAAAAAATTCCTGATTTTCATTTTCCTGTTGTACCGTTTAATTTCTGCGATTTTCTCCATCAGCTCCGGCATGGTAAGCGCACTCTTTAAAAGGTTGCATGTGCCACATGCAGGCTGAAGGTTCGCGAAATCATTCGTGCCGCCTCTTGAAAATGGGATTTTATGGTCGATTGTCATACTCTCAAAGTCAATCGGCCTGCCGCAAATGGCACATCTTCCGTTCCCTCTGGCGTATACGGTTTTCTTCTCATAATCCGTGAACTTCCGGCGTTCAGGCATTTACGCTCACCCGCCTTTCAAGACGGTTGCGATATGCCAGACGGTTCCATTCTTCATCGGTCATCATCTTTATCCGCATAACAGGAAGGAGGATACTATCACCACGGCTTCCACACAACGGCTCCTGGTTGGTAAGTGCGACAACTATATTGTTTTCTCTATTCATGTAAATTTCTCCTTGAAAAAGGCTGATTTGTCGTTTAGAATATAGACAAATCCAGTTTTATCTTACGTTTTGGGTTTCTGCCCTTATCGGAGTTGGCGGCTCTGATAGGGGCGTTCTTCTTCAAAAATATCCTCTGTTTCGGACGGATTCGCAGACATGATGGACTGCATGAACTCCCGTGTATGTTTGTCGGCATATTTCCGGCGTATCTCCTCATTCGGGAGGCGAAGCCGGGTGCTTATTCCGTAAATGCGGGATTTGATTCTGTCATCGGTCCCCAGATCGTTAATATCCATGTTGCTTGTGAAGATCATCGGTAACATGTTTTTGTAGCGATGATCAATCACCCGATATATCGGGGTAGACGCCCAATCACGCTTTTCCACCGTTTGCCCGATATCGTCCATGATCAGCAGAGAGCAATCCTTGATTTCCCGGAATTTCTGTTTATCTTCATCCCTGCGCATATCCAGAGCAAGAAGGTCAGCAGTCGATATGAATTTAACCGAAATATCGCGCCTTTTTATAACCTCATTTGCCAGAACGCAGGATAAAAAAGTTTTCCCGCTCCCTTTCGCCTGTGAGAAAATATATAATCCCCGTCCCTGCACGCTGAATTTCTCGAAGCAGGTCACAAACCGGTTGCAGATATCACGTGAAGCAGACGTGTCCTCATGATATTCGCCCCAATTAAAATCCCTGGCGGTCTTACTCATAAACGACGGCGGCATCCCGCTGAGCCTTTGTCTGTCCGTGACATCACCGTCAAGGATCTTCCCGTTTTCGCGGAAGAAAGGGGCCGTCTCTCCATAGCCTTCTACCGAACACCGAAAGAGGACACCACGTTCAATCTCCTCCGTTTGCGTTACCGTCATTTCCACCGACATATTGTCGATAGAAGTCTTCAACCGAACACCCTGCATTATCTGTTCCATCAGCAGTTACCTCCTCGCGTAAATAATCTTCAAAGGGCCTTGTTGGGCCAAAAAACGTTGATCCATGTTTGATGTACTTCTCCTCTTTCCGCTCCCTTCGGCAATAACTGGCGTAAGCTTTCGTGGCTTTCAAAAGCTGCTCGTCGGTATACCCTTCCTTGAGTCTGGCCTGATAAGATTTATAAGCCGCTCCCTTGTCCACTTTTCGGGGATATTCCTTCCAAAGCGCCTCGAATTTGGGACTATATATATTATTCTTATCCTTCTTGTCCTTCTTATCTTTCTTAAGTAGTTGCCGCCCGTTTGCCGATGGTTTGCCACCCGTTTGCCCGTCGTTTGCCACCTGTTTGCCATCGGCTTGCCCATCGTTTGCCAGCCCTTTGCCCGATGCTTGCCGTTCGTTTTCCTGTTCGATTGCCACCTCAGTGCTTTCACTTTGAAAATCTTCCCAATTTTCAATGGTTATAAGGCTTCCGGCGCTTGCCGTTTCGATTGCCAGAAAACCATACTTTTCAAATTTTTTCAGAGCGGTTCTTACATTCTTGGTGCTGACACCGTTTCCACACTGTTTCGCCAGCCGGTCGATACTTGTGATTATTTGTCCGGGTTTGCATTCGTACTTTTCTCCTTTCCATTCCCATTGTTTCGACTCATAATTGACGTTTAACAGTAACGTGATAAGCACAACCTTTTGTTCGGGAGTCGAACAGCTCCATATGGATCTCTCCTGAATCTCCCTGTATAGTTTGATCCAGCCGTAACATGAGTTCAGCGGACATCACCTCCTTGATAAACGATATTGCAAATTATAATTCCTCAAACTCCGCTTCTGCCTGCGCCCTTATGCCCTCAGATTCTTTTTCAAGTTCGGCTTCAACGGATCTGGAAATATAACTGGCTTTCTCTGCCTCCATGCTCTGCTCGTAATCGTCAAGATATGACTGGAAGAAGTTCCGAATATCCTCGATATAACGCTGATATTTCTTTTCGATTTCGTCCCAGAAGTTTGCAATGTTCCAAAAAGGATACTCTGCATTCACTTCCAGAAAAGCATTGATGCATTCCTCGTCCCAGCCGGATTCATACATCAGGCGTTCGATAGCTTCCGGGATGATGTGTTCGGAGTATTCGTCGCTCAGACGCTCTTCCGCATCTTCCGGATCATAACCTTCCCATTGTTCCTCGAAATACTCTTCCAACTCCTCTCGGCGCTGATCTGTTAATTCCTCAATTCGACTTTCTATCCACTTGCTCATTCTTTCCCTCCTTACACAACCCGGTACCAATATCCATGCTCTTTGCACCGACTGCATTTCGGAAGGTATTTTCCGGGCCTAATAGTCCTCTTCGCGTGGCATTTGGCGCATACAAACACGCCACCCTCTTCAATTTTCTCGCCTGACTGGCGAAAACCGCTTAGTTCTGGTAATAGCTTCATGATTTTAGTCCTCCTCCAAAAGTTCCCTGACATCGACGCCAAGGGCTTTGGCAATGCGCCCTATCGTTGCTGGGCGGACCTTCCCGCCTTGAATCATGGATTTGAATGTATTTCTTGATATATGCGCTTTTTCGCATAGACTAGAAGAATTTATACATGCCCTTGCCATAGATTCAAATAACTTTCCAACATTTACAATCACGCCTTCACCTCCAATCCGTTCCATTCGGTATCCCTGCGCCTAAATAATAGCACCATTCGGAACATTTTGCAACATTATTTTTTATTTTGTTCCAATCGGATCATTATTATGGTATAGTTATCTTGAAATAGACGGAAGTAATTTGCGCCGCCACCTATAAGGCATCGAAACGGAGATTCTTATGAACTACGGAGATTTTATCAAGAAATATCGAAAAGAAAAAAAAATGACTCAGCAAGAATTAGCCCAAAAAAGTGGTTTATCAATGATGAGTATACGTAGATATGAAAAAAATGAGCGAATTCCTTCTTTAGAACATTTAAAAAAAATAGCATTATCTTTAGGGATATCTGTTTTTGAATTGGACCCGTCCTTATATGAAAACTCTTTTGATAAACGTGTTGGAAAAAATATTGCTGTTGTACGAACCAGAAAAAATATATCACAAAATGATTTAGGGCAGCTTTTAAATCTTTCTTCCCATGATATTGAACAATTAGAATCCGGAAATACTACTATAGGAACTAAAGATATAGAAAATATCGCAAAAAAATTGGAAGTTCCTATAGAAGCTTTAATTTTCGGTGCAGATGTAGATTATAATGTCCTTTTGGAAGATGACAAGAGCGAAATAGGAAGAAAAATTTCAAAACAGTTATCTATTATCAAATTCCTTGACGCGCTTTATGCCCGTGCCGATATTACTAAAGTTAAAATATATTCAAAAGAATCAAAAACAGAAATACACAGTACCGAATATATTTCCTACTACGACGGGACAAGAAGTGGTGATCTCTGTATTGACTACGAAATTTTAGATAAACTTATAAATATTTTTGCAAATATATGTAATAGTCTGCTTCCTGAATTCGCTGTTACAGAAGATTATTATTTACACGAAAATTTCCCCAGTGAAAGTAATTTTTACCGTTTGTATACAGAAACAATTAAATTTCAAACGAGTACGAAATTCAAATATGAACCATTTTCAGATACAGAACTTGAAGAATTGAGAAAAGTAATAGGCGAAAAGGCAAATACGGAAGAATTCACAATACTTGATGATACTGAAGATTCTTCAAACAACCCTAACACATAGTTTATTTTTATTGTTTTGCAGCGAGTCAAGAAATGCAGTCATCCAGAAATTGGGATTCTGACAAATGGTATGTCGTGATTCAAGGTGTAACTGTAGGTACACCTTCGCCCAGCCTCTATTTTGAGGCCCCCCCCCTGCCGGAAATTACCGGCACCCTTAACCCAATAGGAAAGCAAGTAAATTTTCGTCATTTTGCCAGTATCTTTTTAGGCTCATTTTTGTATAATAGAATTAAGAAATCGAAAAGGTTTCTTGTTGAGGCGTTTTTCAATAGTGCCCATCTAAAAAAATTGAAGAAATTGTGTAGGGGTTTGTCGGATGTACCTGTATAAAAAAACCGAAGAAATTATAAGGGGCTTGTATAAGCCTCTATTCTATTTAGGATTTAGGATTTTAAGATTTCCGCATATTGCAATCCGAAAACGCATATGCTATAATGCCAGTAGGCAAAATGAAGCAAATAGTCCAAAGAGCTTGGCTACAACGAAAACCCCAGTGCGGCAACACTGGGGTTTTCTATTCCCAATTCTGATGCGGCAGGGCTTAGAGCCACAGGCTGGTTACCGGCTATTCATCGCCATCCAACCATTTGATGATGTAATGGCAAATTACACCAGCCATGACAGCGACAAAAAATGAAGCAAATATTTCCATCGAGCTCACCTCCTTTCCATTACCAGATTGGAGGCGGTAACAGAAACAGTGTATCATAATCCGGCTCAATACACCATCTTTTTTTCTCTTATGCGGTGTCATAATTCCCCAAAGCGTTTAAAGGCTCATTTAGCCTTTTTTCGTCTTTAATGTGTATTTTATCGTCTAAAGCTTTTCAAACGCCTGTTTGCCCAAAATTCAAAAGCAGAACATATGATCTGGAGCAAAGGGACAGGTAATGTTTTCTGCTATACGCCAGCCAATGAAAATTCCTTACACATCATATAGAAATCCGGCGTAGTTACTACAGGAATTTACACAGTAACTACAGGTACTCGAAATATGGTTTGACAATTTGTTCCAGATCGGATAGCATGTAGTTACTACGTCAAAAATCAAAGTAACTACAGGAGGGAGACAGGATATGTATTGTGTTATTCAGGAAGTCCCACTAAAGAAGCCTGATACGCACGGCGAATACAAAGAGATTGCTGTGGATTCTTATTCCTTCACCATTAACGGGAACATGATAAAGAAATACACTTATACTAAGGGCGGCGGCCAATATGAAAGACCGGTCCGGAAGGCTTATAAGATCAGCGTCCACGAAAGCTACAGGGAAAATGGCAGGGTACGAAAAAGACAGACGTCTATCTGCACAATCGGATATTATGACATCATAGATTGGGGCAGCTGGATAGGGGATTATTGCAATCTGGACGCCAAGGCGGAATCACTGGGGATGACTGCAGAAGAGCTTACAGACATGATTTATGGGAAATTTCAACCCATTATAGACAGGACGAAGGAAGAATTTCGCCAAACAGACGAGTACGCCGCAAAAATAGAGCATGAGCGCATCCTGAATGAACATCTCCGCAAGAAAGAGGATTTCGACAAAAAATACAACGGGCTTGGGGAATACGACGAATGTTATGATGTATTCGGGGTCCTGAGAGAACCGGAACGCCTGAAACAAATTAAAGCGCAGTACAAATTCCGGCAGGAATATGAAGAGAAAAGCCGTAGTTACTGGAATAATTCATGGAGTAACTACACCAGTTCATTTAATATGGCAGACACAATGGATCCCCAAAAAGCCGAAGCATATAAAGCAATCTACAAAGCGGCAGCCAAAGCACTGCATCCGGATGCAAATCCGGGCAAAGATACATCCGGAGCAATGCAGGTACTTAACGAACTGAAACAGCAATGGGGAGTTTGATCACTCCCCACAGGCATTAAGAATATTCCCGACCTGCTCCCCAAGTTCGGCTTTGCGGATTGCAATATATTCCACCGTTGATCCTTTGTCCCTGAACTTGGACATGCCGCAGCGGTATGCGCCGGAATCCAAAATTTCCATATCGTCAGCGAGCTGATGCAGCTTTTTGGACATGCGGAGCCTGCGCATACCGTCATTTTTGATCTGTCGGGTTCTCTCCACGCTCAATCCGGTTTGAGCGGCAATCTGCGGCAGAGTCAGACCGGCCTTATAATACATTGTGACAATGTTATACTGTTCGGCATTGGTTCTCTTCTCAACAATCTGCCATACAGTCCGGGATGCCTGTTCGGCTGCCACCTTGTCAAGCACTTCACTTTCTATGCAAACGTTGTTCGGGATCATGTCTCCCAGTGAATCTTTTCCATTTTCGCCAATAAGCGCATCCAGGCTTGCGGCTCCAAACAGTATCCTTTTGACTATGTTTATTTCTTTGCGGGATAATCCGGAATATTCTGCTATCTCATCATCGGAAGCATCGTGTCCTTTTTTCCGGAAGAGCTCGGCCTTCGCATTTTGATATTGGGATACCTTGGCATAATAATTGGACGGAACATAAAAACATGACATGCTTTTTACATATTTTCGAACGGCATCAACAATATACCATTTGGCGAAGGTCATAAACTTGATTTCACGGCTTTCGTCGTAATTATCTATAGCGGCAATCAGACCAAGAAAAGCTTCCTGCATCAGATCCTCTTCATTGTTTCTCCGAGATATATACGGGTCAACAAACTTTTTAATCAGGCTCAAATTCTCCTCAAAAAGTACGTACCTCAAATCTTTTTCATCTTTAGTGGTATAGCCGCACCTTTTTATGGCGGCAACAAGCTGCTCATTATCCATATCTTGCCACCTTTCCAGCCCGTGCATTGTGGGAAGAGGCAATGCATAGGGCTATAGTGTTATCATATCAACGATTTGTCGAGTTGTAAAACTTATTTCCTATGCGAAGCTGTATCCATTACGGGAGCGCCGCTGATCTATGCCGGCAACAAGTTCCCTACCGTCAAGTTGGATGGAGGTATCCTTATTCAGGATTTCCCAAAGCAGCTGATTCTGTTCGGAAAGCAGTTCGTTCTGTGATGCCATAGCCGCTGATACACCGCTTGCGATTCCTTCCACGATCTGATCATTATTGGCTACGGCTGTTCTTCCGCCGACGGAACCGACAAATTCCGGTCCGGATTCACGGGCAACAAAGAGTTCTCCCATTTCAGGGAAACCGCCTTCTGCGAAGTGCGGGATTCGACCAAATGAGATATTTCCAAGAGAAAGGTCAAGTCCGAAAAATTCCCCAAGCCCGGATCCGTTAATCATATCCAGCAGAGAATTGATTCCATCAATTGCGCTGTTTATCATGGATTCTATGGACGATATAACCTGATTCAATACATCTACGGCTTTATTAGCCAGCCCTTTAAATCCGGCATAGATGCCTTCTTTCATGGTTTCTCCAAGCTTTTGCCACCTTTCAAGCGTAAACCACGGAGCAACGTTGTTATCCCACCAGCTTTGGATATTCGTTTTCCACCAAGTGACAGTTTCGTTCCACTTTTTTACAATCGCATCTTTTATGGTTTTGTATAACTCCGTCCACTTTTCCAATGTGAACCATGGAGCGATGTGCTCATTCCACCATGTCCCAATCCCCAGTTCATCCCACCAGACGACCAATTCATTCCACTTCGCCTGAAGGGCAAGCCAAATATTATTAAACAGTTCCAGCCACTTTTCCAATGTGAACCATGGCACTATGTGTTCATTCCACCAGAGGCCAATCCCGGACTCGTCCCACCATGTAACAAGCTCGTTCCATTTTGTTTCAAAAGCAGTCTTAATGTTCCCCCATACAGATTCCCATTTTTCGATGGAAAACCATGATGTGATCTCACCCCACCTCTGTTCAAAGACAGTCGAGATAGTTGTCATGGCTCCGACGGCAGCGATTCGCGATCCGGTCTGAAGACCTTCTCCCATCGTTGCACCTATGTCATTCCCCTTTGCCCTTACAGGTTCCTGTTCTTCGTCCAGCCCCTGTGTGATCCCTTTCGCATAATCTTTTCCGGCATTTTTTCCACTTGAAAACAGATCGCCGCTTTCGAGCTTCTGCTTTACTTTTTCGTCCAGAGCAATCCCGGCATTCTCAGCCTCTACAACGAGATCAGCCAGCCCCTCATTATATTCTTCCAGAGAAATCTTTCCGTTTTTATACTGCTGCGTCAACTGCGTAAACTTCTTGGCAAAATCCTCCGCGTTCCTGACCTTATCAACACCAAACAGATTCTCAAGGATATTGTCGATCTCATGCATGATCCCAAGACCGGCACCCATACCAATAATGCCGCCCTGGACAATTCCGATCGCGCCGCCGAAATTTTTCGTGGATGTTGATCCGGAATCTGCCGCCGTCTTTGCAGTACCAAACAGCGTTTTTACCTCTGCAAGGAATGTGATAACTTTTGAGCCGGCAATAACAGCATCAAGCCCTGCAAGAGCTACCTTAAATCCGACAAATGCCGCAGCAAGGTTCCTGATCCCCGTCGCTGTGTCCTCCGGCTCCACACTGTCCATCCAGTCCGCCAGATGGTCGAGGAAATTTTCCAGTTTTTCCGAATTCAGGAAATTAGCGACCAGATCAGACACATCCTCCAGGAACAGGATCAGCCCTTCCCCGACTGTTTCCGCAAACGGTTCCAGAGATGCCCACAGCTCCGAAAAATTCTCACGAAGGGAAGCCCAGTCAACTTTTTCCACAAAATCCGTTAATACGCCAAGAAGGTCTGGAAGCCCCTCCTCAAGCACCCATTCTCCGAGCGGGAGCAGCACTTGCTGATAAAAATCAGTGAATACCCCGGATACAGCATCTACCGCAGGGACAAGAGAGGATGTAAACCGTTCAAATGCCGTCAGGAGCGGGCTGAAATCAAGCTGAGCAGACCACAGGACCGTAGCGTCTGCGGCTTCCCGGATATTAGAAATAATGGCGGCGAAGATATCACGGATATTCTCAAGGATGTGAAGCCCGGTCCGGTTTTCGTTCCATGCATCCCTAAAATTGGCTGCAAGGTTCCCAGCCACCTGTCCAATGTCCCCGACAATGATCAGGATGTCTTCAAACATTGCGACAGTCTCATCCTGATTCCACATTTCCAGGAAGTCCCTTCCGATATCGGAGAATAATGCGGATACTTCTTCAAGCGCATACCTCCAGGAATCCATGACATATGCCCCTTGGCGGTCCCATGCCTCCTTCAGCGGATCAAAAAGCCGGGAAAAGATATCTTTGATCTTGTCCGCAAAGTCTTTGATATCCTGCTCTATTGGAACAGTTTCAAACATATCCCCCGCGGATGTGTCCCCGCCGCTGCCTCCACCGCCAGAAGCCGGTTCCCGATCCGGTTGAATTACGTTCAGCTCGTCAATGCTGAGCATGTTATTGAGCTGCTTTGCGACTTCCTGGGCGGCGTTTCCCACATCCTCAATGCTCCCCGCATAATCCTCCATAACACCCACGGCCTGTATCGCATAACTCTTCCCGGTAAGGGCAGAAAGAAATCTTGCAAGAATATTGAGCGCTTTAGTCATCATGTTGATAAAAGCGGTCAGGTAGGGAAGGACAACGTTACCAATCGGAGCAAATCCGGCCGCAAAAGCGTTCTTCAGTGCAGCAAGGGCGGAAACCATACCTGATATCGTTCGATTATATTCTTTAGAATACAATGTCAGGTTGTCCGAACCTTCCCGAATGGCATTCTGTATTGCGGAGATTCCCTGAAATACAGTTGAAAACAGAAGGCTGGTTCCAAGCATCTGTCCAATACCAAAATCGCCCTTCCTTCCACTGGCTTTTCTGAGCTCTCCGCCTGAGCGGTTAATTTTCTTCAGCACTCTTTCAATCCCGTCACCCAGCTTTTTAAACGTACCCAGAAGCCCATTAAAAGCCCTGGGAATCCCCTTAAACAATTTATCCGGAGTGATCTTCGGTACTTTATCCGGAAGGATGGGAGCGGATACCTGACCGCCTTCTTTGCCTATAGACGCAATCTTTGCCTTGAGTGCGTCAGCGTATTTGCTTGTCTCCACGATCTGACGCTGCAGATTTCTGAACGGCCTGCTGTCAGTATCCACGCCCATATGGATATCGTTATCCTGCCGGTTCAGGAGACGATTTATTTTCTTCTCCGCCTTATCAAGTTCGGATTGCAGTTTTTTCAGATCAGTTTCATCAATTTCCGGCGCCTGAAGCCCCTCCAGTTTTTCCTCAAAGTTATCTACATCAATTCCGGCTTTTCCGAGTGTATTCCGGACGTTTTTTCCAAATTTTTCAACAGCTTCATTCCAGTTTGATATATCCTTATACGCATCACCGAAGACTGCTTCCATTGCGGAACGGTCATACCCCATGGAATCCGCGGATACATCCTCAATACGCGGGGATTCTTCATAGTTTTCGGATGCTGTATCAAGACTGTGAATTTTGATATCATCGGACAGTCTGCCGGCCTTTTCCAGAGCACTTTCAAACCCGATAACATCATTGAGCGCTTTTGCAATCTGATATTGGATATTCTCCCATGAGCGTCCAGTATCCCTGCCAGTAAGCAGTGCTTTCTCTTCCGCATCACCGTATTTTTCAAGCCGGGCCTGCGCCTTGGAGAGCCCCCGCTCCAAATCGGAAAAGGACATACTACTAAAATCCAGATTGCTCCGAACATCCTTGAACGCTTCTGCCAGATTATGTGAGCTCTGAGCAGTCTTTTCCTGTGATTTTTGAATTTTTTGCAGATTGGAAAAATCTATCTTTGAAATGCTTTCCAGAGTCCTGCTTAACTCCTGATAGTTTTGCAGAACGCGATCATCCAGACTGATGCCTTCAGAACCCTTTTTTATATTTTCGATTCCAGAAGCATCGATATTTCCAAGACTTTCATTGAGTTTTAATAAGGTCTTTGAAAGATTGTTTAAGGCTTTATCTGCCTTGTCTACATTTGCAGATATCTCTATCTGCAGCTGGTCAATATTCTCGGGCATACAACCCTCCTAATTGTTTGAGGTCAGCGGCCAGACTCCAACACGTCCGGCCGGTTCAGATTCTTTATCTATTCCAGAATAAACTTTTGACTGTATCATCCCCATGCGCCCAGAGGATTTCCCGTAAAAGCACATATGTGGTTCTTTTTTCCGTCTCCCCATTATCAAATGTACTGATATTTTGAGGCTTCATTCCCTTGTATTTCTCTGCATACCTGTGATACAAATCATACAATGCTGCGTCCGGAAGTTTATCCAGACCGGACATGATGTTTACTGCAGCGTCCCAGCCCTCAACAGCCTCATTTACATAGATTATTCGTCCGTTCTCTGTACCGCGAATAAAAAGGAAACTGGAAATCAAGCCAAAATCCTCTATTCCCTTTTTTATTTTTCGCGGGATTCTGCGAAAATCCAGACTTGCGACATGAGGAGAGTGATTGTGAATTAATTCTTTGTCAGGCAAAAACATAACTTACCTCCAAATCAACCATACAGCGCAGGCAACAAAGAAACAGCTGATCAGGCTGCCGGTCACATTTGCCATATCCCTTTTTCTGCGAACGATGGAAAAGATAAATACGCCCATTATGGCGAGTAAAAACAGCGTTGTCATAACCATGAGTGCATGTGCGATAATTATCATACTGTATCCTCCTCTGCGCTGTCATCATAGGTTCCCATATCATAAAAGAGTCCGTTTTGATCTGGCGTGCTGCTTGGATCAAAGCCGATATAAGGCTTCTTGGGCCGAAACAGGGAGCGCACTTTATAAGGCGTCCCCTCATGGGTAACACTTGAGACATAGAACGGTTCCTTATTCCACGTAGCCAGATATCGAAGCGGTATGGTGTCACACCATTTTTCTATGCTTTCAATTTTCGCTTTTACCATTGCCATTACTCGATTCTCCTTTATCCTTCCGGTCTTTCACCAATGTACTTTGAAACAATATCCTTTGTTTCCGCATCCATCAGACTGATTTTAGAGAGCATATCCGGCTCACTTTTCAGCAGAGCCGATATTTTATGTCTCTTCTCGCTGTTACTGATATTGTCATTTTCGATGCCATCAATCAGGTTCCTGATTCTGGCAGTTTCCTTTTGGGTCAATGAATATTTCAGATCAACCCTGGACGCTGCAAGAAGATCCGATGCTCTCTTCATACTCCCGTTTTTTTCTGTAAATTCAGCGGCATTCAGCTTTTGCCAGCCCACATATTCGCCCACTGGAACGCCGTTTACCGTCCTCTTTTCCAGCAAATCGTTGCCGGGGAAAATACCACCTTTATCAGGATGACCGGCATACGCATCAACCGCACTTTTGGCAAAAGATTCCAGCTCCCGCAGTTCCCTCAGGCAGTCGTCAACCTTGGGAACTTCTACGTAATAGCCATGTTCCGCAGCCAGCTTGGCAAAAATTTTGCTGGCAAAAAGATTTCCGGAAACTTCGCCCTCAATCATTTTGAGTTCTGACATGGTCAGTTCGATTTCAAAATCATGGATACTGCGAAGCAGTTGTAAAGTGTTCGGAGAAACAGGCTTTAATGTCCATTTTCGCAAATCTTCCCGGATAGCCTCACACACTTCTTCAATCTGCTGTTTTGCCTGTTCCCGTTTAAACGAAAGTGTCCCCTGCGCCTCCGGCCATACATTCTGCATAATCTCCAGTTTTGCAACTTCTTCCTTGTACCTTTCCCGGATTTTTTCAACCTTTTTATTGTAATCAGCAAAACGCCAATCCGCCTCATTCTGAAAACCCTTCACGATATCGCCAATTCTTTCAATGTTGGTCATAGTCTTCATTCCCCCTATTTATAAAATTTTAAAATCTGTTCTGCAGCCGTTTCTTTATGCTCCGCTGGCACACTTTGCTTTTTATAGTGTTGGAGCACCTTTTCGACATTATCCTGCGCCTGCCTCACCTGCGCAGCAATCTTAATGGCCTTCAAGCCCTCCGGTGTTCTCGCAGCGTCCAGGCGTTTCTTGAAATCCCGGCATTGCTGCCTTTCAAAATCCGTTAACATGCTGTTACCTCCATTTGCTGAAAATTTCGATTGCTGAATCCAGCCGCTTATTCATTTCCGTTTTGCATCGGTTCAGATAATCCACCATGACGGAACCTTCTTCCCGGTCCATCTTCTGACACATTCCTCCAACGAATGTTACGATATAATCCGCCGCATGCCGTGTGGCCGATTCTACCATCCAATCTCGAATCTGCATATTTTCCCTCCTTCCTGTTGCGGGCCTTTTTCTTGTTTTTTCAGAATTCAGTGGTTAAAAGAGGGGAGAGCGAAAGCGTTTCAAGACCCCTGTATACCCGTTTTAAAACATGAAAAAAGGACAGTGGAAGCCACTATCCTGATAAAAAGTATATATTACTTCTTTTGAGCCCTGATAAGCGTTGATTTGGAAATTCCTGTCATCGCTTCTACTTGTTTGTAGGAATGTGATTCCAACAGTTCCAACGCGTGTTCAATCTGCTTTCTGGAATACTTCTTAGGCCTTCCCTCCCTATAGTCAGCCCGCTTCCGCGCAATAGCCTTGCCTTCCTGCGTCCGCTCAATTATCATATCACGTTCAAACTCTGCAAACGCCAGCATTACATTCCTAATCAGTTTGCCGGACGGAGTATTATCCATGATGCCCATATTGAGTACATGCACTGTAATGCCGCGCTCCAGAAGGCTGTTTATAAGCTCTATCCCTCCGGAAGCAGAACGCGCTATTCTGTCCAGCTTACTGACAATCAGCGTATCACCGGGCTGAAGCAGATCCATAAGCTTATCCAGCTCCGGCCTGTGGTTTTTGGTGCCAGTGAAAGTATCAGAATATATTTTCTGAGCCCCCGCATTTTTGAGGGCTGTTTCCTGCGCATCCAGACTGTTTCCATCGCGGGCCTGCCCTGTTGTACTTACTCTGCCGTAGCCGTATCTCATTTGGTATCCTCCTATATATGGCACTATATTATGACACTCCTGTATACGGCTATTTTACGGCATTCTGTTTTCGGTGTCAATACTTATAAGTTTTGATTCATATCTTTGTCAATCCGGGAGCTCGTCAATCAAATCCAAAGTATCACGGTTATGCGCCTGATCCAAGATCTGCTGAATTTCTTCATGGCTCAATAAAGGCTTCTGCATCTCGTCATTGTTGACCATCTCCACCTCCTGTCTGTTTGTCCAACGCTCTGTCTGGGCATTCAGCAGCCAGAAAATGGAACCGCTGTTATTGCGGTTTTTCCCTAACTGTTGCTCGTAAAATTCTTCTATGATTCCAGCTGCTGCCCGTATAATGTCAAAATCATTGACCGATACAACGCTTTGCTTTGCGTCTGCGCAATAAGGATTCCCATTAACATGATTGGCAAGATAGCGCGATAATGTCTCCGGAGTCACCCCTACAGAACGGGCAAGCCCGGCTTTAGTGGGATTCTTTCTCCACCGATACCCGGTTTCATGAGTGTCTTCGTCCTCATACTTTTCCATACACGAAGTCAAATATTGATACACCCGTCTTTGAACCTCTTCCCTTGAAAGCCGGGTGCTTCTTTCCATCCTTATGCATTCCAAAATCTCCGCAGGAGATGGAGCTTCTCCGCCAAATTTGGAAATTTCTTCCCACTTGCGAACTGCGCATGCTTTCTGTCTGGATATTTTAGGCGTATTTTCGTTCATATTCTATCGCTCCTTTTGTAATTTGACAGCTTTTCGCCGGCTTTGCCCGCATCTTCTTCCTTCTCATACATGATTTCCTTCTCACCCCTCTTTTTGATCATTTCCCTGACAAACTGATTCCAATGAGGCAGATCGTCCATCTTTGTCATTCCTTTCCAACTCCGATATAACAGCAGCCAAAAGATCACGAAACAATTTTCCTCCGGGCTTGTCATCCATCTCCCGGACAAGCAAGTCACCTTCCGCAATGATTTTTTCCCAGTCGCAGGCAGAAGAATAGCGTTTATGAAACTCCCATGCCCTTTGCCATATCAGGAAATATATCTGCTTAAAATTCATGAGTCACCTTCTTCCTTACTCCTCATCTGTCAAAAGTTCACTGACTGTAGTGAGAAGTGAGGGAGTAAGCAAAAAATCCAGTATTTATGCGGGTTCTGCTTACTTCTCACATTGAGGGAATAAGAGAGCCGCTTATTTCGCAAAGACATGCTTACTACCTCAACATGCGGAGTAAACAAAATACCAGTATTTATGCGGATTTCCGCCTTACTACCTCAAGGAAAATCTCCCTTATAGAGCTTTATCTATCAGATAGCTGTAAAAAATCTTACTGTTTCCGAACCCTTCCGATCTCCCGGACAATAAACCGCGCTCCCTTAATTTTGTCTTTGCACGTCCCAGAGTGCTTTTGGTAATGCCTGCCGCCTTGGCCGCGTCATCCAGTTCAGCAGTCGGCTTCTTGCCGTGCTTCAGGAAATCAATGATAAAATTCTCTGCATCTACCCTTTGAGGAGCCTGATAAGAGTCATAATCGCGCTCCTGCACAAAATCCTTGTCCTTTTTATCTGTGTACTCAAGAAACGATGCTATGCCATCTTCTACAGAAAACAGCGCTGTTTCTCCCAGTTCTCCATAATTGCTTTTTTCATGGCTGAGATACCGCTTCCCGTCCCTGGTACATCCTGCGATCAGAACAGATCGCGCGATATCCCAGATATCTGCGGAATCCGCAACCCGATTCCTTCCATATACGCCCTGACGCTTATTCGTGTGAACCACGATCAAAAAAGTACATCCAAATTCCTCACCCATGCCAATCAGGGGATTCAGGCAGCTTCGCATCGCATTTCTCTGTCCCATCTGAACATCCGGCGGTATAAACGACTGAATTGGATCAAAAATCACGAGAGCAGGGCGCGTTTGTTCGATGATCTGGCGCAGGAAAGCACTGTTAAATTTAATTTCACTGAAATTTTCATCCTTCAGGCTCACAGAAAACACGTTTCTCAAATTTCCGCCCGCCTTTCTCAGACGCGCTCTCAGGGTATGCTCTATGGAGTCTTCAGAACTGAAAAATAATACTTTTCCGGGTTCATATGATGCAAATCCTTCCGGGACGCTGTCAAAGAAAACTTTTTTCCCGCTGCTTATGGCTGCAGCAAGGGCACACCATGTTATGGTTTTACCGCTCCCGCCGTCACCGCCCAGAACAGTTATCTGGCCTTTTGGTATGTACTGGGGAACAAGCCATTCCGCCTCTTTTTCCTTTACATTCTCAAGCATAAGCAACTGCGGACATTTGATTTTATTATCCCTCAAGTACATTCCCCCAATCACCCGTAAGGCTTTTCAATACCTCCTTTGCGTCCCTCACCCATGTGCTGTAGTCAGATAACCCTTTCCCGGGACTTGAGCGCATCTTGCGGTAGATGTTCATATCTGCGGCGCATAGGATATCCAATTTGTACTGGATCATCGGAAGTTCATTTTTCACCAGACACCATTCATCAGAAAGAGGCGCAATTTTCGGATTTTCAAGCACGGAGGAATAAATATCTTCAAGGTGCTTTAAACGCTCTATTTGAGCGTTCAGAGCCCTTCTGAAGGCCACCTCCTGACGCCTGTCAGCATTCTTGTCCAATGCGGTTCGTCTTTCGGCCCGATAACCTTCTATATCGGTCTTTTTCAGACTGTAGAATTCCGCAAGGTATTGAAGGGATTCCCAGTTGTTCGTACCTCTGACATACGAAACAAAGTTGATCGCGTCTCCGCCCCGGCACCCGGCAAAATCAAAAAATGAGTTTGTTTCCCTGTAAAGCTTACATGATCTTGTGCTGTCCGTGGTCACCGGGCTCTTTACAAACCCTCTGCAATCCGGCACCTGATAAAGGTCAGATGCAATCCGGTAAATACCGATTCCGTTCAGCGAAGATAAGACAGCCCGGAATGTTTCATGCATAATTCCTCCTGTCCGCCTGCGGTCTGTGATCCAAGGATGATACGGTCCATGATATCAACCTTGACCAGGTATTTGTTTTGCGGCCGGAGCAGTGCTCCATGTTCTCTTGCAATCCGGCACAATGTCGGTTTACTAAGGCCATATCTTTCAGAAGCCCCCCGCAGGTCTAGTGTAAGCATTCTGTTCAGCATTATTTGCCCTCCTTTCAGAAAATGCAGGTACGTAAAAAGGCCGACAGAAAAACGATCTATCGACCCTCTAATTTTAATATAGAGCATTTTTTGCAAAATGTGGGAAATTTTTTCGCATAAAAAAATTTTTTCTGCAGACAAAGGAGCAAATTGCGAGAATCACCCATATATTGGCGTATATGCGGATGCTCCTCCTTCTCTGTGTATAAGTCCCTCGATGGTCCCTTGAAACACTGAAAGTCCAGTATTTACGGCACCTCTTCTCGTTCAAGTCCCATCTTCCGCATTCGGGTTAGCGGGCTGAGAACTTGGTGGATACTGAGTTTTCAGTCTTTTTCTTTGTTGGAAACAGAATGATATTCAAGTCCCTCGAAGTCCCTTTCTCATTATTGTGATAACAGTTATCTTCCAGAGCGTTTCTGATGAGCCTGTCTGTCTCCTCATTCTTAATTCTTCCAAGTTCAAGTACCATCTTCCGCATTTAGGATATAGTAAGGGGGCTGTGAAAAATTGAGAAATCATTTTTCACAGCCCCCTTTTCTCTTGTCTCTTATTCTTTCTTCACTTCTACCTGGAAATCCGGATGGTCCTGATTTCAAACGGATGGAAGGAAAGAGTGAGCGCTCCGTCAGATACCGGAAGCTCTTCCTCCACATTTTCCAGCATATCGCAGGCATATACATGGCCGCCCGCCAGAATCTCCGGTGAGAGCTGTACGCGGGCATCGGTCGCCGCCTTTTTGCTCTCATACAGACGCAGGATAAGATCGCCGCTTCCATCCTCAGCAGGCTTCATGGTATCCAGAAGGATATTCGCCCGGTCGATGGAAAGCAGGCTGAAGTCCCTTCCGCTTCCGGATGCTGCCCAGGGCTTCACATTCACTTCATAACCCTGTCTTACCACATCGGAATCCATGAAGCTTCCTTCCCAGGCTGTAAAGGCATAGGTGAAATGATGCACCTTGTTGTCCGCACGCATTTCCGGAGCTGCGGAGGCGCGCAGGAGGGTCAGCTCCAGGCTGTTTTCATTCATGGAAATGCCGTATTTGCAGTTGTTGAGAACAGCGGCTCCGCTGTTTCCATCACAGAAAGCACTGTAACGGTGGTTGCATACCTCAAAGCGTTCCTTATCGTAAGGTCTGGAACGATGTGCAGGCCTTTCCAGATAGCCAAACTGGATTTCGTTGATTCCGTTTTCCGCATATACATTTACAGGGAATGCCGCCTTCAGCATGCGGTGAAGCTCTTTCCAGTCCACGATCGTTTCAAACTCAAGCCTTCTGCTCTCCGCAGCCAGACGAATGTACTGTGTATAGGTGGACCTGCTGATTCTTCCCGTCACCTTCAGAACCGCTTCCAGGCCCTCTCCCTCAGGCTCCACGGCAACCTCACAGGCTCCCTCGGTTTCCTGGCACACATAATTGGAGTCGATGTCCCAGGCATCGTACTTGCGGGGGATGTCCTTGAACAGACGCATCCGGTTCATCGGCCCTGCCGCATACTCCCGTGACAGTCCGTTCTCCGACTTCAGACGGAAGGAAACCACCTCGCCCTTTTCATTGATCCTTGCGCACACATGGCTATTTTCCATCACGAAGCCGTCCTCTGTTTTCTTCAGGGAAGCTCCTTCTGTCCCGGGCCTGCTTTCTGCCGCTTTCGGATACAGGGATACCGCGCCGCAGGAAGGAAGCTCAACCAGCGCCTTTACGCCTTCCCGGGTCTTTTGCACTGGAATGGCAGCTCCGTCCGCAAGGCAGGCTCCGTCCGCAAATTCATCCGGTAGGGTCACAAGGGCTTTTCTTTCAAAGCTCAGGGAGTTGAATACGGTTACGCCTTCTTTCTTCTCCATAAGAGCAGCCGCAGCATCCGCGGTAATTCCCGCAGCTTCCGCCTGAAGCTTTTCATGGGCTTCATTCGCCTCTACGTAAACTCTGGCGATGGAAGAACCGGGAAGGATATCATGGAACTGATGCAGAAGCAGCGTCTTCCAGAGTCCGTCCGCCTGTTCAATGGGATAAGTCCAGCCCCTTAAGGAAGCTGCGCTGGCCCACATCTCCATTTCACGAAGCATGAGCTCGCTCTTTCTGTTGTTCTTCTTGATGTCCGCCTGGGAGGAATAGGTACCTCTGTGCGCGCTGAAATACAGTTCTCCCACATAGGTATTCTTCGGTCCGCCCAGCTTCTCCATATCTTCAAAGAATTCCAGCGGTCCGGCCATCTTCACCTTCACGCCGCCTTCAATATCCTTCTGTCTGAGCGCAAATTCCACATGATCCCTTGCCGGTCCACCGCCTCCGTCTCCATAGCCGAACGGGAAGAGGAAGGCCTCCAGATCTCTGGACTGCACACGGTTTTTCCACACATTGTTGACCTCTTTCGGGTCCGTGCGGTAGGTATAGCTGGTGGGCAGGAAGGAGGTCACCTCAGAGCCATCCATTCCCTTCCAGGTAAAATAGTGATAAGGGAACTGTTCCCCGTCATTATAGGTCCAGAAAATCTTCTGGGTTACCAGATATTTCACGCCGCATCCCTTCAGAATCTGAGGAAGGGCGGCGGTATAGCCGAAGGTATCCGGAAGCCAGAGAATCACGCTGTCCGTTCCAAGCACATCCTTATAATACCGTTTTCCATGAACCAGCTGTCTGATCAGCGCCTCTCCGGAAGCCATATTGGTATCCGGCTCCACCCACATGGCGCCTTCCGCGATCCACTGTCCCTTGCCGATCTCCTCACGGATGCGTTCAAACAGCTCGGGATAATATTTCCGGCACATCTCATAGGACGCCGGCTGGCTCTGCAGGAATTTATATTCCGGATATTCCTCAAGCAGCCTGAGCTGCGCGGCAAAGGTACGGGAGGTTTTACGGTGCGTCTCCGCCATGGGCCACAACCATGCCAGATCCAGATGCGCATTTCCGACGGCATAGAAAACGGGCTGTGTGGAGCCGTTTACCGCCTCCATCACCGACCGGAGTTCTCTGGCCGCTTCTCTGTAGGAAGCCTGTCTCGCATCTCTGTCCTGCTCAAAATCCACTGTCAGTGTAAACTGCTCCAGCGCCTCCGCTATTTTTGCGGCGCGCAGAGAGGAAAGATCCACAACCTCCAGAAGTCCGATCAGCGTCTGCACGTCCATATAAAGCTGATAGGCATCCTCATTCCAGATTCCAAAGGTGCATACGCCCAGGGTACGTCTTTTTCCCTCTTCCAGCGGGTCCTGATACATCCCCTCAAGAACCGGGCCCACCGCACAGTGTCCTGACGGAGCCTCCGGATAATAATGACCCGCATAGGTTTCCATCAGAATATCGAACTTCTCTCCTGCTTTTCCCTCTCTGGTCAGCACGTTGTCTTCCACATAATGATGCTTTTCATTGACCCAGGATGCACGATAGGTTCCAAAGCTCTTTCCGTTCACAAACAGAGTGGACTCTCCGTCCGGCGCCAGGTTCAGCACGATCCGCTTTCCCTCCGCCTCCTTCGGAAGCGTCACACTTCCCTGAAACCAGCAGTATTCCCAGGTATTTCCCCATACAAATCCGGGCTGTACAGGAACAAAG